>NZ_JBHXJE010000069.1:0-21525 GCF_042723275.1 Streptomyces sp. NPDC058373 | reverse complement strand
GTGTGGCGCCGACCGTGTTGCGGCGGGCCCAACCCGCGGCCGGCGCGGGGGGCGGGGGGGGGGCGGCGGGGGCCGGGGGGGGGCGGGCGGGGCGCGGGGCGGGGGCCCCGCCCGCCCCCCCGCCCCTCCCCCTCACCCACGGGCCGGGCCCGGGCACCACGCCCGCCCGGCCCGTTCGGCGGCCGCCCGGCCGCCGGCTCATCCCTTCCCGCCCCTGTGGAGGCTCCCCCGTGAGTCCGTTCCCCGAAGGCGCGCCCTGCTGGGCCGACGCCATGTTCCCCGACGTGGCCGCCGCGCGCGGCTTCTACGGCCAGGTCCTCGGCTGGACCTTCGACGAAGAGCACGCCGAGGAGTACGGCGGCTACACGATGGCGCTGATGGACGGCGAGCCCGTCGCCGCGGTCATGCCCGTCATGCCCGGCGCCGACGTTCCCGCCCTGTGGAACCTCTACCTGGCCACCTCGGACGCGGCCGCCGCGACCGGGCGGGTGGAGGGGCTGGGCGGCACGGTGGTGATGGGGCCCGAGGACGTCGGCGGCTTCGGCACCACCTCCTCGCTGCGGGACCCCGCGGGGGTGGCCTTCGGGCTCTGGCAGCCGGGCGGCCACCCGGGCTTCGGGCTGACCGAGGCGCCGGGCGCGTACGCCTGGGCGGAGGTCAACACCCGCGATCCGGCGGCGACCGACGGGTTCTTCCCGGAGCTCTTCGGCTACGAGGTCGGCGTGATGGAGGACCCGGGGACGGACTTCCGGGTGTGGAGCGCGGCGGGCCGCCCGGTGCTGGGCCGGATGGCGATGACCGACGACTTCCCGCCGGAGGTTCCCTCCTACGTCAACGTCTACTTCTCCGTGCCCGACTGCGACACGGCGGTCGAGACGGCGGTACGCCTGGGCGGGCAGGTCCACCACGGGCCGGTGACCACGCCCTTCGGACGGTTCGCCGCCGTCTCCGACCAGCAGGGGGCGGCCTTCTCCGTCATCGACGCCGGCACCACCGCGGGCGAGACGCCGCCGATGACCTGAGCGCGGGCGCCGCGCACCCCGAAGGCCGGGCCCCTGGGACAGGGGCCCGGCCTTCGGGCGGTGGGCCGTGCCGGAGCGGCGGGAGCGCGGCTCAGCCTCCGGCGCCGCCGCTGCCGAAGCCGCCGCTGTGGCCCGGCGTGTGCTTGGGACGGCCGCCCTCGGGCGGCTGGGTCCGGTGGCTGCTGACATCCTTCAGCTCATGGGGAAGGAGCCGGCCGCCGTCGGTGGGGAACTCGCCCTCGTCGTCCTCGCGGTAGGCCTCCTCGTGGGTGGGGCGGTCGGGCCGGTGCGGCTGCGACTCGGGGCTGGGCGGCTCCGGGTCCGTCGCGCGCTGCCGGATGCCTTTGCGGACCACCCAGATGAGCATGCCCACCACTGCCGCGGCGACGACGACGAGCACGATGCCGAGCACCCATCCTGACGCTCCCGCCGACTCGGCCGCTCGTACGACCTGGGCCTCGGTCATTGCGTACATCTGCGCGCCTCCTGCCGCTGGGCGGTGAGTCGGTGCCAGCGGCCCCTGGGCTGTCCGCCCAGCCAGGACCGCCGCCCGACATGTCTTGTTCTCCACGTTACGCCCGGGATTTCGCGAGCGCCCCGTGAAAGGTCCCTCGCCCTCCGTCTGACCGCTGCGGAGCCAGTCATTCCTGCCCATCCGGTCCGGGGAGAGAACGGACGACGAAGGCGATGGACGCGATCTTCAGGGGTACCCGTATCCCTACCCCAAGTGGTGGAGCCCGCCGATCAGCCGGAAAGTGGACAGGAGGTCCGGCCGCGCCCGCCGCTGCCCCGACCAGGACGGAGTCGCCCGATGACCAGTGCCCCCGCTCCCCCGCGCTCCCCGGTGTTCGCCCCGGCCGGGGTCTACGCGCCGCAGCACGACACAGCCCTGCTGACGCGGGCCGTCACCGCCGAGCAGCCCGGCCCCGGCACCGAGGTCCTCGACCTCGGGACCGGCTCCGGCGCGGTGGCCCTGCACGCGGCCCGCACCGGGGCCCGCGTCACCGCCGTCGACATCTCCTGGACCGCCGTCCTCACCACCCGGATCAACGCGGCCCGGGCCGGCTGCCGGCTGCGCGTCCACCGCGGCGACCTGACGGCGCCCGTCTCCGGCCGCACCTTCGACCTGGTGGTCAGCAACCCGCCCTACGTGCCCGCGCCCGAGGAGACGCCGCCCGCCTCCGGCCCGGCCCGCGCCTGGGACGCCGGACCCGACGGGCGCGCCCTGCTCGACCGGATCTGCGCCGACGCCCCGGCCGCGCTGCGCCCCGGCGGCGTCCTGCTGCTGGTCCACTCCGCGCTCTGCGGCACCGAGGCCACCCTGCGCCGCCTTGCCGGCGCCGGGATGCGCGCCGAGGTCCGCGACCGGGTCCGCATCCCGTACGGGCCGGTGCTCTCCGCCCGCCGGGAGTGGCTGATGCGACAGGGGCTCGCCGACGGCAGCCCCTGGGAGGAACTGGTGATCGTCCGTGCCGTCCACGCCTGACCGCCCCACCCGGGTGCGCCTGGACCGCGACGGCGGGCCGGTGCTGGTGGACGGGCCCGTCGAGGTGGTCACCGAGGACGGTGCCACCCACTTCTCGCACCGCCCGACCGTCGCCGTCTGCACCTGCCGGCGCAGCGCCCGCTACCCGTGGTGCGACACCAGCCACCGGGTACGCGCCCCGAAGACCCCGGACACCCCGAACCCTCCCGAGGAGGAACCCCGATGACCACGCCCGCCGACTCCCGGCTCACCCGGCCCCGGCTCCCCGAGCCGCGCGGCCCCGTGTCCGCGGGGGTGGTGGAGGCGCTGCGCTCCGGCGGCTCCCCCGTCACCGGCGGCGCCGAGGCCACTGCCGACCCGTACGGCGACGACCTCCAGCTCGCCCTGTACGTCCTGTACGAGCTCCACTACCAGGGGTTCGCGGGCGCCCCGGCCGACGACAGCCGCGAGTGGGACCCCGAACTGCTGGCCCTGCGCACCACCCTGGAACAGCCCTTCCTGCTCGCCCTGCGCGCCGACGCCGAGCGTCCGGCCAGTGCCGCGGCGGCCCTGGACGCCCTGCTGGTGGAGCCCGCGGGACCGCAACCGGGCAGCGTCAGCCACCACCTGCGCCGCACCCACCGGCTGCCCGAACTGCGCGAGTACGCGGCGCTGCGCTCCCTCTACCACCTCAAGGAGGCCGACCCGCACGCCTGGATGATCCCCCGGCTGCACGGCCGGGCCAAGGCCGGGCTGGTCGCGGTGGAGTACGACGAGTTCGGGGCGGGGCGCGCCGAGGACGTGCACGCCCGCCTCTACGCCGAGCTGATGGCCGAACTCGGCCTCGACCCGGCGTACGGCCACTACCTGGACGCGACCCCGGCGGCCGCGCTCGCCACCGTCAACCTCATGTCGCTCTTCGGCCTGCACCGGGCGCTGCGTGGGGCGCTGGTCGGCCACTTCGCCGCCGTCGAGGTGACCTCCTCCCCCGGCTCCCGGCGGCTGGCGGACGCGCTGCGCCGGGCCGGGGCCGGTCCGGCGGCGGTCCGCTTCTACGAGGAGCACGTCGAGGCGGACGCCGTCCACGAGCAGGTGGTGCGCCGCGACGTGGTGGCGGGGCTGCTCGCCGACGAACCGGAGCTCGACGCCGACGTGGCCTTCGGCGTCGCCGCCACCTCCCTGGTGGAGGACCGGCTCGGCGCCCTGCTGCTCGACGCCTGGACCCAGGGGCGCAGCGCCCTGCGGCCGGGCCACCTCGCCGAGGCCGCGACACAGCCGGCCTGACAGCTGTCCGACCCACCGTCACCAGCGAAAGGAGCACCGTCATGACCGACCCCCGAGGCACCCAGGACCCTTCCGAGAACCGTCCGCGCCCGCCCCAGCCCGAGCAGAGCCAGCAGCACCCCGGCAGCACCGAGCACATGGACCCCGAGCCGGACCACGGCGAGGAGAGCTACCGGGGCAGCGGGCTGCTGCGGGACCGGCGGGTGCTGCTGACCGGCGGGGACTCCGGGATCGGGCGGGCCGTGGCGCTCGCCTTCGCCCGGGAGGGGGCGGACATCGTCTTCGCCCACCTGCCCGAGGAGCGGGACGAGGCCGGCGTCACCCTGCGCCACATCACCGAGGCCGGGCGCACCGGCATCGCGGTGCCCTGCGACATCCGCGACGAAGAGGTCTGCCGCGAGCTGGTCGCCCGGACCGTCGCCGAACTCGGCGGCCTGGACCTGCTGGTGAACAACGCGGCCTACCAGATGTCCCAGCCCGAGGGGATCGAGGCGATCACCACCGAGCAGTTCGACCGGGTGGTGCGGACCAACCTGTACGCGATGTTCTGGCTCTGCCGCGAGGCCCGCCCGCACCTGCGGCCGGGCTCCTCCATCATCAACACCACGTCGGTGCAGGGGTTCCAGCCCTCCCCGCACCTGCTCGACTACGCGATGACCAAGGGCGCCATCACCACCTTCACGCACGGGCTGGCGCAGATGCTCGCCGACGACGGCATCCGGGTCAACGCGGTGGCGCCGGGTCCGGTCTGGACCCCGCTGATCCCCGCCACCCTGCCGAGCACCGAGGAGTTCGGCGCCCAGTCGCCGCTGGGCCGTGCCGCCCAGCCCGCCGAACTCGCCCCGGCCTACGTCTTCCTCGCCTCGGACCAGGCGAGCTACATCACCGGCGAGATCATGAACGTGACAGGCGGGCAGCCGCTTTAGTGGCCGCCCGGACGACGCCGGGAGCGCGGCGGCCGGGGCGTGTCACGCGGTTCCTGACCGCCGGCGCCCGGTGGTCGCGGTGGGAGGCCGCGGCCGCCCGCCGCTCCGCCGGCCGCGCGCTGCGCACTCACGGGCCCGAACGGGACGCGGCCACGCAGGCGTTGAAGGCGGCGCTGGCCGCGTTCCTCGCCTGGGCGGTGACGGCCTGGTGGTGGGACGCGCCGAGGGCGCTGAGGCGGTACGGATCCACCGCGGTGCTCGCGGAGGCGGCCGAGGACCGGCCGGGCTTCGCCCCGTTGCCCCGCCAGGTGCGGGAGCCGCTCGCCGACTTCCTGCACGGCTTCGCCAGCCTGGCCGCCCTCACCTTCTCCCCCGCCGGGCCTGCCTCCGCCGAACGCCGGGTACGCGCCGCGCGCGCCGAGCTGTCGGCGGGGGACGCCCAGCGCCGGATGCTCCGCGTCCTCTCCCAGCAGTACGACGCGGCCACCCCGGCGGTCGGCGAACTCACCGCCGCCACGCAGCGCCTGCTACGGGCGCTGGCCGAGGACAGCGCCCCCCGCCTCCCCCACCAGCACACCCCCGGCCGGGACACCCCCGCCCCGGCCGGTCCCGCCGCACGGCAGGAGGAGTCCCCATGACCAGCAGCACCCCGAAACCTCTGCGAGTGGTCGTCACCGGGGCCACCGGCAACGTCGGCACCAGCGTGATGCGCCGCCTCGCCGAAAACCCCCAGGTCGTCTCGGCGCTGGGCCTCGCCCGGCGCACGCCCCGGCTCTCCTACCCGGGCGTCGAATGGGCCGCCGCCGACCTGACCGCGCCCGAGGCGCCGGAGCGGCTGCTGCGGCTCTTCGAGGGCGCGGACGCCGTCGTCCACCTGGCCTGGCGGTTCCAGCCGACCCGCGACGCGGCCGTCACCTGGGAGGCCAACGTCCTCGGCTCGCTGCGGGTGTTCGAGGCCGCCGCCGCGGTCGGGGTGCCCGCCCTGGTGCACGCCTCCTCGGTCGGCGCCTACGCGCCCGGCCCGGCCGACGACTCCCGTGTCGACGAGTCCTGGCCGACGCACGGCTGGCCGGGCGCGGCCTACACGCGCGAGAAGGCGTATCTGGAGCGGGTCCTCGACACCTTCGAGCGGGACCACCCCGAGATGCGGGTGGTGCGGATGCGCCCGGCCTTCATGTTCAAGGAGAGCGCGGCCGGGGAGCAGTTGCGGATCTTCGGCCACCGGCTGCTGCCGGGCCGCCTGGTCCGGCCCGATCTGCTGCCGGTGGTTCCGGGGGTGCGGGGGCTGCGGTTCCAGGCGCTGCGCACCGACGACGCGGCCGACGCCTTCGCGCGCGCCGTCGTCCAGGAGGTGCGCGGTCCCTTCAACCTCGCCGCCGACCCGGTGATCGACGGGCGGGTCCTCGCCGAGCTGCTGGGGAGCCGGTCGGTGGAGCTGCCCCCGGCGCTGCCCCGGGCGGCGCTGGCGGCCGGGTGGCGACTGCGGGCGCTGGGGGCCTCGCCGGGGCTCTTCGACGCGGTGCTGCGGCTGCCGCTGCTGGACTCCGCGCGGGCCCGCACGGAGCTGGGCTGGGAGCCCCGGCACAGCGCGACCGAGGCGCTCGGCGCCTTCCTGCGCGGCGTGCGGCGTCAGTGGTGGCGCAGGGCGTCGATGAGCTGGCTCTTCGACATCCGGGAGCGGCCCTCGATGCCGACCTGCTTGGCCTGCTCGTACAGGTCCTGCTTGGAGCGGTCCTCGTACGTGCCGGACTTGCCGCCCTTGTGTCCCGGGGAGCCCCCGCCCGCGCGGCTGTTGGCGACACGGGCGGCCTTCTCCTTGCTCTCGCCCTCGCGGCGCATCGCCTGGTAGGTCTTCTCGTCCTTGATCTGTGCCCTGGGCATCGGTACCTCGCCTCTCGGTTGCCGGTCTGGCCGGCCGGGTCGGCCGGCGGTCAGCTCTGGTGCGGGTGGAGCCGCATCTCGACTTCCTTCTCCTGGTCGCCGGGTGCCTCACCGAGGTTCTCCAGGCGGAAGGCCTCGCTGAGCACCTCGCTGACCGCGTCGACCGCGCCGTAGTCACCCTGGAGGGTGAGGTTGACGGCGGTGCGCAGCGGGGCGGCCGCCTTCGGGTGGCCGATCTGCTCCGCGGTCTCGTAGAGGGCGGAGCGCAGCAGCGAGGCCCCGGCCTTGTCGTCCTCGGCGGCGGCCCGGCCCTCGTCGGGCCCGGCGGGCGCGAAGGCCGTCCCCAGGGCGTCGAAGACGATGCGGGCGTCGTGGGCGTCGGCGCCCGTCAGGACGACGAGGACCTGGGTCCCGTTGTCGGAGGGGCTCACGTGGGCCTTCCTTTCGGTGGTCGGGCTCGGGTGGTCGTGGGGCCGCTCAGGCCCGGGGGGGGTGGGCGGTCGGGGAAGCGGTGGGCGGCGACGGCCTTCACGAGCTCCTCGGTGAAGGGCGAGTCCGCGCTCCCCGCACTGACCACGCCCCGGTCGGCGGTGACCTCGCCGTCGGGGGCGCTCACCCGCAGCCCGTCGGGGAGCAGCCGGGTCAGCAGCGCGGTGGCGGCGCCGTAGGCGGCGACGGCCTTGCCGTGGCGGTAGGCGTTGCGGACGAAGCGGCGGGCCGCGTCGCCGTCGGGTCCGTCAGTGAGTCGTCGGTGTGCTCGACGACCACACCCTGGTCGGTGGTGAGCGGCCCGCCGGCCGGGTCCGGGGCGTAGGCCTCGGCACGCTGGCGCTGCTTGGCGTCCGGGGACTGGTTCTCCGCCATGCCGTGTGTCTCCTGCGGTCGGGTGTGGGTGGTGAGGCCGGGGACTCCCACTCGCGTAACCGTCCCCCGGGCCGTAAAACCCCGCAACACGGGCCGCCCCCCGAGAGAGCGCGGGACCGTGCGCGCGTTTCAGGCGCTCCGGCGCAGCTTCTCCAGCCGCCGCGCGGCAGCGGCGATCCCGCGCGGCCGCGGCGGCCGCGCCCAGGGCCGGGAAGCGGCTTGCTCGTGTACGCCGTCCGGGTCACGGAGCGAGAACGAACGGGCGTCCAGGCCGGGGTCGTCGAGCTGCTCCCAGGCGAGGGGCGCGGCGACGGGGGCGCCGGGGCGGGAGCGGGGCGACCAGGGGGCGACGGCGGTCTGGGCGTAGGCGTTGCGGCCGGAGTCGAGGAAGAGCCGGTCGCCGCGGCGGTCCTTGCGGACGGCGGTGGTGAGCCGGTCGGGGTGGCGGGCGGCGAGCAGGTCGGCGGCGTCCTGGGCGAAGGCGCGGACGGTGTCGTGGTCGGCGCGGCCGTCGAGCCGGACGACGAGGTGCAGGCCGCGCGAGCCGGTACTCATCAGCAGCGGCTCCAGCTCCACCTCACCGAGCAACTCGCGGAAGCGCAGGGCCGCCTCGCGGACGGCGGCGAAGTCGTCGCCGGGCGGGTCGAGGTCGAGGACGAGCAGGTCGGGGTGGCGGGGCGTGTCGACGGTGGAGAGCCAGCGGTGGAAGGTGAGCGTGGCCTGGTCGGCGAGGTAGACGAGGGTGGCGGCGTCGTCGCAGACGGGGTGGTCGACGGTGCCGCCGCCCTCCTTGCCCATCGGCGCGCGGCGCACCCACTCCGGGTAGTGGGCGCCCGCGTTCTTCTGCATGAAGTGGGGCTGCTCGCCGACGCCTTCGGGGTCACGCTCCAGCATGAGGGGGCGGTCGCGCAGCTGGGGGACCATGTGCGGGGCGATCGCCCGGTAGTAACCGACGACGTCGTCCTTGGTCAGGCCGTCACCCGGATAGAGCACCTTGTCGGGCCGGTGGACGGTGAGGGTGCGCCGCCCGACGCGGAGCTGTTCGGAGTCGCCCTTCGATCCCTTGCCGCCACTCATGCCGCCTCCTGACGCCGACCGGAGACGGCCGGATGCCGTTTCCGTCTCTCGGCCCCCGCCTGCCCGGCCGGAGCGGGGGCGACGCCGGGGAGGCGCCCCGGCGTGTCCGTACCTGGACGCTCCAGGCTCACAGTTGACTGCGGAGGGCCGGGAGCAGGGTGGAGCCGGCCCAGTCGAGGAAGCCGCTCTGCGAGTCGCCGCCGACCTGGACCACGGCGATCTCGGTGAACCCGGCGTCCTTGTACGCCCGGATGGCCTCCACGAACTCCCCGACGTCGTCGCCGCAGGGGATGGAGGCGGCGACGTCCTCCTCGCGGACGAACTGGGTGGCCCCGGCGAAGGCGGCGGGGGTGGGCAGCTCGCTGTTGACCTTCCAACCGCCGCCGAACCAGCGGAACTGGGCGTGGGCGCGGCTCACCGCCGCCTGGCGGTCGGGGTCCCAGCAGATGGGGAGCTGGCCGACGCGGGGCTTGCCGCTGCCGCCGTGCCGGTCGAACGCCTCGAGGAGACCGGACTTGGCCTCGGTGGCGATGACCAGGTCGGCCAGCTCGCCCGCCAGCTCGCAGGAGGCCTCGCCGGAGACGGCGATGCCGATCGGGGGCGGCTGGTCGGGCAGGTCCCAGAGCTTGGCGGCGTCGACGTCGTAGTACTCGCCGTGGTGGGTGAGCGTGTCGCCGTCGAGCAGGGACCGGATGATCCGGACGGCCTCGTCGAACTTGGCCTGCCGTTCCGCGATCCCGGGCCAGCCGCCGCCCACCACGTGCTCGTTGAGCTTCTCGCCGGAGCCGAGGCCGAGCCGGAAGCGGCCCTCGGAGAGGAGCTGGAGGGTGGCGGCCTTCTGGGCGACGACCGCCGGGTGGTACCGGGTCGTCGGACAGGTCACGTACGACATCAGCGGGATACGGGAGGTCGCTTGCGCGGCGGCGCCGAGGACGCTCCAGGCGTAGGGGGCGTGGCCCTGTTCGGCGAGCCAGGGGGCGTAGTGGTCGGAGGTGACGGAGAAGTCGAAGCCGGCCTCCTCGGCCTTCACCACGTCCCGGACGAGCTGCCGGGGGCCTGCCTGCTCGGTCATCATCGTATATCCGATTTGCACCATAAGAGGTGCTTTGCCGATCGGCTGAGAATGAAACCCCCCGCAAAGGGTTCCCCGCCCCACGGATGCCCGGCGAACGGTCGGGCATCCGTGGGGCGGGCGTTCGATCGGCAGGGCGCCGGACGGGTCGGCGCGAGTGCTGTCGGGCTCGGGTGCGCCTGACCGGGCGGCGACGCCGAACACCTTGTCCGGCCCTTCCGGACCTCCCCGGCATCGCCCGCTCCAGATGCCGGGCTCCCCCGGCCGGGCCTACGCTCGCAAAGGGGGGACGAATCGTTCCGTTCCGTCTCCGTCCGGTTCTCGGTACGGTCGCCGGGCAGGCGGAACCACAGTCGTGACCGTGTCCCGCCTTCCCCCCGCGAGGTGCCCGCCGTGACCACACCGCCCCCCGAGCAGGCCCGCGCCGCCATCATCGATGTCGACGGCACCCTGGTCGATTCCAACTACTTCCACACCGTCGCCTGGTGGGAGGCGTTCCGGCAGGCCGGACACAAGGTGGCGACCCGTGACATCCACCGGCTCATCGGCATGTCCGGCGGCCACCTCATCGAGCGCCTGATCGGCCCCGGCCACTCCGAGGAGCACACCGCCGCGATCAGCGACGCCCACGCCACGCTCTTCGCCACCTGGCACGACCGGCTCCGGCCGGTGCCCGGCGCCGCCGACCTGCTGCGTGCCCTGGCCCGGCGCGGCTGGCGGGTCGTCCTCGCCACCTCCGCCCACGGCGGCGACCTGAAGGCGATGCTCCGTGCCATCGACGCCGACGACGCCATTCTCGCCACCACCGACAGCGACGAGGTGGAGTCCGGGAAGCCCGCCCCCGACCTGGTCGAAGCGGCACTGGAGGCCGCCCGGGTGCCGCCGGGCCGCGCCCACTTCGTCGGCGACTCGGTCTGGGACGTGGTCTCGGCCGCCCGGGCCGGCGTCGACTGCACGACGCTGCTCTCCGGCGGGGTGAGCGCCGCCGAACTCAAGGAGGCGGGTGCCATCGCGGTCTACGACACCCCGGCCGACCTCCTCGCCCACCTCGACACGAGCCCGCTGGCGGGCTGACCCGCCCCACCGCAGGACCCGGCGCGCGCCGGGAGGAGCCCCTACCGCAGGGAGAAGTCGCACATGAGCCCACGCCGACGGCTGACCGACTGGCCGGTGCTGCGCCAGCTGACGGGCGGGGACCGCCTCGGCAGAGGGGCGGCGGCGACCTCCCCGGGCACTCGGGCCCTGCGGCCCCGCACCGACACCGCCGACCGGGTGGTCAAGTCCATCTGCCCCTACTGCGCCGTCGGCTGCGGCCAGCAGCTCTACGTCAAGGACGACCGGGTCGTGCAGATCGAGGGCGACCCCGACTCACCGGTCAGCCGGGGCCGGCTCTGCCCCAAGGGTTCGGCGACGCTCCAGCTCACCACCGGCGACGCCCGCCGCCACCAGGTGCTGTACCGGCGGCCGTACGGCACCGGGTGGGAGCCGCTCGACCTCGACACGGCGATGGACATGATCGCGGACCGGGTGGTCGGGACCCGCCGGGAGACCTGGCAGTGGAAGGAGGACGACTACCAGGTCAACCGCACCATGGGCATCGCCAGCCTGGGCGGCGCCACCCTCGACAACGAGGAGAACTACCTCATCAAGAAGCTGCTGACCGGGCTCGGCGTCGTCCAGGTGGAGAACCAGGCGCGGGTCTGCCACAGCTCGACCGTGGCCGGGCTGGGCACCTCCTTCGGCCGCGGCGGGGCCACCACCTTCCTCCAGGACCTCCAGCACGCCGACTGCATCATGATCGAGGGCTCCAACTTCGCCGAGGCCCACCCGGTCGGCTTCCAGTGGGTGATGGAGGCGAAGGCACGCGGCGCCCGGATCATCCACGTCGACCCGCGCTTCACCCGCACCACCGCCCTCGCCGACGTGCACGTGCCGATCCGCGCGGGCACCGACATCGCCTTCCTCGGCGGCATCGTCAACCACATCCTCACCGAGGAGAAGGACTTCCGGGAGTACGTCCTCGCCTACACCAACGCCGCCTCGATCGTGCGCGAGGAGTTCCAGGACACCGAGGACCTCGACGGTCTCTTCTCGGGCTACGACCCCGAGACCCGGCGCTACAACGCCGACAGCTGGCAGTACGAGGGAGCCGGCGTCCAGGCACCCGCGGGCGACGCCGACCAGCGCTACCAGGCGCGGATCGGCAAGAACCGACTCGGCGGCGACCACGGGCCCGACCCCTCCGGCGGCGGCGCCGAGATGCAGGGCGCGGGCGGCGCCCCCGCCCCGCCCGGCAGCGCCCGCGACGCCACGCTCCGGCACCCCCGGTGCGTCTACCAACTCCTCAAACGCCACTACGCGCGCTACACGCCGGCCTTCGTCGAGAAGGTCTGCGGCATCCCCCAGGCCACCTTCCAGGAGGTCTGCGACACCCTCACCGCCAACTCCGGCCCGGACCGCACCAGCGCCTTCGCCTACGCGGTCGGCTGGACCCAGCACACCGTCGGTTCGCAGTACATCCGGGCGGCCAGCGTGCTCCAGCTCCTGCTCGGGAACATCGGCCGTCCGGGCGGCGGCATCCAGGCGCTCCGTGGCCACGCGTCCATCCAGGGTTCCAGCGACATCCCCACCCTCTACAACCTCCTCCCCGGCTACCTGCCGATGCCGCACGCCCACCACCACGAGAACCTGGACGCCTTCATCGAGGCGAGCCGCACCGAGAAGGGCTTCTGGGGCGAGATGCGGGCCTACTTCGTCAGCCTGCTGAAGGCGTACTACGGCGACGCGGCCACCGCCGACAACGACTTCTGCTTCGGGCACATCCCCCGGCTCACCGGCTCGCACAGCACCTACGACACCGTCATGAACCAGCTCGACGGCATCTGCAAGGGGTACTTCCTGATGGGGGAGAACCCGGCGGTCGGCTCGGCCAACACCCACCTCCAGCGGCTGGGCATGGCCAATCTCGACTGGCTGGTGGTCCGGGACTTCTCCCTCATCGAGTCGGCCACCTGGTGGCAGGACGGCCCCGAGATCGAGACCGGCGAGCTGCGCACCGAGGAGATCGGCACCGAGGTCTTCTTCCTCCCCGCCGCCGCCCACACCGAGAAGTCCGGGTCGTTCACCAACACCAACCGCTGGGTGCAGTGGCACCACGCGGCCGTGGAACCGGACGGTGACGCCCGCAGCGACCTCTGGTTCACCTACCACCTGGGCCGTCGCATCAAGGAGAAACTGGCCGGCTCGACCGACCGCCGCGACCGCGCCGTCCTCGACCTGACGTGGGACTACCCGGTCGAAGGCCCCCTGGACGAACCCGTCGCCGCCGCCGTCCTCGCCGAGATCAACGGGCACGGCCCCGACGGCGCGCCGCTCAGCGCGTACACGGAGCTGCGCGACGACGGCTCGACCGACTGCGGTTGCTGGATCTACTGCGGCGTCTACGCCGACGGCGTCAACCAGGCGGCCCGCCGCAAACCGCACACCGAGCAGGAGTGGACCGCCCTGGAGTGGGCCTGGGCCTGGCCCGCCAACCGACGCGTGCTGTACAACCGCGCCTCCGCCGCACCCGACGGCACGCCGTGGAGCGCGGCCAAGGCGTACGTCTGGTGGGACCCGGAGGAGGGCAGGTGGACAGGGCACGACGTGCCCGACTTCATCGCCGACCTGCCGCCGGACCACGTGCCCCCGGAGGGCGCGACCGGCGCGGCGGCCCTGCGCGGTGACGACCCGTTCATCATGCAGGCCGACGGAAAGGGGTGGCTGTACGCGCCGGCCGGGCTCCTCGACGGGCCGATGCCCACCCACTACGAGCCGCAGGACTCGCCCTTCCCCAACGCCCTCCACCCCGACCGGCCCCGCTCCCCCGTCCGCCAGCTGTACCCCCGCGAGGGCAACCGCTACCACCCCTCGGGCGACCAGCCGGGCGCCTCGGTCTACCCGCACATCCTCACCACCCACCGGCTCACCGAGCACTTCACGGCGGGCGGCATGAGCCGCTGGTCGCCGTACCTCTCCGAGCTCCAGCCGGAGCTGTTCTGCGAGGTCTCCCCGCAACTGGCGGCCGAGGCGGGGCTGGAGCACACCGGGTGGGCCACGGTCGTCACCGCCCGGGGCGCCGTGGAGGCCCGGGTACTGGTCACCGAGCGGGCCAAGCCGCTGACGGTGCACGGGCGCACGGTCCACCAGATCGGCATGCCCTTCCACTGGGGCCCGAACGGACTGGTGACCGGCGACGCCACCAACGAACTGATGGCCATCGTCCTGGACGCCGACGCGCACATCCAGGGTGACAAGGCGCTGACCGCGGACATCCGTCCCGGCCGCCGGCCGCGGGGCCCGGCACTGCCCCGCCTGCTCGCCGACTACCGGCGCCGGGCAGGCATCACCGAGACCACCGGCACCGAGGACGTCCAGGAGGCGACGTGATCCACGACATCCGGGACCTGCTCAGCGGCCCCGAACCCGACCCGGCGGCCGACTCCGGCCACGAGGACCCGCCGCCGCGCGTCGGCTTCTTCACCGACACCTCGGTCTGCATCGGCTGCAAGGCGTGCGAAGTGGCCTGGGAGTGGAACGCCGTCCCGGAGGACGGCCTGACGCTCAGCGGCATGTCGTACGACAACACCGGCGCGCTCGGCGCCTCCACCTGGCGGCACGTCGCCTTCATCGAGCAGACCACACGGGTCGAGCCGGCCTCCCCGCCCTCGCCCGACGGCCGCGCGCTGCTGCCGCTCGCCGACGCGGGCGGCCCCCAGGCGCCGGCCTCCGGCAGCGCCGACGGCGAGGGCGTCCGGTGGCTGATGTCCTCCGACGTCTGCAAGCACTGCACCCACGCCGCCTGCCTGGACGTCTGCCCCACCGGCGCGCTCTTCCGCACGGAGTTCGGCACCGTCGTCGTCCAGGAGGACGTCTGCAACGGCTGCGGCTACTGCGTACCCGCCTGCCCCTACGGCGTCATCGAGCAGCGCCCCGAGGACGGCCGCGTCTTCAAGTGCACCCTCTGCTACGACCGGCTCGGCGCCGGGCAGGAGCCGGCGTGCGCCAAGGCCTGCCCGACCCAGTCGATCCAGTTCGGCCCGCTGGACGAACTCCGTGAACGCGCCGCCCGGCGGGTGGACGAGCTCCACGGCGCCGGCGTCCCCGAGGCCCGCCTCTACGGCGAGGACCCGCAGGACGGGGTGGGCGGCGCGGGCGCCTTCTTCCTCCTTCTCGACGACCCGGAGGTCTACGGCCTGCCGCCCGACCCGGAGGTGACCACCAAGGATCTCGGCCGGATGTGGGCGCACGCCGCGGGAGCCGGCCTCGCCCTCCTCGCCGGGACCGCCGCCTCCTTCGCCCTCTCTGCCCTCCGCACGCCTTGGACGACCGGAAAGTGAGCCCCGTATGACCCGCGAGAAGGACCGCCGCCGGGGCGGCAGGCAGGGCAAGCGCCGACGCGGCGAAGAACTGATGGTGGAGCCCGCCGAGTTCGCCACCTACTACGACCGGCCGGTGCTCAAGCCGCCGTCCTGGCGGGCCACCGACATCGCGGGCTACTTCTTCCTCGGCGGCCTCGCCGGAGCCGGCTCCGTCTTCGCCGCCGGGTGCCAGGCCACCGGGCGCCCCCGTACCGCGACCGCCCTCAAGGTCTCCTCGCTGGGGGCCATCTCCCTCTCCACCGCCGCCCTCATCCACGATCTCGGCCGCCCGGGCCGGTTCGCCAACATGCTGCGGGTCTTCAAGCCCACCTCGCCGATGAACATGGGCTCCTGGCTGCTCGCCGCCTACGGCCCGGCCGCCGGCGTCTCGGCCGCCTCGGCGGTGACGGGGCTGCTGCCGCGGGTGGGGACGGCCGCCACCTGGGGCGCGGCGGCGCTGGGGCCGGTGGTCGCCACCTACACCGCCGTGCTGGCCGCCGACACCGCCGTCCCCGCGTGGCACGAGGGCCACCGCGAACTCCCCTACGTCTTCGCCGCCTCGGCCACGGCCGCCGCCTCCGGCATGGCCCTGGCGGTGGCGCCGCCGAGGGAGGCCGGTCCGGCCCGCTCGGCCGCCGTACTGGCCGCCGCGGGCGAGCTGGTGGCGCTGCGGGCGATGCGCCGGCGGCTGGGGCCGACCGCCGAGACCCACCGCACCGGCCGGGCGGGCCGCTTCTTCAGGGCGGCCGAGGCGCTCCACGCGACCGGGGCGGTACTGGCCGCCACGCCCGCCGTCCGGCGCCGGCCCGTCGCGGCACTGACCGGCCTCGCCCTGCTCGCCGCCTCGGCCTGCACCCGCTTCGCCGTCTTCCACTCCGGGGTCGCCTCGGCCGAGGACCCGCTGTACACGATCCGGCCGCAGCGCGAACGGCTCACCCGGGAGGCGGAGGCCTCGGCGGCGCAGCGCTGACGTGGACTCGCGGACGCCGTGGAGCGGGGGCGGCCGTGCCGGCCCGGGTCCGGGGTCAGCGGGCCGACTCCAGCGCCCGCGCCACCCCCTGCTCCCGATCGCCGAGGAAGACCGGGTCCGGCCGGCCACGGCGCGGGCCGCCGACCGACGAGCCCGCAGCACGCCGCGCCCCGCCCGGCCCCGCGCGGCCGCCCGCGCTCCGGACCACCGGCCCCGCGCACCGTCCCGCGTCTCTTCCCCCACGCCGTCGTCACCCCTCACGTCCCCGGCCGGCCGTCGCACGACCGGCCGTCACCGGTCTCTCCACCGGCGATCCCCTGCTCCGCGCTTCACTCTCCGTGAACCCTCGTCCTTTCCAACGCCACCCGGCCCGTGCCGGTTCCCACCCACGACCTGCCACGACAGACCGCGCACACCAGCCCGGTGACGCCCCGTCACCGCTCGCCGATCCGCCGCGTCCCAGCGGGCGCCGGGGCCGCGCGACCCGGCCGGGAGTGACGGGGCGCGGCCGATTGTCACTCGGGGCGACTACGGTCGAGGGCATGACGGCAGCAGAGCATCCCCACCCGGTCGAGTCGGCGGTCACCGCCGTGGAGCGGTGGGACCCGGAGCCGGACAAGCGCCCCGGCCGCACCGCCTACCAGCGGGACCGGGCCCGCGTGCTGCACTCGTCCGCCCTGCGCCGCCTCGCGGGCAAGACGCAGGTGGTGACCCCGGGCACCCGCAGCCGGGTGTGGGACGCCGCGCCCCGCACCCGCCTGACCCATTCCCTGGAGTGCGCCCAGGTGGGCCGCGACCTCTCCGCCGCCCTCGGCTGCGACCCGGATCTCGTGGAGACCGCCTGCCTCTCGCACGACCTGGGCCACCCGCCCTTCGGCCACAACGGCGAGCAGGCGCTCAGCGAGATCGCCGGGGACTGCGGCGGCTTCGAGGGCAACGCCCAGTCGCTGCGCCTGCTCACCCGCATCGAGCCCAAGCGGTTCCGCACCGACCCGCGCACCGGCGAGCAGACCAGCGTCGGGCTCAACCTCACCCGCGCCTCCCTGGACGCCGCCACCAAGTACCCGTGGCCCCGCGGCGGCCACCCCGCCGACCCGGCCTCGCCCAAGTTCGGGGTCTACGAGGAGGACCTGCCCGTCTTCACCTGGCTCCGCGACCAGGCCCCGGCCGGGCGGACCTGCTTCGAGGCCCAGATCATGGACTGGTCCGACGACGTGGCGTACTCCGTGCACGACCTGGAGGACGGCCTGCACGCCGGGCACATCGACCCCAACCTCCTCCACGCCGACCCCGAGCGCCGCGACATCGCCCACCTCGCCCTGGAGCGGTACGCCCCCGCCGGGACGGACCCGGCCGAGCTGACGGCCGCGCTGGACCGCCTCATGGACCAGGAGTGGTGGCCGCACGGGTACGACGGCACCGCCGCCGCCCAGGCCCGGCTGAAGGACGCCACCAGCCAGCTCATCGGCCGCTTCTGCCTGGCCGCCGAGGCCGCCACCCGCGCCTCGTACGTCCTCGGCCCGCCCACCGGCGCGGGTCGCGGCGCCTCACCGGTGCGGTACGCCGCGGAGCTGGTCGTCCCGCGCGAGGCGCGGCTGGAGTGCGCGGTGCTGAAGGCGCTGGCCGACCGGTACGTGATGCAGCGCGCGGAGCAGGAGGTGCTCCGGGCCGAGCAGCGCGTCGTCATCGCCGAGCTGGCCCAGGCGCTGCTGACGCGAGCCCCGTTCGGACTCGACCCCCAGTTCCGGGCGCTCTTCGATGCGGCGGCGGACGACCGGGCGCGCAAGCGCGTCGTCATCGACCAGATCGCCTCCCTGACCGACGCCTCCGCCCGTTCCCTCCACGCCGACCTGACAGAGCCGGGCAGCCGCTGCTAGCTGTGGCCCCGGCGCTCGCGCCCGTCCTGGCCTCCCAGGCGCCGGAGGGCCACACCCCTCCGAGCGCAGGACACGCATACCTCCCCTAGGGTGAAAAGTACCGGTTTGACCGTAGAGGTACGGAGGGGCGGCATGAGGGAGCACGCGTACGCGGACGACGAGGCGGCCCGGGAGGAGGAGCCCGAGGAGTCCGCCTTCGACGGCGACGAGCCGGAAGAGGGCGACGAGGACGAGGCGGAAGCCGACGAGCCCGAGGACGGGGAGTGGGAGGAGGACGAGCCCGAGGGTGAGGGCGAGGACGGCGAGGCGTACGGCGAAGAAGAGGACGAGGGTGAGGGCGAGGACGACGAGGAGCCTCTCGAAGGTGAGCTGACCGAGGCCGCCCCCTCGCCGCCTGCCGGCGCCTCCGACGAACCGGACGTGCACCTCGACGTACCTCAGCTCCATGTCGACGAGATCACTCTGCAGGTGGAGGACCTGCGGGCCAAGGTCTCCCTCCAGGCCGAGGTGCTGGACCTCCTCAAGCTCAACGTCGGCGCCGACGTGTCGCTCTCGGGTGTGGAGCTCGACATCAAGGGCGTGGACGCGCAGGCGCTGCTCAAGGTACGGCTCGACAACGTCGCCGCGATCCTCGGCAGGGTGCTCTCCACCATCGACCGGAATCCCCAGATCCTGGAGCACATCACCTCCGGCCTCGGCTCGACGGCGGAGAGCGTGGGCAGCGGCGCCGGGAAGGCGGTCGGCGAGCTGGGAGAGGGCGCCGGAGGAGCGGTCGAGGAAGCGGGCAAGGGGGCGCGCAAGGCCGTCGGGGGAGTCGGCGAAGGCGCGGGGAAGGCGGCGGAGGAGGTCGGGGGAAGCGCCGGCGAGGCGGTCGAGGACGCGGGCGACGCCGCTTCCGAGACGGGTGGCGCCGCTTCCGAGGCCGCCGGGTCGGCCGGGCGGAGGGCACGGAAGACGGCGGGCAAGGCCTCGGGCGAGGCCTCCGGCAAGGGCTCGCGAGCCTCCTCCGGGCGGACCGCGAGGAGAGGTTCGGCGCACGAAGGCGGGAGCAGGGCCGGGCGGGCCGCGCACAGGAGCAAGCCGTCGGCCCGCAGGCACGAGCGGGAGGAGCCGCCCTGAAGGTCCGCCCCGGAGATCGAGACCGCCTCCCGGGTGGAGGGCGACTGGCTGTCGGCTGAGGCGCCCCGCCACGACGGAGAGGCCCCGGCCCCGCCCCGGCACCACAGCACGGACATCCACGGCGTACGCCGCCGCCTGCCGCAGACGCCGTCGGCCTGACGCGATCGGCCCGTCGTCGCGGGCCGCTCCCGGGGCCGGCTCTTGAGGGCAGCCTCAGCCCAGAACGCCAGCCCGGCCGGCGCTTGAGGCCGGCCGACTCAGCCCCGCGAACCGCGTCAACGGCCCGCTAGGCATGCCGTCAAGCGCACCGCCGGGCAAGCCCGCCGGACGACCCGCCCATCTCCGGCCGACGCGCCGTCAGCCATCGGCCGACGCCAACGGCAGGTCCACCCCGCACCCTCACGGCTCCGCGTGCACCCGCACCCTCACGGCTCCGCGTGCACCCGCACCCCGGCACGGACCGGCTCCATCAGCGCCCGCCCTCGCCCGCCGCCGCGCCGGTCCGCCCGGACGCGCCCCGCCTCGACGAGGCGCGGTCGGCGCCGCCCTCGCCGAGCCTGGGGTGCGGGCGGCCAGGAGGCGCCCGGTCACGGTGCCGCCGCTCGGGCCCGGTCGCCGAGGGGCGCCTTCCCAGAGGACGAGCAGCTCGTTGCGCCGATCGGCCGCGATCACCGACAAGGGACGCGGGGGTCGCCCCGAGTCGGCCACGGCACCGACCGTAACCGGGGGCGAGGCCGCGGGCGCGCGGCGCCCTGACATCTCGTTCCCCCACCCCACCGCCCGTCACCGCAGATCACCCCCCCCCTGACGCAGGTCCCGGGCGCCACCGGGACGACGGGAAAGCGACGGAAAGGTTTCGCGCGTATTGCTCACGCGTTGACTCCTTGTGTCCGCCGGAGCGCCGCTCGTACTTTCGACCGGCCACGGAGCTGTGGTCACGAGCTGGACGAAGGTGGAAGATCTATGCTGCTGACGGTCCTCGGATTCGTCATGATCGCGACATTCCTGACGCTGATCATGATGAAGAAGATGTCCCCGATGACGTCGCTCATCCTCATCCCGGCCCTCTTCTGCGTGATCGCGGGACAGGGTGCCCACCTGGGTGAGTACGTGCTGGAAGGGATCGGCGAGCTGGCGCCCACCGCGGCCATGCTGATGTTCGCCATCATCTTCTTCGGCGTGATGATCGACGTCGGCCTGTTCGACCCGATCGTCCGGGGCATCCTGCGCTTCTGCAAGGCCGACCCCGCCCGCGTCGTGCTGGGCACGGCGGTGCTCGCGGCGATCGTCTCGCTGGACGGCGACGGCTCGACCACGTTCATGATCACCGTCTCCGCGATGCTCCCGCTCTACCTGCGGCTGAAGATGAGCGTGCTGACGATGACCATGGTCACCGCCACCGCCAACGGCGTGATGAACACCGTCCCGTGGGGCGGCCCCACCGCCCGCGCCGCCACCGCGCTGAAGCTGGACGCGGGCGAGATCTTCGTCCCGATGGTGCCCGCGCTCGCCATCGGCCTGCTCGCCGTCTTCACCCTCGCCTGGATCCTGGGGCTGCGCGAACGCCGCCGCCTGGGGCTGCTCACCGAGACCGGCCCGGCGGCCGACGAGGCGACCGACGAGGCGACCGACAGCACGGTCACCGAGGAGACGGACGAGCGCGACCGCACCCCGGTGACCGTGGGCGCGGGCGTGGGCGCCCGCACCGGCTCCGCCGCGGGGACCACCGTCCGTACGGCCGGCGGGGCCGCCGCCGGAACGGGCTCCTCCACCGGCGGCCCGGCCACCCCCGACCTGGCGAAACCCGGCACCGGGGCCGAGGCAGGCGACGCCACGGCCGGCACCGACGCCTCCGAGGGCGGCGACTGGGGCACCCTCGACCCGAACCGTCCCACGCTCCGCCCGAAGCTCTTCTGGTTCAACGCCCTGCTGACGCTGGCCGTCCTGGTCACCCTGGTCGCGCAGCTGCTGCCGATCCCGGTCATCTTCATGTTCGGCGCGGCCCTGGCCCTCACCGTCAACTTCCCGCACATGAAGCAGCAGCGGGAGCGGATCGCCGCCCACTCGGAGAACGTCCTCAACGTCGCCGGCATGGTCTTCGCCGCCGCCGTCTTCACCGGCGTGCTGACCGGCACCGGCATGGTGGACGAGATGGCGAAGACGCTGGTCAACGCCATCCCGGACGGCCTCGGCCCGCACATGGCGCTCATCACAGGACTGCTGAGCATCCCGTTCACGTACTTCATGTCCAACGACGGGTTCTACTTCGGGATCGTGCCGATCCTCGCCGAGGCCGGTGCCCAGCACGGCGTCTCCCCGCTGGAGATCGCCCGCGCCTCGCTCATCGCCCAGCCGCTCCACATGTCCAGCCCGCTGGTCCCGGCCGTGTACGTGCTGGTCGGCATGGCGAAGGTCGAGTTCGGCGACCACACCCGCACCACGGTCAAGTGGGCCGTGCTGGTCTCCCTGGTGATCCTCGCGGCCGCCCTGCTCCTCGGCATCGCCTGACGGCGCCCGCCCTTCCCGTCCCGCTCACGACGGCGCGCCCCGGTCCAGCTGGTGGACCGGT
>NZ_JBHXJE010000068.1:0-22245 GCF_042723275.1 Streptomyces sp. NPDC058373 | reverse complement strand
CGATCCACGGCGAAGTCCCCATGCCCGGACAACGCCCAACTCCTGACGCGGACACGGTCAGCAGGAGCGATCCACCTCATTGTGTTAGCGGCTGTAAGCGACCCCGCCATCTCGCCGGGCCGTCGCGTCCCCGTCACACGCATTGAGCAATCGCTGCAGGCGGACCCGCCGGGCATGCCCACCTGCTCGGCGACAGTCCATGCACTCTTCCACGCCAACACCGACTCCGAGTTGCCCCACCTGTGACGGAACAACGACCACCACAACGCCAAGGTCATGTCCACTAATTGATCTTGTGACGGGTCGTGGTGAGCTGACGGATGTGGCATGTGAGCTTGTTCGGCTTTGACGGACACCTTGGGTGTGGTGGTCAGGCTGCGAGTGCGGTCTCGTACTCGGCGGGGCTGAACCCCTGATCTCGGATGTCCGTCAAAGCAGATCAAGCCCACTGATCCCCGCAGATCTGGACGATGCCGAAGCAGAGTTCGTACTCCAGTCCGCCAAGGCGCTGCGCCGTAAACTCGAGAAACGGTCCGCCCAAGGGCACGCCTACTGGCGAGCCCCTCACGTGCAAGGCCGCCCGTTCGTGATCGCCTTGGAGTCCTTCCACCACCTCAGCTCGCTGTTCCACACGGTCACTACGCTTGCCAACTACCTGTGTGGCCGCCGTGATGTGGCCACACGCGATGACCAGGGCGCCCTCGTCCTGACCAGTGAGAAGATCACCGAACATTGGCGAGGCGACACCAGCATCCCCAGCGGCCTGTTCGCCCGGCCCGAAGCCGCACACCTGTCGGCCGTCATCTTCTCCAACAGCGCCACGGTCGCGAAGTTCCACCGCGTAGGCACCGGCTGGACTACGGCCCGGACGATGTCGCCATGCTGCGGTACGGAAGCCTGCCCGACCCGGACCCCAACGCGGACCGCTCCCTTGTACACGCCTACGTGGTGGGGGACTACGGCCCCGAGGAGCGTGAGACCTTCAGCGAGGGCTTCCACATCCTGCACAACCCGTGGGCGAGCGTCCCGATCGCCGATGGCGTCTTCGCCGGCTTCACCGAACATCGCCTGCGGGACGACGGGCTGGTCCTGACGACCTCCGACCGGCCCGACTACTTCACTTCGCACACTCTCGTCTTCCACGCCCGCGTTGCCCGGACCAGGGCCCGCGAGTACGCGGAGCGCTACCAGGCTGCTGTTCTCCGGCTGAAGCCGTGCCGCCGTCCCCGTGGCAACCTCGCCAAGACGGCCGTCGGCCTCGTCTGTCAGTCCCCTTCGAAATGATGGAACCGGAATCACCCGCTTATAGGGCAAGGGCAGGAACGCTGATGTTGGTGCCATGGACCACGTTGGAGCCGACGCAGACGGAGAACATGGTCGCCGTCATGCCGGCTGGTGGGAGGGGTGGGTCGGGTTCGGGGGAGGGTCGTGTTCGGCCTATGCGGAAGGGAACGATCCCCGGTACGTTGACTGCCATCGGTGTGGTCCTTGTGGGGCCCATGCGTGGATCGGGGGAAGTATGCGGACGGGTGGGGGAGTGGGCGCTTTTGCGCCCATGGGGGACAGTTCGCTCGCGATGTTGATCGGGCAGGACGACCTGTGCGTGGCCGTTTTCCGGCTGGTGGTCTCCGGGCCCGAGCGGACCGTCGACGACCTGTCCGGGGAGTTGGGGGTCTCCGCGGGGGAGATCCGGGACTGCCTCGACAAGCTCGCCGAGCTTTCCATGCTGTCGTTGCCCACGGGCGACGACGTGCTGCCGGTGCCCGTGCACCCGGAGGTCGGGCTCGCCGCCCACATCCACCGGCGGGAGGCCGAGATCGAGGCGCAGCAGCGTGAGCTGGCCGTGGCGCGCGCGGCCGCGGCCGATCTGGCCGCCGCCTACGCTGCGAGCCAGGCCGGGCGCGGCGGTCGCCTGGAGACGCTGAGCGGCATGGCCGATGTACGGATACGGCTGACCGAGCTCAGCCGGCAGGCGCGTGAGGAACTGCTCGCCTTCATGCCGGGCGGCGCTCTGAGCCAGGCCGCGCTGGACGCCAGCCGGCCGCTGGACGAGCAGAGTCTCGCCTCCGGGGTGCGGCTGCGGACGGTCTACCTGGACAGCGTCCGCAACGACCGCGCCACGATCGAGTACGCGCGCTGGCTGTCCACCCTCGGCGGGGAGGTACGGACCAGCCCGGTGCTGCCGCTGCGGATGCTCGTGGTGGACCGTGCCTGTGCCGTCCTGCCGCTCGACCCGGAGGAATCCTCGCTGGGGGCCGTCGTGGTGCGGGCCCCCGGTGTAGTCGCGGCTCTGGTGGCCCTGTTCGAGACGTTCTGGGAGCGGTGCGCGCCGCTCGACGGACGGGAGTTGCCGGGTGGGGACGTCGAAGCGCCCACCCCACAGGAGAGCGCCTTGCTGAGCCTGCTCGCGCAGGGGCACACCGACGAGGTGGCGGCGCGGAAACTGGGCCTGTCCCTGCGTACCGTACGGCGGATGATGGCGGTCCTCACCGCCCGGCTCGGGGCACGTAGCCGCTTCGAGGCGGGGATGCTCGCCGCACGGGTCGGCTGGATCTGAGCGCGGGGCGGCGGTCCTCTTCCTGCCACGGCCATAAGCTGTCACCGCTGGAGCGCCCGGCGGGAAGGCTGGACTGGAATGGTCGGTGCCCGTGTACGCCATCCATGTAGAAGTGTCACCGCCTTCGCCCGCGCCGGCCGCGGTGAGCCTGCGCCAGGTGGCGGTACGGATGGCTCGCGTGCCCGGCTGCGTGGTGGAACACGTCTATCAGGCCGTCCTGCCGTACCGGGGCCGCGTGGGTGTGCTCTTCGTGACGGCGGCCTCGGCTGAGGCCGCCGGCCACTGCGTACTCCTGGCCGTGCGCGGCCTTCTGCGCTGCGCCGAGGATCACGACCAGGTGCTGCTGCGCGAGCCCGGCCCCAGTGAACCCGCCCTGTGCCACGGCATCGTGACCATGCCCGCCGATGCCCCGCTCTGCGAGATGCCCGCCGGCTGACCCTTCCGCCCGAACTGCTCTGGCCGACACCGCTCGTTGTCGCCGACGCTGATCGGCCGCTTCCGCCTGCCCCGCCACCGCCGCGGCCCCGCAGGCCCTTTGGTGCCAACGCACCTTGCTGCCATCCGCATCCGTTGCCCGGCCGGGGGCCGGTGCCGAAAACTGATCGCACCAACAGAACCCGCTGTGACCAGCAGGTCCTCCGTGCCCGACTGTCAGGAGATGAGCCACATGGCAACCAGACTCGCCGTCCTGCTGACCGCCTGCGCCGCTGCCGCCGCGACGGTCCTCCCCGTGGTCAGTGCCTCCGAGGAGCCGGTGACGGGCTCGGCCACCGCGACCTCGGCGGCTCCGGCCTCCGAGGAGGCCGACGCGTCGCGCCAGACCTGGGCCTGGGACTGACCGGCGCGGCTGCCGTGAGGCACCGCCGCCCCGGGGGCCCGAGCCCGGCCCCACCGCACCACCCCCGCACCGACGGTCCGAGGAGGACACGTGAGCACTCACCCGACTGAGACGCAGCCGCTGACCGCACCGGGCACCTGGCGCACTCCGGACGAGCACTTCGAAGTGGCCCTGACACACCCCTGGTACCGGTTGCTGCTCCAGCTGACGGACGTCATGCAGCGGGCCACCGTGGGGTTCTGGGCCGGCCGGGACGTCCGCGCCGCCTACCTGCCGGTGACCACGGGGTCGATCTCCAGCCCCATGGGCCTGGGCAGCGACTCGGTGCCGATCCGCGTCGAGCTGGAGGGTGTGCCGACCTACCTCGCCGACTCCATGCAGTTCCTGCTGGAGTACAGCTGCCGCATGTGGGAGAAGGGCGCGTACTACGTGATGCCCTCGTTCCGGGGTGAGGCTCCGGACCCGACGCACCTGTGCCAGTTTTACCACTCGGAGGCCGAGCTGCAGGGCGGCCTGGACACGGTAATGGACACCGTGGAGGAATACGTACGCCACCTCGGGCGGGCCTACCTGGACGAGATGGGGCCAGCGCTGGCCGAGATCGCGGGGGACACCGCGCACATCGAGCGGCTGCTGTCCCTGAAGGAGTTCCCGCGCGTCACCTTCGCCGAGGCGGTCGACCTGCTCGGCGACACCCCCGACCTCGTCACCGAGGTGGCCGACGGCGCCCGCGCCCTCACCCGCAAGGCCGAGGCTGCGCTGATGGACAAGTTCGGGGAGTTCGTCTGGGTGACCCACTTCGACCACCTCTCCGTCCCCTTCTACCAGGCGTACGAGCCGGGTGACACGTCCCGCGCCCGCAACGGCGACCTGCTGTTCGGGATCGGCGAGACGGTCGGGGCCGGCGAGCGGCACGCCACCGCCGAGCAGGTGCGCGAGGCGCTGGCCCACCACGAGGTCGCCGAGGAGGACTACGCCTGGTACCTGCGGATGCGGGAGCTGCGGCCGATGCGGACCTCCGGGTTCGGGCTGGGCGTCGAACGGTTCTTCCTGTGGCTGCTCCGGCACGACGACATCCGGGACCTCCAGATGCTCCAGCGGGTGAACGGTCGCCAGATCAACCCCTGAAGCCCCGAAAAGCCTCCGTCGCTCCGTGCCTATCCAGGAGAGTGCACCATCGACGTCGTACTTGTGTCCGGACTCGGGCCGACACTGAAGAACTCGGACTACCTCGCCGGCACCATGCTGGAGCGCCAGAGCGGCGAGGCGAACACGGCGGCCTACCTCAAGGGCACGGACCTGGAGGAGTTCGGGCTGAGCCGACTGGGATTCCGGCACAACGGCACGGACTATCCGTTGCTGCGGCCCCGCTACTACAACGTCCCGCACCTCACCACCTTCGCGGTCCAGGAGATCCTGGAACGGGCCGGCCACCGGGTGGACACCTACGACACCACCAACCTGTGGACGGACGACCTGCCCGCCCCCGCGCCCCAGGGCGACTACCGGGCGGCGCTGCTGTCCACGAGCTTCATCTGGACCGACCGAGACCTGCGCCACGCCGTGCGGTGGATCTCCGAGACCTACCCCGGCATACCGATCGTGCTCGGCGGCCAGTACAGCAACCTCAAGTACACCTCGCTGATGCGGTCGATACCGGAGATCGACTACATCGTGCGCGGTGACGGGGAGGAGGCGCTGCCGGGGCTGCTCACCGCGCTGGAGAAAGGCACCGACCTCGAGACGGTCCCGAACCTGGTCTACCGCCACCCCCGTGAGTTGCTCGGACACCGGATCAGCCCCTTCGAGTACCTGGACCTGGACGCGTTCCCCTCGCCCTCCCCGAAAGGGCACTGGCGCGTCATCCCGTACGAGTCGATGCGCGGTTGCCCGTTCAGCTGCAAGTTCTGCTCCTTCCCGGCCGCGAGCCCCAAGTGGCGCTACAAGTCGGCGCAGAAGATCGCCGACGACTGGCGGCGCTACGTGTTCGAGAACGGCGCCTCCTACATCTCCGCCATGGACAGCACTTTCACCGTGCCGCCGACGCGGCTGCGGGAGCTGATGCGGCTGCTGCCTGGTGTCGGGGTGGGCTGGGAGGGCTACAGCCGGGCCAATGTGCTCAAGACGCCCGAACTCATCGCTCAACTAGCCGCCTCGCACTGCCAGTTCCTGTCCATCGGGTTCGAGTCGATGAGTGACAGCACGCTGCGGTACATGAACAAGAGGGTCACCCGGAAGGACAACCTGCGCGCCTTCCGGCTGCTGAACGAGGGCGGGCTCGGCTACCGCTGTTCGTTCATGGCCGGCTATCCAGGGGAGCGGCCCGAGGACTTCGCCGAGACGCGGGACTTCCTCACGGAGGAGTACGCGGGCCACTTCATGCTCAGCGTCTTCAGCATCTCCGACGAGACGATGCCGCTGTGGGAGGACAAGGAGGCGCTGCGCATCGAGGTGCACGACCCCGACGACCCGGACTACTCGTGGTCCCACATCGGCATGGACGTGCACACCGCGCGGCGGCTCAACCACACCACCCTGGACCGGGTCCGGCAGGTCAACGACCGTGCCGTGCTGCGGCTCTGGCAGGCCGACTACCAGCATCTGCTGATGCCCCAGCTCGGCCGCTGGGAGAACATCGCGGTCGAGAAGGCGGTCGAGCGCATCGGCATGGCCCCGCGCGACCACACCGACCCGGCCGCCGCGGTCCCGCAGATCAGAAGGCAGCTGGACGTGCTGGCACGGTACGGGGTCGAGCTGTACCCCCACGCCGACATCCTCAGCGACCACCCACTCTTCCACACCTGACAGGACCGTGCCTCCCATGAACAGTCTGCGGACGCTGCGGCAGCTCCCGCCCCGGGCCAGGCGCCTGATCGTGCTCAACGCGGTCAACGCGGCCGGCAGCGGCGTGGTCCTGCCCCTCCTCGTCGTCTACCTGCACGAGATGCGTGGCCTGTCCCTGACCGCGGCCACCGGCGCGGTCGCCGCCACCTCGGTGGGCGCCCTGGTCGGCGGCCCGCTCGCCGGCTGGGTCTCGGACCGCTTCGGGCGGGTGACCGCCGTCTGGGCCGCGCTGGTCTGCGCCGCCCTGGGCGCCGTCGGCTACGCGCTGTGCGACACGCCGACGACAGCGCTGGCGGCCGGTTTCGTGCAGGGGCTCGGCGTGGGCGGGGCTATCACTTGGAACGCCCTCATGGCCGATCTGGTGCCCCAGAAGCACTGGCCCGTGCTCTTCTCGGCCGACTTCGCCATGGTCAACGCGATGATGGGGATCGGGGGACTCACCGGCGGCCTCCTGGCGGGCATGACGGGCTCGCTCGCCGTCTTCCAGGCTCTCTTCCTCCTCGACGCGGCGTCCTTCCTCGTCACCGGCTGGCTGGTCGCCCGGGAGGTACGCCGGCACCGGTCCGCCGAGCCGCCCGCCGGGCAGAGTCCGGAGCCGAGCGCCGAGGCCGAACGGCCCCGGGGCGGTTACCGCGCCGCGCTGGGGCACCGCTGGCTGATGGCCCTGCTGGTCGTGGTGCTGGTGCTGTTCACCGTCGGATACTCGCAGCTCAACTCGGGCATGCCCGCCGTGCTCCTGGCCGACAGCCGGCTGGGCCCCACCGAGTTGGGGGTGCTGTTCGCCGCCAACACCGCGGCCGTCGTCCTGGTTCAGGCGGCGCTGATCGGCCGGATCAAGCGGGTCACCGTGGGCGTCGCCGTGGCGCTGCTGGCCGGGAGCTGGGCGGCTTTCTGGCTGCTGATCTGGGCGGTCACCGGGCTGAGTGGCGGCCTGCTCGCCCTGCTCGTCGGGGTCGTCGCCATGGTCGTCTTCGCGGTCGGGGAGTCCCTGCTGGCCGCGACCGGGCCCACCCTGGTCAACAGCTGGGCCGACGACTCCAACCGGGGTCGCTTCAACGCCGCCTACGGGTTCGTCAGTTCGCTCGGGTTCATGATCGGCCCGCTCCTCTCGGGCCGCCTGACCGACGCCGGCCACGCCACCTCGATGATCCTCGGCTTCACGGCGGTCCTCGCGGTACTGGCGCTGATCACGTTCCGCTCGCGGTTCCTGCCGAGGACGCCCCTGTCCGCCCTGGAGGAGACCGGGCCCGAGGAGACCGGGCCCGAGGAGACCGGGCACGAGGACGCCGCCGAGGAAGGCACCCGGGCCTGACGGCTGCCGTACGCCTCCCGCACCACCCCCACCCACCCGAAGGAGACCCCTGCCATGCCCACCCGTGTTCTCGTCTGCCGCTGGGACCCCTACATCTTGGAAGCGCTGCGCGCCGAAGGGGCCGAGGTCGCCCTCCTCTTCGACACCTTCGAGGCCGCCCACTTCCACGTCGACGAGGAGGTGCTGAAGACCCTCCCGTACGTCTTCCGCATCAACAGCTTCGACGACATGGACGAGCTGGGCCAGGTCGCCACCCAGCTCAGGATCGACGGCTGGGTTCCGGACCGGGTGGTGAGCCTCTCGGAGTTCAGCCAGTACGGTGCCGGCTACCTCGCCCAGCTCCTCGGGTGCGCCCAGCCCACCCTGGAGATGGCCCTCCACACGCGCGACAAGCGGGCCATGAAGCAGGCCGTGCGGGCCGCCGGGGTCACCTGCACGGACTTCGTGTCGCTGCGCACCTCCGAGGTGGCCGAGAGTGTGCGCCGCACCGCCACGGAGATCGGTTTCCCCGCGGTGGTCAAGCCCTGCGCGGGCCTGGGCACCCTGGGCACCAGCTGGGTGCACTCCGAGGAGGAGCTGACCAAGCTCCTGACCGACCTCGGAGCAGACCGCACCGAGCACTTCCTGATGGCCGAACGCCCCGTCTGCGGCGACGAGTTCCACGTCGACGCGATCTGGGTCGACGGGCGCAGCACGGTCCTGGGCATCATGCGCTACCTGCGCCCGCGACTTGCCATCGAGACGGCCGGCGAGCACAACGGCTCCGTCCTGCTGCCGCGCGAGGAGTGGGCCGAGCTGTACGCGGACGTCGAGGAGGCCCACCGCCGGGTGAACGACGCCCTCGGCATCCGCGAGGGCATCACCCACCTGGAGTTCTTCAAGCGGCCCGGCAAGCGCGAGGTGGTGTTCTCCGAGATCGCCTCCCGGTTCGCCGGCGGCGGCATCACCGCGACCTACCGCGCGCTCGGCGAGGACCTGCGCATCGCCTGGATCAAGTCGGTGGTCGACCCCGGCCGCCCCGCGCCCTACGCGGACGGCGAGCCCAGCCGGTACGTCGGCTGGATCAACCTGGCGCCGTCCGAGGCCGGCCGGATCGCCGCCGAACCCACCCAGGCCGAGATCGACGCCTTCGACTACGTCCTGGAGACGGTGCGCCCGCACGGCGTAGGCGACGACTTCTCCGACCCGCACCCCTCCGCGTGGTGCCTCCACCTCATCTACGGGGCCGACTCCCTGGAGCAGTTCGAGGAGCGCGGCCGGGAGCTGGAGAAGGCCCTCAACGGCAGCTTCCGCACCGAACCGTCCGACGCCTGACCCGCACGCACCCCACCGCGCACATCACACCACTTCTCCGAGATCCGCAGACCAGGGAGCAGAGACGACCATGACCGAGCCCACATACGACCAGGAAGTCCGCGGCTACTTCGCCGACAAGGCCGCCGCCTACGACGACGTCGACCTCCAGCCCTACTGGGTGCTCTCCGACCGCCTGCTCGCCGACGCCCTGCGCGAGGACGTCCTCAGCGCCCTGCCGGAAGACTTCGCCTTCCTCGACGCGGGCGGCGGCACCGGGCGCTGGACCTCCTTCTTCGCCCAGGAGGCCCCCCGGAGCACCGGCGTCCTCTTCGACCTCACCCAGGAAATGATCAAGGTCGCCGAGGCGAAGGCCGCCGAGCGCGGCTTCGCCGACCGGGTCCGCTTCGTCCAGGGCGACCTGGCCGACGTCGGCGAGACGCTGCGCGGGGAATCCTTCGACCTGGCGTTCAACTTCCACAACGTCCTCGGCTTCGTGGCCGACCCTGAGCAGACCGTCAAGGACGTCGCCGCGCTTCTCAAGCCCGGCGGCCTGCTGGTGTCGTTCCTGCCCAGCGTCTGGCACACCGCCTGGTTCAACATCGCCGTCGGCCACCTCGACGAGGCCGAGAAGGCCCTGTCCCGCCGGGGCCGGTTCACCGACACCATGCCCGACATGCACCTGTACGACGTGCGGCGCATCAAGGAGATGCACGCGGCGGCCGGCCTGGAGATCGAGGCTCTCTCCGGCTTCCCCAACCTCATCTACCCCGGCTACCAGGAGACCCAGCTCCACGGCTCCACCGAACAGCTCGTCGACATCCTGGCCGGCGACGCCTTCGAGCGCGTCCTCGCCATGGAGAAGCAGGTCCGCAAGGCGCCCGGCATCGCGGGACGCGGCAACAACCTCTTCGTCGTCGCCCGCCGCCCCGCCTGACCGACCGCGACAGGGAGCACACCATGGCCGCCGACCTACTGTCGGACTCCTTCGCCCGCGACCCGCACCCGCACTACGCCCACCTGCGCGCCACCGATCCCGTGTGGTGGGACGAGGCGACACGGAGCTGGTACGTCACCACCCACCAGGACGTGAACGCGCTGCTGCGGGACGGTCGGCTGGCCGCGCGGATCGGAGCGGGGTTCCTGGGCGACCACGACGCGCAGGTGCTGGACGAGGTCGCCGACCTCCTGGCGTTCTTCGACGCCTGGCCCATGTTCAGCGACCCGCCCCAGCACACCGCGGTGCGCTCGGCCGCCGCCCCGGCCTACCGGCCCGGAGCGGTCCGGCCGCTGCGCGCGTCCGTTGCGAGCCGGGCGCGCGCCCTGCTCGACCCGCTCGACCCGGCCAAGGCGGACCTCCTGGGCGACTTCGTCCAGCCGCTCGCCGTGTCGGTCACCTGTGACCTGCTCGGCATCCCGGAGGAACGCCGCGACACCCTCCTCGCCTGGTCGGCGGAGATCATCGGGTTCATCGGCGTGCCCGTGCTCGACCCCGTCCGGGCCGAGGGCGCGCGCGCCGCCATCACCGGCCTGCGCGACCACCTGGAGCGGGTCACCCTGTCCGACGCGCGGGCCGGGCGCGGCCCCGCGCAACTGCGGGCCTTCCTCGGACTCGCCCCCGACCGCGCGGTCGCCCTGTTCGCGCAGATCCTCACCGGCGGTATCGAGCCGGTGGTGGCATGCCTGGCCTCCGCCCTGTCGCACCTCCTCGGCGACGCCCGGCCGCTGCTCGACGCCGCACGGTCCACCCCGGGCCTCGCTGAGGACCTGGCCGAGGAGGCGCTGCGCCTGGAGGCCCCGTTCCACTTCGTGCCCAGGACCGCCGTGGAGCCGGTCACCGTCGGGCGGCGCACCATCGCCCCCGGCGAACGGGTGGCGCTGGTCGTCGCCGCCGCCAACCGCGACCCGGAGGCCTACGCCGCCCCCGACTCCTTCCGCCTGCCGGACCCCGGGCGGAAGGAACCGCCGCACCTGGCGTTCGGCGCGGGACACCACTTCTGCCTGGGGGCCGGGCTCGCCCGCCTGACGCTCGCCGCGGCGCTGCGCGCGGTCGCCGACTGGGCAGGCGACGCATCCGTGGGACGGCTCGACGGTGAGCGGGGCCCCGGGTTCGGGCACACCGTGTGGCAGCGGATGGGGCTCGGGTACTGACGCCATGGAGTGGACCCCTCGCCTGCCCTGGCACGATCTCCCCCAGGACGTGCGCCGCCGCGTGGAAGAGCAGTTGGGGGCACCGGTCACCGGCGTGGACACCGTCACCGGCGGCTTCTCTGCGGGCTTCGCCGGCGTCGTACGCACCGCGCGCGGACCGGTGTTCCTCAAAGCGACCTCCGAGACGGTCAACAGCCACGGCCGCGCCCTGTACCGCCAGGAGCACCGCGCCTGCCGCCTGCTCGTCGCCACCCGGGCGCCCGTGGGCTTCCTGTGGGGCTTCGACCACCGGGAATGGACCGTCCTCGCCTTCCGCGCCGTCTCCGGGGAGATCTGCGGACCCGGCTGGCCCCCCGCCCAACTCGACGCGGTCCTCCGCCTCCTGCGGGAGACTCGGACCACCGCCCCGGCCGGTCTGCCGACGGTGACCAGGCTCCTGGGGGACACCTTCGACGCCTGGTCGGTCCTGGCCGACGACCCCGCCTTCGACGCCTGGCCGACCGATACGACCGGGGCCGAACTGCTGCCCCCGCACCAGTGGGCCGCACTCGCCGAACGGGCACGCCAGGCGTTCACCGGAGACGAACTCCTCCACGCGGACCTGCGCGCCGACAACATCCTGTGGACCGGCACCGGACCGGTCCTCGTCGACTGGGCCTACGCCTGCCGGGGAGCGGCCGCCTTCGACCCGGTCTACCTCCTGCTGGAGGTGGCCCGCGCCGACGGCCGGCCGCCCGAGCGGCAGCTCGCCCAGGTCGTCACCGCGTACGGCTGCGCCCACGCGGACGCGACGGCGCTGCTCGCCGCGTTCGGCGGCTGGTTCACGTGGATGTCCCGCATGCCGCCGATCCCCGCGCTCCCCACTCTCCGCGACTTCCAGAAGGACATGGCACGGGCCGCGATCGCGTGGGCCGCCGCTCGCTTGCCGGGCCGCGCGCGGCCGCAGCCGTAGCCGACCGAGAAAGAGGACCCCTCCCATGACGCTTGGCAGCACACCCGGTACGGCGCACGCCGGGAGCGACCCGCTAGAACAGGAGCTGTTCGCCACGACCAGCTCGCTGGCCGAGTCCCCGGAGACCCGGGGGACGGTGCTCCGTTTCCTGCGTACCCTCATCGACCGGGGATACGAGCTGCGTCCAGCGGCCCCGGTGACCGACGGGGACGACACCGTCGCCTTCGTCAACGCCACGGTCACCCCGTACAAACGGACCCTCGCCGACGGGCGCCCCATCGGACGGATCTGCCACTACCAGCCCTGCTTCCGCGCCCACGGCGAACGCCCCTGGCTCTTCGCTTTCGGCATGACCGGTCTCCTCGCGGACCTCGCCGACGACGCGGACCTGGCCCGGGTCGCCGAGGACAATCACCTCGCCACCCTCGCCGCCCTGAGCGACCACCGCGCGGACCGGCTGCACGTCCTCGTCGACGAGCGGGACACCGAACTGATCAAGGCGGTGACCGAGGCGGCGGACCGGCACGGCGGCACCGTGCACGTCCTGCGCGACCCCGAAGTGACCACCGGCTGGGAGTACGGCGAGGGGTACGCGCTGCGCGGACGCGGCGTCACCTACTACTACCGCTGCCCCGGGGTCGGCTGCGACACCGACTGCCGGCCCGACTGCCGCTGCGCCCGCTGGCAGCCGCTGTCCAACCTGATCCTCCTCGAGTCCGCCGACCGCCGGTACGCCGAGGTCGGGTTCGGCGTCGAGATCACCGCCGCCATCCCGCTGGGCCCGCACGCCTACGCCCTCCCCGAGCTGGCCGACCGCGTCCGGGCCGCCGAACTCGCCGGACTCGCCCCCGGCGACGCGGCCGACGCCGTCAACCTCTACCGCGCCTTGGCCCTGCTGACCGAGGCGGGAGCCCGGCCCGCCGGCAAGGGACCCGGCTCGATCCTGCGCAAGTGCGTGCTGCGCCTGATCACCCTGCTGCACCACACCGACGACCGCGACGCCCTCCTCGGCCGCTTCGGTGCCACCCCCGCCCTGCGCGCCCTGCTGACTGAGGAGGCCGACCGGCGGGCCCGAACCGTCGAACAGAACCTCAAGCGGGCCGCCGCCGCCCTCGACAAGCGGCCCGCGACGCCGGACGCCGACCTGTGCGCCACCTACGGTCTCGCGGACGAGCAGCTGGCCACCCTGCGTGCCATGCGCCGGCGGCCCCCGCGGCTTCGGCGCGGGGACACCGTCGCCGTGGTCTCACCGTCCTGGCAGGGCGCCGACGTCTTCCCGGCGCGGGCCGAGCGCGGCCTCGCCGACGTGGCGTCCTGGTCCGGGCTGCAGGTCAGGGCCGCGGCGACGCCGGACGGCCCCCGGGCCGGATCGCGCCAGGCGCGCGCCGCCCAGTTCAACGCCGCCCTGCGCGACCGCGACACCAAGGGCATCCTCTGGATGATCGGCGGGCTCGCCGCGGCCGAGCTCCTCGACCTGATCGACTACGAGGCGTTCGCCGCGAACCCCAAGGTCATTTGCGGCTACTCCGACGCCACCGTCCTGCACCACGCGCTCTACGCCCGCACCGGCGCCACCACCTTCTACGGCCCGGCCGTGCTGTCCGAGTTCGCGGAGACTGGCGGCACCCCCTTGTTTACCCGCTCCTCCTTCCTCGATCTGACGATGCACGGCTGGACCGGGGACTTCCCCCGCTCCGAGGAGGTGTACGACGAGTTCGTCGACTGGGCCGGTGACGACCGCCCCCGGGTCGCCGAGCGCGCCCCGGCCCGCACCGTCCTGCGCCCCGGCACGGCACAGGGCCCGCTGCTGCCGGCCTGCGTCCCCAGCGCCCTGCAACTTCTCGGCACCTCGTGGCTGCCCGACCACCGAGGCCACGTGCTCGCCCTGGAGTTCGCCAACGACGACGGCTACGGCCCCGCCCACGCCGCCCGCGACCTGTGGCAGCTGCGCCACGCCGGTCTGCTCGACGGCATCGAGGGTCTGGTCGTGGGCCGGCCCCGCCAGTGGTCGGCCGCCGCCCGCGCGGAGCTGGACCGCATCCTGCTCGACGTCGGCCACGGACTGACCTTCCCCATCGTCACGGAGTTCGAGTTCGGCCACACCGACCCCGTCCTCACGCTCCCGACGGGCGTGCCGGTGCAGCTCGACGGGGACCACCTGCGGCTGCTGGAACCCGCCGTGCGCTGAGGCGACCGGCGTACCTACCAGGCCCCCTGCTCATCGAAGGAGAACAGATGCGACTGTCACCGATCGGAACGCGGATGGCAGGTCTCTCCGGCCTGCGCAGCATCATGGAGGACGTGGCGGACAGCACCGCGGAGACCGCCGCCGAGGAGTGGCTCAACCTCAGCATCGGCAACCCGGCGGCCATCCCGGCGGCCAGGGCGATGTGGCGACAGGTGCTCACCCGGGCGCTGGAGGAGGAGTTCGACGCGGCCTGCGGCCGGTACGGGCCCTCGCGGGGCAGCGCCGGCCTGATCGAGGCCGTGCGCGCCTACTTCCACCGCACGTACGGCTGGGAGCTGGGCCCGGAGAACGTCGTGGTCGGCCCCGGCAGCCAGATGGTGTGCTTCGCGGCGGCGGCTCTGTTCTGCGGACCGGAGCCGGACGGCGAGCGCCGGCGCCTCGTCCTGCCCCTGGTCCCCGACTACACCGGCTACCAGGGTCTGTGCATGCACGAGGACGGCATCGCCGGCGTCGCCCCGCGCGTCGTCGAGGACGGCGAGCACGGCTTCCGCTACGCCCTGGACCTGGACGCGCTGGCCCGCCTGGACGACATCGGCATGCTGTTGATCTCGACCCCGGGCAATCCAACGGGCCGTGCCCTGGACCGCGCCGAGCTGGACTGCCTCGTCGCCTTCGCCGAGGCCCGCGACATCCCGCTCGTCATCGACCACGCCTACGGTGCCCCCTTCCCCCGGATCGGTGAGGTGCCCGTCGAGCCGGTGCGGCACCCGAACGTCGTCAACTGCTTCTCGGCCTCCAAGGCCGGCTTGCCCGGCGAGCGCGTCGGCTTCGCGACCGGCGACCCCCGGTACATCGGGGCGATCGCCGCCTTCCTCTCCAACTCCGTGCTCCACGCCGCCCAGCTGCCGCAGTCGGCCCTGGCGGCGACGCTCCGCGACGGCACCCTGGACGAGGTGACGCGCGACGCCATCACCCCGTTCTACCGGCACAGACGGGAGCTGATGGACGCCCTGCTCACGGAGCAGCTGCCGCCGGACATCGCCTGGCGCGGGCACGGTGGCGCGGGGGGAATGTTCGCCTGGGTCTGGATCGACCACGCGTGGTTCGACGACGTGGAGCTCTACCAGCGGCTGAAGGAGAAGCGCGTCTTCATCGTGCCCGGCCGCCATTTCTTCGTCGACGCGACCACCGCCGACCTCCCGCGCGGCCACGCCACCCGCTGCTTCCGGATGAGCCTCAGCGCCCCGGCGAAGACCCTGATCGACGGCGTGTCCCTGGTCGCGGAGACTCTGGAGGAGATGCGGGCGCAGGCCGGCTGAAACACTTCCCCGCGCCTCCCTGGGCGCCGCCCACCCGGTGTCCCGCCCTGCTCCGATCGGCGGCAATCCGCCGCACGCGCCGGAGCGGCCGCTCCGGCCCGGGCACGGATCACCACTGGCAAGAAGGCCGCCGACGGACCGAATTCCGCAGCCCTCGCCACGCAGGCCAACCCGGTGCCGATGCAGAAGCCGCCCACGTCCAACACCCAACCCGCCGCCGCGCCCGCGGACTCGCTCGCCGACGCCTGGAGCACCACGCCGACCACGGCCGCGCATGACCCGGGCCCGGTTCGGCCGCCGACCCGGGCGACGCCACTCCGGTGGCGACGCCGCCGGCGGCCCCGGCCCCGGCCGACGACGACCGGGCGGGGGGACTCCGCGAGGCCGCCGAATACCACCTGCCCTACACCCTCGCTGCGCTACGCCCGCGCCAACGACCGCACCTTTCCCAAACCGGTCGACAAGCGCGGTGCCGAACTCCTGTACCACGCCGGCGACCTCAAGAAGTGGGCCCGCAACCGACCCCGCGCCGCGTCCGGGACCACCGACCTCGACTGACCGGGCCCGGCCCCGTCCGACCGCCGCGCACCGGGACCTGTCCGGTCCGGCCGACACGATCCCCAGCCCCGGAGAACACCCGGTTCACCACGCACAGCACAGAAGAGGAACACCACCACGATGACGAACACGACCGCGCTCCCGAAGCTGCTGCGCCTCACCGACCCCGGCCTGCGCGAGCAGCCGGAGGCGCTGCCCGACTCCGCCGCACTGATCGGCATCAGCACCGCCGGCCGGGCCATCGCAGTCGACATCGACGCCGCCCCCCCCACATCCTGGGCAGCAGCGGCACCGGCGGTGACAGCACGACCATCCTGCGCACCCCCACCGCCCACTTCCTCCACCAGGGCGCCCACGCCCTGGGCCTCGACCACACCCGCATCGCCCGCCTGTGGGCGAAGGACCTGCCGACGGTCACGCACCGCGGCAACGCCGCCGGCATCCACAACGCCCTGGTCGGCTCGGCACCGAGCTGGAGCGCCGCAGCGCCCTCGACGGTGTGCCGCGGCTGATGGTCGTGATCGACCGGGCCGACGCCGCTGCGGCACCTCACCCGCTACTGAGACACCTTCCGGCAGAAGGACGACCCGAAGCGGCCCCCGGCCCTCGCCGCCCTCGAGGCCGTTCTGTACGAGGGGCGCGCGGCCCGCATACACGTCATCTACGACGGACCCGCCACCGCCGGCGGTCGCCTCCTCCCCGGCGCCCGCGAGCAGTTCTCCACCGTCATCCGCGCCCGGGTCAGCGCCGGCACGTGGCAGCGGCTCGCCCCGATAGTCGGCCCCGCCCCCCCCCAGAGCAGCTCGCTCCCGGGCCGTGTCCGTCGCCCAGGAAGGCGACACCCATCCCGCTCAGGTGCCGCTGATGACCGACCAAGCACGAGCTGCTCAGCTTCCGTGGCGTCATGACCCGCAAAGCGGCCACCGAAGAACTGCGCACCCTGCGTGCCCCCGCCCACCCCGATGAGCTGCCCGAGAACTACATGCCACGTCGTCTCGCCCCCGGCGCCGGATGGGTCATCCCCGCCGCGCCCACCGAAACCACCTCCGAAGCGGACTTTCGTGAAAGCTGAGCTCCCGCCCGGCACCCACTCCCGGATCCTGCGCCCGGAAGGCATCCGCTGGGGCGGCCGACTCCACCACGCGAGCTGGATCCCCGGCCAGGTCACCGCCCAGGTCCTGGTGTCCCCCCACACCCCCAAGGGGGGTGGCATCGACGTCTACCACCCCAGCGGCCGCCTCCTGGGCTCCGCCTTGCCCATCACCCCCGCCTCAACCGACGGAGCATCCATGACCGACATCGCCACTGACACCGGCTCCGACAGCGGCACGGAGACTGCGCCCGTGGTCGCCAGCGAAGGCGGAGCCGAACCCAACTTCTACCTCGACCTGGCCGACGCCCGCATCGTCGCCACCGAGGCCCTCCTGGAGGCCGCAAGCGCGCAGACGGCAGCCCACAGGGGAGGACGGGGGCGTGGTCAGGTTTCCGCGTCTCGTTCTGGCCGCTGAGACACAGGCATTTGCTTTGCCAGGGTGTGTGCGGGCAGACCTGTGCGCAGAGTGCGCTCGTTGAGGCCGGCCAGTGGATTCTTGGGTCGTAGGTGCATATGGCGTCCGTGTCGCGCAGGATCTGCTGCTCGCGGCGGTAGGCGTGAGTGAGAGGGATACCGAGGTAGCCGGCAGCTGTGCCGTTGGGCAGTGCGGGGTCGGCGACGCGTCCGTCGGCTGTCAGGCCGGGTCCGGCCCTCGAACCGGAGAACCGAACGGCGCCACCTGCACCATCGCAGTACGCCGTCGCCTCACGGGGAAGCAGGGAACCGCAGTTCGGCGCGTAGGCGACTCGTAACGTGCCGCCACTGGCGGGCCTGTTCCCGGCGGGGAAACCACGCCTTCACGGTCTGCCCGTCCAGGTCACTGAGTTCCTTAAGCGTCTGAGCAGCTTCCCCGGTGACGTCTGTCCGGCGGTGAGAGGAGGAATACTGCAGGATGCGGTGCAGCCGGTGCGCGGCCCGGTAGTAGGCGACCTGGGTATCACCGAGGCGGCGCACCGCGTACCCGCCGCATTTGCTGCACGGGTCGAAGCCCTCGTTGTCCAGCAGTTCATCGAGGGTCACCATGGCGTCCTGGCGGTCGACCCCGAGGTAGGGACGCCGGTGCGCGCAGCCGGGGGAGTGGGCCCGGCCTTGGTAGCGGCCGAACGCGTCTGTGGTGTACACCTGCACGGACGCCAGCACCCCCAGCGGAAGGCCCGAGCCTTGGGGCCAGTCACGGTGCGAGGCGGACGCGAAGGGTTCCAGGTCCAGCTGCTCCATCGCCAGCAGCCCGTGCCACACGTCGGGCACGAAGGCCCTCAGCGGAGTGCCGCGATCGTCGTACCCGCTGGCTTCGAGATCACGCAGGTCCGCCACCGAACGCGCCAGAGCCAGCGACTTCAGTGCCTGTCCGGCCTGGCGGTGCCTCTCGCACAGCCGCACCAGGACCCGCTCGCCCTCCACCGCACTCAGGGAGCGGCCAAACGCCTCCTGCTCCGGATCGCTCACCGGCACAGCCCACACGCGCTCGCGGTCGGGCGCATCCCGGGTCTCCTCCTGCAGGCGCGAGCGGAACAGGGCGTCGGGAAGATCGCGGGCAGCGGCGAGGACCACGCCTTCCCAGCCGGCCGCACACCGCTGTTCCAGCACACTCAGCGTGACCACCTCCATGCCGGTGCCGGAACCCAGCACCGCATACAACTGCTCCGCGTCCGCTCCCGCGGTGCGCAGCGCCCGCAGATGTTCCGGCCGCAACAACTGCCGGCCATGGACCGGGGTGTCATCGAACACCCCGGGCCGCAGCCCCTCGTCCGCTTCCGGTACCTTCGGCCCGGATTGCGGCTGGGGCGCCTGCTGCGCCGGCGTCTCGTAGAGGAGCACGGAGGGCTGCGCCTGCAGACGGGCGGCCACCAATTCCGGCACCCGTACGGTGAGAGACAGCTGCGCGGACTGCTCCCAGTCGACCGTGACCGTGTACGAGGTGAGCACACCCCGCTCCCACTCGTCGAGCCGGTCAAAGACCGACGCACCGCTGCCCGATGGCGCCAGAGCACTCTCGGCGAGACGCGCGACGAGGAGGCGCTCCTCTCCCAGGCCGGCCGCGCCCGACCGCGCCGCTGCCTCCCACCCGTCCAGCAACTCCCGGGCCCGCTCCAGCATCCGGTCGTACCCCTTGCGGCGGCTGCTCGTCCCGCTCGCCAGGTGGTGCACGAGGTAGCCCAGCTCACGCGGATGATCCCAGCTGCTCTCCACCTTGCTGCGCCACCGCCGCCACAAGGAGACCAGTTCCCGTCTGGCCTGGACCGGCGCACCCAGCAGGGCGAAGGCCGGATCGTCGGCGGGGACGTCCGGTTCCTCCATGGCCGACACCGCTGCCGCCAGGACGAGCGAATCCGCGGCGACCAGCCGGCTGGCCCGACTCCGCAGCACCTGAAGGTAGTCGGTCTTGCACTGCAGCGCAGGGTCGGCCCACGGCCTCAGCCACGGGAACAGGCCCAGCACGTGGTGCGCCCGGCTCAAGCTGGTCAAGGCGTCGAGCCACTCGGCAAAGACGCTCTCGCGCACCTGCCGGGCAGCCTGCAGTTCCTCCCAGCTCTCGTCCTCGTCCTCTTCCTCGCTGTCGGCGGACGCCCGTTCCGCCTCACCGGCCGACGAAGCCGCGAGGAGCACGGATGCCGCCGCACTGACCTCCTCGTCGCCGCACGTGTCCTCGTCCGCCCGGCAGTAGCGGCCCAGCTGGTACAGCATCCCCACACCGGTGACCGCACCGAGGAAGACAGCCAACGCCGTCCCAGGGCGTGCCCGGGGACCGTACGCAGCGCAGTGACCGCACAGCCGGTCGACCGTCGCGGCATCCAGCCGCACCTCCAGCTCGGTGGCCCGGGCGGAACGCAGATACGAGCACGAGGATGTGGCGTGCAGCTTTGCTTTGCTGCCCGGTGCCGACCACACAGTGACACCGGCCCCCTCGAACGGACCGAGCGGAACATCCGGCGTCAGCAGACCGTACGACATACAACCCCCTTGGCGGCTGACGCGAGCCTAACCGTGGCCGCTGACATCGGCCGTCGGCTGCTGGAGAAGGCCGCTGTGCGGCACGACGCGCTGTGCCGCGGCGGCCGACCAGGCCCGCGTGCCGGTTGCCTCACCGACGGTCGGGCGGGACCCGGCAGGGCTGCGCGACGTCAACGGATCGGGCGCAGCGTTGCCGGCCCTGCGTCCCACCGGCGCAAGAGATGCTCGTCCTGCTTCTGTCTCCGGCCGCCCGAGCCCAACCGCCTGGGCCATGGGCGAGACACCTTCCGACGGGCCGGCGTAGGAGATCCACTGCCGGGGTCTGAGTGGATCATTCGGTGTCGTCTTCCTCGTCGAAGAGGCTGTCCTGCGTCGCGTGCGGCGGCAGCTTCTCCCCCTGCGGCGGTGCGGCAAGTGCCGGACCACGCAGTGTCTGGCTCAGGGCGGCCCGCAGCTCGGGCAGGGAGCGCCGGGCGCCCAGCAGGTCGAGGAACTCCTGCGTCGACCAGGTGATGAGCTGTCCCTGCCGGGAGAGGTAGAAGCCCACTTTGTCCAGAGTGTATTCGTCCTCGTAGTCGAGCAGGAGGTAGCTGGCCAGTTGGTGCACCTCCTTCCTCGAGCCGAAGCGATCCGGGCGGGTGGTCGCTTTGCAATCGATCAGGTGCCCCTCGGCGATGAAGTCGGCGTCGGCGCCGTCCAGGTCGTTGCTGCCGCTGAAGACAGGCGCGCAGATGCGCTTGTCCACGGGCTGTCGTGTCACCCACCCCAGCGCGTGATCGGCTTCGGCGAGTTCCACCTGCCCGGCGATGTCGTCTGGGACGTAGGAGGGAACCTGGTCGAGCAGGTCGTCCAGGACAGCACTCGCATCCAACTGCAGGAGTGGGTTGTTGACCCTGAGACCGGCCCGTTTGACTTCTTCGAAGTGTGAGGCGGCAAAGCACAGGCGGCTCAGTCGCTCTTCGTCGCGACGTGGCCGCGTCATGGTCCCGCCACGGGCTGCGGGCTGACCCTTCAGCTCGGACAGCAGCGCCTGGCCGATTCCGTGGACGGCTTGCCCCGCAGCGCGAGTGGCCACCTCCGCCACGTCGATGCCTGCGTAGAGGACCCCTTCCAGGAGGACAGAGTCAACAGGAGAACCGAAGGCGATGCGCAGGCGGCGGTCGATGGCACGGCCCAGGCTGCGGTAATCGGGCCGTCCAGCGGCTTGCGGTGTGATGGTGCGCGGCCGCAGGGGCAGCCGGCTGCGCACACTGCCGGTGATCCGCGACGTTGCGGGCAACTCCTGTGCCATGAAACGAGACAGAGGCGAATTCGAGTCGTTGAGTTCACTGGTGAGGCTCATGCAGAGAATCGTCGAGCACAGCACTGACAATCGCTGACGAACATTCGAAACAAAATCAAACGTAGAGAAACATGTTCGATAGGGGGTGTTTTCGGAGAAGGCGGGCGACCTGCGTGGCCCGCCGGCCAGGCCCCAGCCCTGAAGCGTTCTCCTCGACCGTCGCGGAGCCTAAGGGCTGTCCCGTAAATGATCTCTGACTGGTTTGGACATGGGCGGTGACGAGTCCGACCGCTTGCCTGTCCGGCGAGGTTGAGGTTGTGCAGGCGGGCGATTCCGAGCATGGCGTGGTGGACGCCATCGCCCCTGAGACGGCAGTCGCGGAGGATCTTCCAGGTCTTCATACGGGCGAAGACGTGCTCGACGCGGGCGCGGACCTGTTTGTGGGACTTGTTGTGGGACTGTTTCCAGTCGGGCAGCTCTTCGCCTTTGCGGCGGCGGTGGGGCATCACGAGCCCGGTGCCCGGGTATCCGCCGTCGGCGATCGTCATGGTCTTGCCGACGGCGGCCTTCGCGCCGGACTCCTCCCATGCCTTGCAGTCGTTGCGGTTGCCGGGCAGGGGCCGGCCGACCAGGACGACGAGCTGGGTGTCGGCGTCGATGACGACCTGGTGGTTGGTGGAGTACCGGTAGCTCATGGACTGCTCGGCGATGGGGTGGTCGCGGGTGGGCACCAGGGTGCCGTCCACGATGAGCACGGTGTCCTTGCGGAACTGCTTGCGGGGCTGGAGCGCGAGCGACGGGCCGAGGTGGTCTCGGAACGGGACGCGGCGGTGGACGGGGCGGGGATGGTGGATGTGGTGGTGGGGGAGTCCGGCAGGGAAGCGGTGGGCATGGGGCACTCCTCAG
>NZ_JBHXJE010000067.1:0-25280 GCF_042723275.1 Streptomyces sp. NPDC058373 | reverse complement strand
CCTCCAGGGCCTGCCCGGCCGCCGCCTCGGCCTGGCGGGCGGCCCGCTCGGCGGCTTCGGCGGCGTCGGTCGCCTGCCGTACCGCGTCGGCCGCCGGGGAGGTGGCGTTCCCGTCGGCGTCAGCCGTGGCACCCGCCTGCTGGAGCGCCTCCCCCACCGCCGCCGCGGCGCGGTCGACGTGCTGCCGCGCCTGCTGCGCCCGGCCGGCCGCCCGCCGGGCCTCGTCCGTACCCTCCAGCAGGCGCCGCAGGGCGGTGGACTGGGCGAGCACGGCCAGGGCGGCGGCGTACGGGTCGCCGACGGTCTCCCGCCTCAGCTCGGCGAAGTCCGGCGAGGCGGCCAGCTCCGCCACGGCCTGGCGGTTGACCAGCCGGGAGGGAGCCATCAGGGCGGGCTCGCGGACCCTGGGCGCGGGCAGGTAGGCGGCGAGGAAGGTGTCGGCCAGCAGGTCGGTGGCGTGGTCGTGGCGGGCCGCCAGCTCGGCGGCGAGCTCCCGTAGCGCGGCCGACTGGGCGTAGGTGTCCCGCCAGGCCATCCGGTCATACGGGTCGGCGAGGACGGCGGAGGTGTGCCGTGCCGGAGCCGGATCGGAGAGCGCCAGCCACCTGGCGGCCTGCCCCGCCATCTCGTGCAGGGTGGGCGGCGCTTCAGCCGTTCCCCGGTCCCCCGGTCTCACAGCTGCGCCCGCACCATGCTCGCGTCCACGCCCAGCGCCTCGGTCAGGACACGGGCCCGTACGGCGCGCTGGCGGCCGGTGACGCGTTCGATGGCGGCGGTGGAACGGCCGGCCGCCGCCGCCTCCTCGCGCAGCTTCTCCAGCCGCTTCCCGGCCAGGGCCAGCTTCTGGTGGGCGTTCTTGATCACCCATTCGCTGAGCGCCTCGCGGGGCTGCCCGGCCATGGAGTCGAGTTGGGCCTCCAGCTCCCCGATGGTGTCGGCCAGGTCGAGGGCCTCCCTGGCGTCGGGGTTGACCAGCTGGAGCACCTCGCGCTCGACGGTGGGCCGCTGGGCGGGCGAGTCCCACAGGACGTGGGTCAGCACCGACAGGTCGGTCTCGGAGACCGCCGTACGGCCGTCGAGGTAGGCGGAGGCCTGGAGCAGCCGCACCGCCTGCCGCCAGCGGCGGTCGGAGGCGACCAGTTCCTTGCGGCGCAGGGCTGCCCGCAGGGTGCAGACCGCGTCCACCACCGTGTCGGGGACCTCCACGGCCGGGACTTCCTCGGCGACCGCCCGCTGAAGCTCCGCCAGGGCGACGGTGGTCCGCGTCGGCGGCTCGGGGCGGCGGACGGCGGAGCGGATCAGGGAGGCGAAGTTGGAGGGGTCCGCGAGGTACCCGACCTCGATCCGCACCAGCAGCCGGTCGTAGACGGCCGCGTTCTCCTCGCCTGAGGGCAGTTCGTTGCTGGCGGTGATGGCGCCGATCAGGGGGCAGCGGATCGGCTCCCCGCCGTTCTCCGGGTGGTAGATCCGCTCGTTGAGGAAGCCGAGGGTCTCGTTGAGCGCGGCCGCGGAGCACTTGAAGATCTCGTCGATGAAGGCGATGTGCGCGGTGGTGGCCCGGCCCTCGAAGACCTGCCGGTACTCGCCCCGGGCCAGCGCACCGACGTCCACCGGGCCGAACATCCGCGTCGGCGCGGTGAACTTCGACAGGAGGATCTCCCAGTACGAGGCGTCCTCCACCCGGCTCGTGATCTCCCTGGCCAGCTCGGACTTGGCCGTCCCGGGCGGGCCGAGCAGCAGCGAGTGCTGTCCTGCCAGCAGGGTGACGCAGAGGGTCCGCACCACGTCGGCCCGCTCGTAGAAGCGCTCCGACAGTTCTCCGCAGATCGCCCGCAGTCTCCCGGCGGTGTCCCTCTCCATGTCCCCGGATCCTCCCCTCGACGGACCGCCATGGTCACACAAGGCCGGCCCGGGGCCGGTGCCGGGCGCCGCCCCGCCCTCCCCCGCCGGCGCGTGCTCCGTTACCGTCCGGCCATGAACGGCGAAACGATCGTGCTGGGCGGTGGAGTCATCGGGCTGACCTCGGCGGTGGTGCTCGCGGAAGCGGGGCGCCGGGTCCGCCTCTGGAGCCCCGAGGAGCCGGAGGCGACGACCTCGGCGGTGGCGGGCGGCCTCTGGTGGCCGTACCGCATCGAGCCGGAGGAGCGGGTCGGACTCTGGGCGCTGCGCTCGCTGGAGGTGTACGCGGGGCTGGTGGACCGGCCCGAGGAGACCGGGGCGCGGCTGGTGTCCGGGGTGCACGCGGCGACCCGCCGCGAGGAGCTCGGCGGGTGGGCGGCCGAGGTGGACGGGCTGCGGGCCGCGACCGCCGCCGAGTACGCGCCGGGCGACGGCCTGTGGGCGCGGCTCCCGGTGCTCGACATGCCGACGCACCTGAGGTGGCTCCGGCGGCGGCTGGAGGCGGCCGGGGGCCATGTCGAGCGGCGGGCCGCCGGCTCACCGGCCGAGGCCGCCGCCGAGGCCGGCGTGGTGGTCAACTGCACGGGGCTGGGTGCCGCGCGGCTGGTGCGCGACGCGGGGGTGCGGCCGGTGCGCGGGCAGTTGGTCGTGGTGGAGAACCCGGGCGTGGACACCTGGTTCACCCGGACCGGTACGGGCGCCGAGTCGACGTACTTCATCCCGCAGCCGGGCCGCCTGCTGCTCGGCGGGACCGCGGAGGCGGGGGCGGACGCGTTGGAGCCCGACCCGGAGACGGCCCGGGCCATCGTGGCGCGCTGCGCTCAGCTGCGCCCGGAGATCGCCGGGGCGCGGATCCTCGGGCACCGGGTGGGGCTGCGCCCCGAGCGCGCCGGCGGGGTCCGGCTGGAGCGGGAGGAGCTGCCGGGCGGTGGCGTGCTGGTGCACAACTACGGCCACGGCGGCGCCGGGGTGACCGTCGCCTGGGGCTGCGCCCGCGAGGTGGCGGGGCTGGTGGACGCTTAGGGGTGCCGGTACGCCTGTGCCCGCCGCGCCTGAGGAGGCGGGGCGGGCACAGGCGGGAGGGTGCGGGGTCAGGACTTGACGTGGATGCGCTCCCCGCCGCCCCCGTCGTCCTCGGGACCGGTGATGCCGATCGGGTCACCGGCGCTCTCGGGCCCCTGGCCGGGCCCGATACGGATCTCGAACTCGCCGTCGTACTTCTCGTGACCGGCGATGACGGCCATCTCGACGGCCTCGCTGCCCATGACGCCGCGCACGATGAGCGGGTCGCGGCGCAGGTCGCGCATGAGGGCCACGCACATGCCGATCATCACCAGGACGAACGGCGCGGCCACCAGGATGGTGAGGTTCTGCAGCCCTGCCAGGGCGTCGTCCTCGCCCCCGCCGATCAGCAGCATGATGGCGGCGACGGCTCCGGTGACGACACCCCAGAAGATGACGACGAACCGGCTCGGCTCCAGGCGGCCCTTCTGCGAGAGGGTGCCCATGACGATGGAGGCCGCGTCGGCGCCGGAGACGAAGAAGATCCCGACCAGGACCATCACCAGGATGCTGGTGACGGTGGCGATGGGGTACTCGGCGAGGACGCCGAAGAGCTGCGCCTCCTGCGTGGCGTCGGCCGCGAGCCGGCCCTGCTCCGAGAGGCTCATCGCGGTCGTGCCGAAGACGGCGAACCAGATGAGGCTGACGGTGCTCGGCACCAGGATGACGCCGCCGACGAACTGGCGGATGGTGCGGCCCCGGCTGATCCGGGCGATGAACATGCCGACGAAGGGCGTCCAGGAGATCCACCAGGCCCAGTAGAAGACCGTCCAGGAGCCCAGCCAGTCGCCGACCCCTTCGCCCGTGGAGGCCTCCGTGCGGCCGATGAGCTGCGGGAGGTCCTGGAGGTAGGCGCCGATGGAGGTCGGCAGCATGTCCAGCATGATGACGGTCGGCCCGGCGATGAAGACGAAGAGGGCGAGCAGCAGCGCCAGCACCATGTTGATGTTGGAGAGCCACTGGATGCCGCGTTCGACGCCGGAGACGGCGGAGGCGACGAAGGCCACCGTGAGCACGGCGATGATGACGACCAGCAGGCCGGTTCCGGCGACGGAGAGCCAGTCCAGCTCCTCGATGCCGCTGCCGATCTGGAGGGCGCCGAGGCCGAGCGAGGCGGCCGAGCCGAAGAGCGTCGCGAAGATGGCGATGATGTCGATGACACGGCCCCAGACGCCCCGGGCCCGCTTCTCACCGATGAGCGGCTCGAAGACCGCGCTGATGGTCTGGCGGCGGCGCCGCCGGAACGTGCTGTAGGCGATGGCGAGGCCCACCACGGCGTAGATCGCCCACGGGTGGAGCGTCCAGTGGAAGAGGGTGGTCGCCATCGCGGTCTGCATGGCCTCACCCGCGTCGGCCGGGTCCGTGCCCGGCGGCGGGTCGGCGAAGTGGGCGAGAGGCTCGCTGACGCCGAAGAACATCAGGCCGATGCCCATGCCGGCGCTGAACATCATGGCGATCCAGGAGACGGTCCGGAACTCCGGCCCCTCCCCCTCCGCGCCCAGGGTGATCTTGCCGTAACGGCTCATCGCGAGCCACAGGGCGAAGACGACGAAGCCGGTGGCGGCGAGCATGAAGGCCCAGCCGCCGTTGTGGATGAGCCAGTTCAACATCGCGCTGGAGGCGGTCTCCAGCGCGTCGGTGGCGAGCGCGCCCCACAGGACGAAAGCCAGGGTGAGGGCCGCGGTGACACCGAACACGACGCGGTCGGTGGTCGGCCCGCTACGTTCGGCGGGGCCGCCGGGTGGGGTGTCAGGCGCGAGCTTCGGGCCGTCGCCGGCCCCTGGTGTGTGCTTTTCGCGCGTCACAGGCGGCACCTTTCGGGGTGGATGTGGATGGGGGACAGAGGGACATGTATCCGGTGACCCCTACCACAGACTCGCGCGCGAACAGGCGCCACCGGGCCGGTGTCGGACGCTTCCGCCGTCAGGCGGTACGTCCGCCTGACGGCCGGGAGACCTGGGCGGGCGCGGGCCGGCAGGGGGCCACAGCACTTCGCCCCTGCCCAGACCCGCGCACCTTGCACCTACCAAAAGCGGGGATTGTGTGGTGGTGCGGACGTGCGGGTCCGGCCGCACGGAACCCAAGACCGGACATGTCCGGTTTCCTCCCAGCGGTACGTCGCCTTCCGCCCCTCCGTGCGCCGTGGCCACTTTCACCACAGTGGTGAGACAGCAATACTGTTGCACTCCAGAGGGAGGCGCTGACATGACGACGGAGACCGGCGAGCCGACGCTCACGATCGACGAGCTGGCCGCCCGGACGGGCGTCACCGTCCGCACCATCCGCTTCTACTCCACCCGGGGCCTGCTGCCGCCCCCGGCCATCGGCCCGCGCCGGGTGGGCCACTACGGCCCGGCGCACCTGTCGCGGCTCGCCCTGATCGAGGACCTCCAGCACCAGGGGCTGACCCTGGCCGCGATCGAGCGCTATCTGGAGCGGCTCCCCGCCGACCTGAGCGACCAGGACCTCGCGCTCCACCGGGCGCTGGTCGCCACCTGGCTGCCGGACAGCGCCGAGGAGACCTCGCGGGCGGAGCTGGAGCGACGGGCCGGCCGGCCGCTGACCGGGCAGGACGTGGCACGGCTGACCGCGATGGGCGCGCTGGCCGCCACCGCGGACCCGGACGCCTTCCTGGTCGACCCGGGGATGCTCCGGCTCGGCCTGCAGCTGCTGGACGTCCCCCTCGCGCACGAGGCGATCCTCGCGGCCCGGGCGATCCTCATGGAGCACACCCGGTCGGCCGCGGCCGAGCTGTCCCGGCTCTTCAAGGACGAGGTGTGGGGCCCGGTCGAGGCGTCCGGCGATCCCGGTGAGGTGGAGCGGGTCAAGTCGCTCTCGGCGCACATGCAGCCGCTGGTGGTGCAGGCCCTGGTCACGACCTTCCAGCGCTCCCTCCGCGACGAGCTGCGGAGCTGGCTTCCGGCCGGCGGCTGATCTTACGGAGGGAGCCCCCGGGGCCCCTGTACGACGGTGCCCCCGCCCGCCTGCGGGAGGCGGACGGGGGCGCGGCCGGGCCGAGGGCGGTCAGTCGGTGAACCGCTCGCCCTTCTCGGCCTTGGCGACCAGCAGCGCCGGAGGCGTGAACCGCTCGCCGTAGGTGGCGGCCAGCTCCTCGGCGCGGGCCACGAAGCCGGGCAGGCCGCCCTCGTAGCCGTTGATGTACTGGAGGATGCCGCCGGTCCAGGCGGGGAAGCCGATGCCCATGATGGAGCCGATGTTGGCGTCGGCGACCGAGGTGAGGACGCCTTCCTCGACGAGGCGGACGGTGTCCAGGGCCTCCGAGAAGAGCATCCGCTCCTGCATGTCCCGGAACGGGATGGTGGCGCCCGGCCGGGTGAAGTGCTCGCGCAGCCCGGGCCAGAGCCCGGTGCGGGAGCCGTCCTCGGCGTAGTCGTAGAATCCGGCGCCGCCGCTGCGGCCGGTGCGGCCGAACTCGTCCACCATCCGGTCCACGACCGCGTCGGCGGGGTGGCCGGGCCAGGTGCCGCCGGCCTCCTCGATCGCCTTCCTCGTCTCGTTGCGGATCTTGCGGGGCAGGGTCAGGGTCAGTTCGTCCACCAGGGAGAGGACCTTGGCCGGGTACCCGGCCTGTGCGGCGGCCTGCTCCACGGAGACCGGATCGAGCCCCTCGCCGACCATGGCGACGCCCTCGTTGATGAAGTGGCCGATGACCCGGGAGGTGAAGAAGCCCCGCGAGTCGTTGACCACGATCGGGGTCTTCTTGATCTGACGGACCAGGTCGAAGGCGCGGGCCAGCGCCACCTCGCCGGTTCGCCCGCCCTTGATGATCTCCACCAGCGGCATCTTGTCGACCGGCGAGAAGAAGTGCAGGCCGATGAAGTCCTCCTGCCGCTTCACCCCCTCGGCGAGGGCGGTGATGGGCAGGGTGGAGGTGTTGGAGCAGAGCAGCGCGTCGGGGGCGACGACGTCCTGGACCTCCTGGAACACCTTGTGCTTGAGGGAGGTGTCCTCGAAGACCGCCTCGATCACCGCGTCGCACCCGGCGAGGTCGGCCACCTCGGCGGTCGGCGTGATCCGGGCGAGCACCGCGTCCGCCTTCACGCGGGTGGTACGGCCGCGGGAGACGGCCTTGTCGCAGAGCTTCTCGGAGTACGCCTTGCCCTTGGCGGCGGCTTCCGGGGTGACGTCCTTGAGGACGACCTCGATCCCGGCGCGGGCACAGGAGTAGGCGATGCCGGCGCCCATCATCCCGGCGCCGAGGACGGCGACCTTGCGGACGGTGGACCGCTCGACGTCCTTCGGCCGGTTGGCGCCGGAGTTGACGGCCTGGAGGTCGAAGAAGAACGCCTGGATCATGTTCTTGGCGATCTGCCCGGTGACCAGCTCGGTGAAGTAGCGGGCCTCGATGACCTGGGCCGTCTCGAAGTCGACCTGGGAGCCCTCGACGGCGGCCGCGAGGATGTTGCGCGGGGCCGGGTAGGGGGCGCCGGAGGTCTGCTTCTTGAGGTTGGCCGGGAACGCCGGGAGGTTGGCGGCGAACTTCGGGTGGGCGGGGGTGCCGCCGGGGATGCGGTAGCCCTTCACGTCCCAGGGCTGGACCGACTCGGGGTGGGCGTCGATGAAGGCGCGGGCCTCCGCGATCATCTGCTCGGGCGTCTCGGCGACCGCGTGCACGAGGCCGTTGTCGAGGGCGCGGCGCGGGCTGTACTGGGTGCCCTGGAGGAGGAGCTTGAGCAGCGCGTCGGTGACGCCGAGCAGCCGCACGCTGCGGGTGACGCCGCCGCCCGCCGGTAGCAGGCCGAGGGTGACCTCGGGCAGGCCGATCTTGGAGCCGGGGGCGTCCAGGGCGATGCGGTGGTGGCAGGCGAGGGCGATCTCGTAGCCGCCGCCGAGGGCCGCGCCGTTGACGGCGGCGACGACGGGCTTGCCGAGGGTCTCGATGCGGCGCAGCGCCCTCTTGATGGCCAGGCCGCGCTCGAAGACCTCCCGGGCCTGGTCGGGGGTGGCCTGGATCATGTCCTTGAGGTCGCCACCGGCGAAGAAGGTCTTCTTCGCGGAGGTGACGATGATGCCGCGGATGGTGTCCTTCTCGGCCTCGGCGCGGTCGGCGACCTCGCCGATCGAGCGGATGAAGGCCGCGTTCATGGTGTTGGCGGACTGGGCGGGGTCGTCGAGGACGAGCGTGACGACGCCGGTGTCGTCCTGCTCCCAGCGGATGGTCGACGCGGTGGTGGACTCACTCATGTGTGGCTGCTCCGTGTGGGCGGGCGGAAGGGCGGGGGCGCGGGCGGTCAGAGGCGTTCGACGATGGTGGCGACGCCCATGCCGCCGCCGACGCAGAGGGTGGCGAGGCCGTACCGCTTGTCCTGCCGCTCCAGTTCGTCGACGAGGGTGCCGAGGATCATCGCGCCGGTGGCGCCGAGGGGGTGGCCGAGCGCGATGGCGCCGCCGTTGACGTTGACCTTGTCCAGGCTCAGCCCCATGTCCTTGACGAAGCGCAGGACGACACCGGCGAAGGCCTCGTTGATCTCGACCAGGTCGATGTCGTCGATGGTCAGCCCGGCCTTGGCGAGCGCCTTGCGGGTGGCCGGGGCGGGGCCGGTGAGCATGATGGTGGGCTCGGAGCCGGAGACGGCGGCGGAGACGATCCGGGCGCGCGGGGTCAGGCCGTACCGCTCGCCGGTCTCGCGGTTGCCGACGGCGACCAGGGAGGCGCCGTCCACGATGCCGGAGGAGTTGCCCGCGTGGTGGACGTGGTCGATCTTCTCGACCCAGTGGTACTTCTGGAGCGCCACGGCGTCGAAGCCGCCGAGGTCGCCGATGCCCGCGAAGGACGGCTTGAGGGCGGCGAGCGAGTCGGCGGTGGTGCCGGGGCGCAGGTGCTCGTCGTGGTCGAGTACGGTCAGGCCGTTGCGGTCGCGGACGGGGACGACCGAGCGGGCGAACCGGCCCTCCTTCCAGGCGGTGGCGGCGCGCTCCTGGGAGAGGGCGGCGTACTCGTCCACGTCGCGGCGGGTGAACCCCTCGATGGTGGCGATGAGGTCGGCGCCGATGCCCTGCGGGGCGAAGCCGGTCTCGAAGCTGGTCATCGGGTCCATCGCCCAGGCTCCGCCGTCGGAGCCCATGGCGACGCGGGACATCGACTCGACGCCGCCCGCCAGGATCAGGTCCTCCCAGCCGGAGCGGACCTTGGCGGCGGCGAGGTTGACCGCTTCCAGGCCGGAGGCGCAGAAGCGGTTCTCCTGGACGCCCGCGACGGTGTCGGGCAGCCCGGCGGCGATGGCCGCGATGCGGGCGATGTCGGAGCCCTGGTCGCCGATGGGGCTGACCACGCCGAGGACGATGTCGTCCACGGCGGCGGGGTCGAGGCCGGGGAAGCGGGCGCGGATCTCGTGGATGAGGCCGACGACGAGGTCGATCGGCTTGGTGCCGTGCAGGGAGCCGTTGGCCTTGCCGCGACCGCGCGGGGTGCGGATCGCGTCGTAGACGTACGCTTCGGTGGTCAAGACTTGAGCCTTTCGGGGAGTGCGGAGCGGCGGGCCGGTCAGCCCAGCAGGGAGCGGCCGATGATCTCCTTCATGATCTCGGTCGTCCCGCCGTAGATGGTCTGGATGCGCCCGTCGGTGAAGGCCTTGGCGACGGGGTACTCGTTCATGTAGCCGTAGCCGCCGTGGAGCTGGAGGCAGCGGTCGGCGGTGCGCTTCTGGAGTTCGGTGGCCCACCATTTGGCCATCGAGGCGTGGACCGCGTCGAGCTTGCCCTCGGCGTGGTCGGCGATGCAGCGGTCGAGGAAGGCGCGGGTGACGGCGCACTCGGTGGCCATCTCGGCGATCTCGAAGCGGATGTGCTGGAGCCGGGAGAGCGGGCGGCCGAAGGCCTCGCGCTCCTTGACGTAGGTGGAGGTGATCTCCACCAGGTACTCGGCGGCGGTGATGGCGGCGACCGCGATGGCCATCCGCTCCTGGGCCAGATTGGTCATCAGGTGGAGGAAGGCGCCGTCGCGTTCGCCGAGCAGGTTCTCCTTGGGGACGCGGACGTCGTGGAAGAAGAGTTCGGCGGTGTCCTGGGACTTCTGGCCGATCTTGTCGAGGTTGCGGCCGCGTTCGAACCCTTCGGCGCCGCGCTCGACGACCAGCAGGGAGAGGCCGTGGGCGCCCCCCTCGGGGGTGGTCCTGGCGGCGACCACGACGAGGTCGGCGAGGATGCCGTTGGAGATGAAGGTCTTGGCGCCGTTGAGCAGGAAGTGGTCGCCCTTGTCCTCGGCGGTGGTGCGGATGGACTGGAGGTCGGAGCCGGCGCCGGGTTCGGTCATGGCGATGGCGGTGATCGTCTCGCCCGAGCAGAAGCCGGGCAGCCAGCGGCGCTTCTGCTCCTCGGTGGCCAGCCCGGTGAGGTAGGGGCCGACGATGTCGTTGTGCAGGCCGATGGCGAGGCCGGGGACCCCGGCACGGGCGAACTCCTCGCCGAGGACCGCGCTGTAGCGGAAGTCGGGGTTGCCCCCGCCGCCGTACTCCTCGTCCACGGCGAGACCGAGCAGGCCCTGCCGTCCGGCGGCGAGCCAGGCGGCGCGGCTGGTGATGCCGTCCTTCTCCCACTGGTCGTAGTGGGGCAGCACCTCCTTGGCGAGGAAGGTGCGGACGGTGTCGCGGAACGCCTCGTGCTCGGCGGTGTAGATCTGCCGTTCCATGCTCGGTGCCTCCTGGGCGCGGGGTGCGGTCGGTTCCCGCCGGGCGGGGTCCGCGGGTCGGGGTGCGGCGGTGGTGCCGGTGCGTCAGCGGGTGGCCAGTCCCCAGTCGCGGGCGACCTCGGCGGTGTCGGCACCGGGGAGGGCGGGCCCGCCGCGGACGGCGGTCGGGGTGGCGGAGAAGCGGGGGGCCGGGGCGGGCTGGACGCGGCCGTCATGGGTGGTGAAGGTCCCGCGGGCGGCGAGGTGCGGGTGGCCCGCGGCCTCGGCGAGGGAGAGGACGGGGGCGACGCAGGCGTCGGTGCCGGCGAAGAGGTCGGCCCACTCGTCGCGGGTACGGGTGGCGAAGCGGGCGGCGACCGCCTCGCGCAGCTCCTCCCAGCGGGCCAGGTCGCCCTGGCCGGGAGCATCGTCGGGGAGGCCGAGGACGCGGGTGAACTCGGCGTAGAAGCGGGGCTCCAGCGCGCCGACGGCCATGTGTCCGCCGTCGGCGGTGGTGTAGCAGCCGTAGAAGGGGGCGCCGCCGTCGAGGAGGTTGCTGCGGCGACGGTCCTGCCAGACGCCCGCGCCGAACATGGCGTGGATCATCGTGGTGAGGTGGGCGGTGCCGTCGACGATGGCGGCGTCGACCACCTGCCCGGTGCCGTGGGCGCGGGCGTGGTGGAGGGCGGCGAGGACACCGGTGACGAGGTAGAGGGAGCCGCCCGCGTAGTCGCCGACGAGGTTGGCCGGGACGGCCGGGGGCGCGTCTGGTTCGCCGATCAGGCCGAGGGTGCCGGTGACGGCGATGTAGCCGATGTCGTGGCCGGCCCGGTCGGCGAGGGGGCCGTCCTGGCCCCAGCCGGTCATCCGGCCGTAGACGAGGCGGGGGTTGCGCTCCAGGCAGGCGTCGGGGCCGACGCCGAGGCGTTCGGCGACGCCCGGGCGGTACCCCTCGACGAGGATGTCGGCGCGCTCCACCAGCTCCAGGAGCTGGGCGGCGCCGTCCTCGGCCTTGAGGTCGACCAGGACGGAGCGCTTGTTGCGGTTGGTGAGGTCCTGGGCGGGGTCGATGCCGAGGCCCGCGCCGCCGGGCCGGTCGACCCGGACCACGTCGGCGCCGAGGTCGGCGAGGAGCATCGCGGCGAAGGGGCCGGGGCCGATGCCCGCGAGTTCCACCACCCGGACGCCTTGCAGGGGACCGGTCGTGGCCGTGTCCGTCATGTCTTCCTCGCTCCGTCGCGCGCCGACCTTGTGACACAACTGATGTAACAGTGCTGATGTTATGGACGGCGGGGCTGGGCCACAAGCCCCCGGAAAGCAAGCGCTCAGTTCCGGGCGGGCGACAGGAGCACTGAGCGTCAGTGGCGCATGGCACGCTGCGCTCCATGGAATCGACCGTGCGTGAAGCCGTCCTCGACGCCGGACGGGCTCTCGGACTGCCCGGACCCGTGACCGAGGCGTTCGCCCGCCTGCTGCGCCCTGTGCAGATCGCCGAGTGCCGATACGGTCAGCTCGCATTCGATGTCGAGTGCTGACCTGTGCGACGGACCGGCGGCGCCGACAACTCAGCCAGTATCGGCACCACCGACCTTCGGCCGACCGCGGGTGACGGCTGTTCCCGCACAGGGCGCCGAGACCAAGGGCTGGCGGCTTTTGGGCCTACCTCGGCGCTGCCCCGGCCCGTCACGACCCTGCCGGTTCCGGACGGCCGCCGAGGCCGGCCGGGCTTTTCCGGACCCCCGCCCTACGCTGACCGCATGAGTGACGAGCACACCGAGGCCGGGGCAGCAGCCGGCGCTCCCCCGCTTCTGGTCAGTGCCTGCCTGCGGGGCGTTCCCTGCCGTTTCGACGGGCGGGACAAGGCGTCCGGGGCGCTCGCCGGGGAGCTGGCGGGGCGGCGCGCGGTGGCGTTCTGTCCGGAGCAGGCGGGCGGTCTGGCGACGCCGCGTCCGGCGGCGGAGCTGGTCGGCGGCGACGGGCACGCGGTGCTCGACGGCCGGGCCCGTGTGGTGGACACCACCGGCGCGGACGTCACCGAGGCCTTCGTGGAGGGTGCCCGGCGGGCGCTGGCCGCCGCCCGCCGGGCCGGGTGCACCGAGGCGGTGCTGATGCCGCGCAGCCCGTCCTGCGGGCGGGGCGCGGTGTACGACGGGGAGTTCCGGGGCGCGCTGGTGCCGGGGGACGGGGTGACGGCGGCGCTGCTGGAGCGGAACGGGATCGCGGTGCGCCAGGCCCCCGGCGTCTGAGCCGGCCCGGCGCTCAGCCCTGCTCCGCTCCCCCGCCCACGGCCTCCTTCAGCACCTCCCGGCAGAGGGCGTCGGCGCGGCGGGTGGTCTCGGGGAGGCGGTAGGCCGGGGCGAGGCGCAGGGTGTGGGCGACGGCCGCCTCCAGCGGGACGCCGTGCCCGGCGGAGACGTAGACCGGCTTGACCCCGGCGCGGGTGCGCAGCGCGCGGCCGACCTCCTCGGTGCCGTCGGTGAGCGGGGCCTGGTCGCCGCGCCGGCCGCCGGGCGGGCGGTGGGTGAAGGTGAAGGGGTTCTTGGCGACGCCGATGGCCGGCAGCCCGGTGAGCACGCCGAGGTGGCTGGCGAGCCCGAACCGGCGCGGGTGGGCCACCCCGTAGCCGTCGCAGACGACGAGGCCGGGCGGAGCGGTGAGGGCGGCCAGAGCGCCGAGGACGGCGGGCAGTTCGCGGAAGGCCAGCAGTCCGGGGACGTACGGGAAGGAGACCGGCCCCACGGCGGTGGCCTCCTCGACCACCTCCAGGGTGGCCGCGTCCAGGACGACGGCGGCCGCGGCGACCAGGCCGCGGGCGTCGTCGTAGGCCACGTCGACGCCGGTGGCGGTGCCGGTGCCCGGCGCGGGTCCTGGTCCGGTGAGGTCGACGCGGGGGCGCAGGGTGTCCTGCACGGCGCGGGCCTCGGCCCCGGTGGCGGGCCAGTCGGCGGGCACCGCGACGGCGGCGGGAGCGGGGTGGGCGTGCATGGGCGGTGAGGCTACGCGCTCCGGGCGGGCGGGGCGGCGGCAGGTCGGCCAGACTGGGCGGATGGGAGGACGGCGCAGTGCGGGTCTGCTGCTGTACCGGCGGGTGCCGGACGGCATCGAGGTGCTGCTCGGCCACATGGGCGGCCCGTACTGGGCGCGGCAGGACACCGGCGCGTGGACGGTACCGAAGGGCGAGTACGCCGAGGGCGAGGACGCCTGGCACGCGGCGCGCCGGGAGTTCCAGGAGGAGCTGGGCCTTCTGCCGCCGGACGGGCCGGTGCGGGAGCTGGGCGAGGTGCGGCAGAGCGGCGGGAAGACGGTGACGGCCTGGGCGGTGGAGGCCGACCTGGACCCGGAGGCGGTGGTGCCGGGGACGTTCACCATCGAGTGGCCGCGCGGCTCGGGGCGTACCCGCGAGTTCCCGGAGCTGGACCGGGTGGCGTGGTGGCCGCCGGGACGGGCGCGGGCCCTGCTGGTGGTGGCGCAGCGGCTCTTCGTGGAGCGGCTGGTGGCGGGGTTGGCCGAGGAGGAAGGGGCGGTCGGGGTGTAGGCGGCGGGGACGGGGGCACGGGGCTCGGCAGGGCCGCAGGACCCGCCGTCGGCCTCCTTCGTCGCCCGCCGGGCGGCCCGCACGGGCGCCTGGCACACATTCGGGGCCCTGTGCGGACGCCTTCGGGAGCGTCCGGCACGAGCGGCGGGTACGGAGGGCGGCCCGCGTCCGTTTGCGGGGTCCGTGGGCGGGCGGCAGGTTGGTGAGCGCAGTACGCCGCACCGGATCGCGGTGTACCGGAGTGAGAGGTGTGGGCATGGCGATCGCGACGGTGAACCCGGCGACCGGGGAGACCCTCAGGACGTTCGAGGCACTGACCTCCGAGGAGATCGAGAAGCGGCTGGCGCGGGCGGAGGAGGCGTACCGGGAGCACCGGCTGACCTCCTTCGCGGACCGGTCGCGGCTGCTGCGCCGGGCGGCGGAGCTGCTGGAGGAGGACACGCCGGAGATCGCCCGCACCATGACCCTGGAGATGGGCAAGACGGTGGCCTCCGCCCGGGCGGAGGCGGCCAAGTGCGTGAAGGCGATGCGCTGGTACGCCGACCGGGCCGAGGGGCTGCTCGCCGACGAGCACCCGGACCAGGCCGACGTGGAGGACTCCGGCGCGGTGCGGGCCCGGGTCGTCTGCCGGCCGCTGGGTCCGGTGCTGGCGGTGATGCCGTGGAACTTCCCGCTGTGGCAGGTGATCCGCTTCGCGGCGCCCGCGCTGATGGCGGGCAACGTGGGACTGCTGAAGCACGCCTCGAACGTGCCGCAGACCGCGCTCTACCTGGAGGCGCTCTTCCGCCGCGCCGGATACCCGGAGGGCTGCTTCCAGACGCTGCTGATCGGCTCGAGCGAGGTGGAGGCGATCCTGCGCGACCCGAGGGTGGCGGCGGCGACGCTGACCGGCAGCGAGCCGGCCGGGCGGTCGGTTGCCTCGGTCGCCGGGGACGAGATCAAGAAGACGGTGCTGGAACTGGGCGGCAGCGACCCGTACCTGGTGCTGCCCTCGGCCGACGTGGAGCGGGCCGCGAAGACGGCGGTGACCGCGCGGACGCAGAACAACGGCCAGTCCTGCATCGCCGCCAAGCGGTTCATCGTGCACACCGACGTCTACGAGGAGTTCACCCGGCGGTTCACCGAGGCGATGCGGGCGCTGCGGGTGGGCGACCCGATGGACGACACCACCGACGTGGGCCCGCTCTCCAGCGAGCAGGGCCGCAGCGACCTCGCCGAACTGGTCGACGACGCGGTCGAGCACGGTGCGCAGGTGCTCTGCGGCGGCGGCCGGCCCGAGGGGTACGAGGAGCGCGGCTGGTTCTACGCACCGACGGTGCTGGCCGGGGTGGACGCGACGATGCGCATCCACCGCGAGGAGGCGTTCGGCCCGGTGGCCACGGTGTACCGGGCGGGCAGCCTGGACGAGGCGGTGGAGCTGGCCAACGACACCTCCTTCGGCCTGAGTTCCAATGTCTGGACCCGCGACCGCCACGACATCGACCGCTGCGTACGGGACCTGGAGGCGGGCGGCGTCTTCGTCAACGGCATGACCGCCTCGCACCCCGCCCTCCCCTTCGGCGGCGTCAAGCGCTCCGGCTACGGCCGGGAACTGGCCGCCGAGGGCATCCGCGAGTTCTGCAACGTCACGACGGTGTGGGAGGCCGACTGAGCGGCGCCGCCGGCACGCGCGAGGGCGCCCCCTCCGTCTCCGACGGGTGGGGGCGCCCCGCTGTGCGTGGCGCGGGCGGGCTCACCCCTCCCCGGGCGGCGGAGGCGGCTTCGGCGCGCCGCGGGGCGGGGCGATGCGTGCCCGGGTGCGGACGGGGCCGCTGTCGCCGGCGCCTTCGCGGGCGCTGTCGACGCCGCCCATCGGGTCGTCGCCTGCGGTCTCGGACTTCGGCAGGAGGGCGTCGCGGCGGGCGCCGGGGTCCCAGCCGGTCTCCACGACGCGCTTCTGGACGACGATGGCGCCGGCGAGGATGAGCAGGCCGAAGGCGAGCATCACGATCAGACCCGCGGTGGAGCCGAGCTTGGCGGCGTTGCCGATGATCGCGCCGAACCAGCCGAAGTCGGCGTCGCCGAAGGTGGTGTTCTCGTCGCCGAAGGCACCGAGGACCTTCAGCAGCAGGGCGGGCAGGAAGGTGATGAGGACGCCGTTGACGAAGGCGCCGAGGACCGCGCCGCGCCGCCCGCCGGTGGCGTTGCCGTAGACGCCGGCGGCGCCGCCGGTGAAGAAGTGCGGCACCAGGCCGGGCAGGACCAGGGCGAGGCCGAAGGCCGGTTCGAAGACCCAGGCGAGCAGGGCGAGGCTGACCAGGCCGCCGATGAAGCTGGAGATGAAGCCGATCAGCACGGCGTTCTGCGCGTACGGGAAGACGATCGGGGCGTCCAGCGAGGGGACGGCGCCGGGGACGAGCTTCTGGGCGATGCCCTGGAAGGCGGGGACCAGCTCGCCGAGGATGGTGCGGACGCCGAAGAGGATCACGGCGACGGCGATGCCGAACTGCAGGCCCTGCATCACGGACTGCATCAGGTACTCGCCGATCCCGGCCGCCGGTTCCCCGCCGCCGGCGGCGAAGGCCGCGTAGGCGGTCTCCTCGCCGGCCTTGACGAGGAAGATGACGGCCATGATCAGGTAGATGAGGACCATCGACAGGGCGGTGGCCACCATCGAGTCGCGCAGGAAGCGCAGCCCCTCGGGGAGGTTCATGTCCTCGGTGCTGCGGCTGCGTTTGCCGACGAGCTGCCCGGTGGCGCCCGCCGCGATGTACCCGGCGGTGCCGAAGTGGCCGATGGCGACGGTGTTGTTGCCGGTGATCCGCTTGGTCCAGGGGTGCGCCAGTGCGGGCATCGCCACCAGCATGATGCCGAGCAGCACTCCGCCGACGACCACCACCAGCCAGGACGGCTGCCCGGCGGTGGCCAGCACGATGGTCAGCAGGGTCGCCATGAAGAGCATGTGGTGACCGGTGAGGAAGACGTACCGCAGCGGGGTGAAGCGGGCGAGCAGCAGGCCGACGGCGAAGCCGAGGATCATCAGCCACGCCACCCGGGAGCCGTACTCCGCCTGGGCGATGCCGACGATGGCCTCGTTGGTGGGGATGACGCCGTGGGCGCCGGTCGCGCCCTGGATCATCTCGCCGAGCGGCGCGAGCGCGCCGACCACCAGGGTGGCGCCGGCGCCGATGAGCAGGAAGCCCAGGGTCGCCTTGATGGCACCGCCGAGGACCTGCCCGACGCTCTTGCGGAGCGCGATCAGGCCGACGGCGGTGATGATGCCGATCAGGTACGCGGGTTCGCTGAGGATCTCGTTGACCAAGAACTTCGCGAAGGATACGAGCCAGTCCACGGGGGTTCGCCGCCTCCTCAGACGTCGTAGGTGTCGCGCAGGACGTGGTCGACCTCGTCGGTACTGGTGAAGTCCTGGACGACCTTCACCGGGATGCCGACGTCGCCGAGGGTCCGGGCGATCTCACGGGAGGTGAGGATGGCGACCGCCTCGGACGCCTTCCCCTTGGCCGAGATGGTGTCGGTGGCCTCCACCGACACCTGCCGGTCCCAGCCCCACCGGCCGAGGACCTGCTCCAACGTGTTCTTCAGGAAGAGGCTGGTGCCGACGCCGTTGCCGCAGACGGTGAGGATCTTGTGCTGCTCGGTGCCGGTCCGTCCCGACGCCGGGGCCGCCGCCGCGGGCGCCGCCGCCTCCTGGCCCGCCCCGTCGTGGGCCCGCAGCAGGGCGTGCAGGTCCTCGGGAGTGGCGGCGGCCTGGAGCCGCGCGTGCTGCTCGGGATCGGCGAGCAGCCGGGCGAGGGCGGCCATGGCGTCGGTGTGGGCGGCGCTGTCCTGGGCGGCGAGGGCGACGACCAGGTCCACGGGGTCGTTGGCGTCGTGCCCGAACTCGACCGGCTCGGCCAGCCGCACCCAGGACATACCCGTTCTGCGGACGGCGGGCGAGGGGCGCGCGTGGGCGAAGGCGAAGCCCGGCGCGATGACGATGTAGGGGCCGTTGTCGACGACGTTCTGGATCATGTCGTCGGTGTACGCGCCCGTACTCGTGCCGTTCGCCACCAGCAGGTCGCCCGCCGCGCGGACGGCGGCCCGCCAGTCGGGGGCCGCCGCGTCCAGCCGGATCGCCTCCGGAGGAATGAGTTCACTGAGTGCCACCATGCCCCGATGCTGACATGCTTTCGGCCGTGTGGCCCGGTGGCGGTCGCCACAGGACGTGCGCGCGTTGACGGTCGGTTAGGGTGAGCGTTTCGATCGAGCGGTGGCGGGGGTGGCGCACATGCCGGAACGGCCCGCGCGCCGCCGTGCCCCGCTCCCCCGGCCGCCCTCCCGGGCCTCCCGGACGGTGCTGGCGCTGATCTGCGCCGTCTGGACGACGGTCCTGGCGGTGGCGGGCGCCTCGGCCGCCCTCCCGGGCCAGGTCCCGGGCACCGGCTCGGCCACCACGGCCGTGCCGGAACGGGCCCTCCCCGCGCCGCGCGCCGTCCACACCCCGGTGTGGGTACGGGTGCACGCCCCGGCGCGTGAGCGGGCCGACGGGTACGCCGCCGGGGACGCCGAACTCGCCCCCGCCGCCCCGCCCGACCCCGGCGAGGCTCCTCTTTCGGCCACCGCGGCGGTGCCGTCCGGCGGTCCGGAACAGGCCGCCGCGCCGGGCCGTCTGCTGGAGCGGCCCCGCCAGGAGCGGGCCCCGCCCGGTACGTCCCCGGGCCCCTGGTCGGCCCGGGGTCCGCCGCCCGCGCGGAGCAGTTGACGACGCGGCTCGCGCCCACGCCCCCTACCCACGCGGTACGGCGGCCCACCGGACGCGCGCCGCCCCGCCGTTGACCGAGCTCCCGCGCGCCCCGAGGAGAGACCGCAGCGTCCCCCGGCCGTGCGGGCCGTCCGTGGAGTCCCCATGTCCCGACGTGCCACGGCCTGGCGTGCGCTGATCGCGTTCGCCGTCGTCGCCGTGTCCCTCTTCCTCGCCCTGACCACCCCCGCCCGGCTCGGCCTCGACCTGAGCGGCGGCACGCGTATCGTCCTGCAGGCCCAGGAGGCGCAGGGCCGCTCCCCCGACGCCGAGTCCACCGACCGCGCCCTGGAGGTGCTGCGGCAGCGAGTGGACGCGCTCGGCGTCGCCGAACCACAGCTGGTCCGCTCCGGCTCCGACCGCATCGTGGTCGAACTCCCCGGGGTCCAGGACCCCCGGGAGGCCTCCGAGGTGATCGGCCGCACCGCCCAGCTCACCTTCCACCCCGTCCAGGGCGAGACCGCGGCCGCGGAACCCGCGGCGGCCGACGGCTCCCGGGCCCTCGCCGACCCGGACCGGCCGGACGCCTTCCTGGAGCTGGGCCCGCCCGCGCTCACCGGGGAGGGGATCAGCGACGCCCGCCCGGACTTCGACGCCGCCTCGGGCGAGGGGTGGGCGGTCGCCCTCTCCTTCGAGAAGAAGGCGGCCGGCGCCTGGGCCGAGCTCACCGGCGAGGCGGCCTGCGCCGCGCCGGGCGATCCGGGGCGGCGGGTGGCGATCGTGCTGGACGACCGGATCGTCTCGGCACCCGGCATGCGCGAGACGGTGGCCTGCGGCACCGGCATCACCGGCGGCTCCACCCAGATCACCGGCGGCTTCGACGCCGAGGGCGCCCGCGAACTGGCGGCGCTGGTCAAGGGCGGCGCGCTGCCGCTGCCGGTCGAGGTGGTCGAGCAGTCCACCGTCGGCCCGTCCCTCGGCGCCGACGCGATCCGCGCGGGCGCGTGGGCGGCGCTGATCGGCCTGGCCTGCACGGCCGTCTTCATCACCGCCGTCTACCGCCTCCTCGGCCTGCTCGCCACCATCGCGCTCTCCCTGTACGGACTGATCTCCTACGCGGTGATCGTGGCACTCGGCGCGACGCTGACCATGCCGGGCATCGCCGGGTTCGTGCTGGCGGTCGGCATGGCCGTCGACGCCAACGTGCTCGTCTTCGAGCGGGCCCGCGAGGAGTACGGCCAGGCGTCCCGGCGGCCGAAGGACCTGCGGCGGCCGCTGGCGCGCGGGTTCGCCAAGGCGTGGAGCGCGGTCCTCGACTCCAACGTCACCACGCTGATCGCGGCCGGGCTGCTCTTCGCGCTGGCGACGGGCCCGGTGAAGGGGTTCGGGGTCACGCTGGCCGTCGGGGTGATCGCCTCGATGGTCTCGGCGCTGGTCATCACCCGGGTCCTCGCCGACTGGGCACTGGGCCGCGGCCTGGTGAGGCGGCGCCCGCGGATGACCGGGATGGCCGGGAAGGGGCGGCTGCGGACGCGGCTGGAACAGCGACCGCCCCGGCTGATGCGTTCCGGCGGCCGCTGGCTGCTCCTCTCCGGCGGGCTGCTGCTGGTGGCGCTGGCGGGCGTGGGGGTGCGCGGCCTGGAGCTGGGCGTGGAGTTCACCGGCGGGCGCCAGACGCAGTACGCCACCGAGCGGCCGGTGGACGCGCAGACCGCGCGGGCCGCGGTGGCCGAGGCCGGGTTCCCCGAGGCGGTGGTGCAGCGCGCCGACCAGGACGGGGCCTCGTTGGTGACGGTGCGGACCGGGCCGCTGGACGACGCCGAGGAGCGCCGGGTGCGGGCGGCGCTGGCCGAGCGCGGCGGCGAGGTGACCGTCGAGCGGGACGACCTGGTCGGGCCGAGTCTCGGGGCGGAGCTGCGGGACAAGGCCGTCCTGGCGCTGGCGGTGGCCGTCGGGGCACAACTGCTCTACCTGAGCGTGCGGTTCCGGGGCACGCTGGCGGTGGCGGCGGTGGCGGCCATGGCGCAGGACGTGCTGCTGGTGGTGGGGCTCTTCGCGTGGTTGGGCAAGCCGGTGGACAGCGTCTTCCTGGCGGCGCTGCTGACCGTGGTCGGGTACTCGGTCAACGACACCGTGGTCGTCTTCGACCGGCTGCGGGAGCTGCGCCGGGCCCGGCCGGGCGCCCCCTGGGAGACCCTCGGCGACCTGGCGGTGGGGCAGACGCTGCCCCGGACCGTCAACACCGGTCTGGGCGCGGTCTTCGTCCTGCTGGCGCTGGCCCTGTCGGGCGGCGGCAGCCTGACCGACTTCGCGGTGGCCCTCCTCGCCGGGATCACGGTCGGCATCGCCTCGACCATCTTCACCGCGATGCCCCTGGCCGTACGGCTGGAACGGCGCCGCCGCCCCTCGGCCTCGCCCGACCGGGAGCGCAAGCGGGTGCGGGAGGGGACGGGGGCCGTGGTCTGAGGCGGGGCTCCTCGGGCGGGCGGGGGGGCCGGGGCGGCGGCCGAACGGCCCCGCCCCGTCCGGCGGCCGAGGACGAGGAAGTGACGCAGCTCACGCCACCTCCTGTGCACGGACTCACCCCTTTCCCCGTCTCTCCGACTGCCGGGGCCTGACCGCCCGGGCGGCCTGAGGACCCAGGGGGGCACCGTGGAGACCGTCATCCAGCAGTCCGTCGAGGCGCAGCTCGTCGCAGCCGCGCCGCGTATGGCGACGATTCCGGCGAGGCTGCGGTACGACCGCACGGAGCCGTTCGCCGTGACCATGACCTTCCCCGCACGCTCGACGCTGGAGGGGGTCGAGGTGACCTGGTCGTTCGCCCGGGACCTGCTCACCGCCGGGCTGACCGGCGAGGCGGGGATGGGGGACGTGCGGCTGCGGCCGCACGGCGAGGACCAGGTGGTCATGGAGTTCCACGCGCCGGAGGGGACCGCCGTGGTGCGGGTACGCGCGGAGGAGCTGCGCCGGTTCGCGGCCCGCACCATCGCCCTGGTCCCGCCGGGCCGCGAGTACCTCCACCTCGACCTCGACCGGGACCTCGCCCTGCTCATCCGCGACACGCGCTGAGCCGGGGCGCGCGTCCCGCCGCCGGGGCGAGGCCGACGCCCCGGCGGCGGGACAGCTCGCGCCGGAGGCGGGCGAGGTGCTGGTCCAGGTCCCGCTCCGGTTCCTCCCGCAGCGTCTGGACGCGCTCGACGACTCGCTCAGCGTCGCCGAGAACGTGGCGCGGGCCGCCCCCGGCAGCACCCCCGACCAGGTACGGGCACGGCTGGCCCGCTTCCTGCTCAAGGGCGGGCGGGCCTACCGGTCCGGCGGGCACGCTCTCCGGCGGCGAGCGGTTCCGGGCGGCGCCGGCCTCGCTGATGCCGGCGGAACCGGCACCGCAGTTGCTGATGCTGGACGAGCCGACCAACAACCTCGACCTGGCGAGCGTCCGGCAGCTCACCTCGGCCCTGGCGGCGTACCGGGGCGCGCTGCTGGTCGCCTCTCACGACCTGCCGTTCCTGCGGTCGTTGGGGATCACCCGCTGGCTGCTGCTCGGCGGCGAGCTGCGCGAGCCGGCCCCCGAGGAGGTGGGGGACGCGCTGAAGGACTGATCCCGGTCGGAGTGGGGCACGAGAGGGCCCGGGACCCCTGGAAACAGGGGCTCCGGGCCCTTTCCGTACGCCGTTCGGCCGGAAACAGGCGTTTGCGCGGCCCCCGCCGTCAGAGGTTCCTTACGGCGGGCTTAACCTACGGGTGCGTAACCTACGTTCCCGTAAGTTGCATCATCGCAAGAACTCCCCGTCCCCAGGAGTCCCGCATGACCGTCACCACACCCCACCTCGCCCCGTCCGGCGGATGGACCGACGCCCAGTTGCTGCACGCGCTGGAGGAGGTCGTGGAGAAGGAGCTCAACCGTCACCTCAAGGTGGCCAAGGACTGGATGCCGCACGAGTACGTGCCCTGGTCCGACGGCCGCAACTTCCCCGGCTTCTTCGAGGACGGTGAGGCCTGGGAGAAGGAGCAGTCGAAGGTGACGCCGATCGGCCGCACCGCGCTGATCGTCAACCTCCTCACGGAGGACAATCTGCCGAGCTACCACCACGAGATCGCGTCGCTTTTCGGCCGTGACGGCGCCTGGGGCACCTGGGTGCACCGCTGGACCGCCGAGGAGGGCCGCCACGGCATAGTGATGCGGGACTACCTGCTCACCTCGCGGGCCGTCGACCCGGACGAGCTGGAGCGGTTCCGGATGGTCCACATGAGCGAGGGGTTCGAGTCCGACAACCGGCACTCGATGCTCCACTCGGTGGCGTACGTGGCCTTCCAGGAGCTGGCCACCCGCATCTCGCACCGCAACACCGGCCACCAGTCCGGCGACCCGGTCTGCGACCGGATGCTGGCCCGGATCGCCACCGACGAGAACCTGCACATGGTCTTCTACCGGAACCTGCTGGGCGCCGCCTTCGAGCTGGCGCCGGACCTGACGATGCAGGCCGTCCGCGACGTGGTGGTCAACTTCCGGATGCCCGGCCACGGCATGCCCGGCTTCGAGCGGGCGGCCGCCCAGATGGCGATCGGCGAGGTCTACAACCTGCGGATCCACCACGACGACGTGATCCAGCCCGTGCTGCGGTTCCTGAAGGTCATGCAGATCGACGGGCTGGGCCCGGAGGGTGTGCGGGCGCAGGAGGAACTGGGGCTGTACATGGGCGGGCTGGACGCCGAGGCCGCCAAGTTCGACGAGCGGCTCGCCACCCGCAAGGCCCGGATGCGGGCGCGCGCCGCGCAGGCCTGAGCGGGACACCGCGAAACGCCACCGCCCGTACGGCTGCGGCCGGTACGGGCGGGGCGGGCGGTGAGGGGGACGGGAGGCGGTCAGCGTCTGTCGCGCCGCATCCGTTCGCGCTCCTTCTCGGAGAGCCCGCCCCACACGCCGAAGCGCTCGTCGTGGGCGAGGGCGTAGGCGAGGCAGGCCGCCCGCATGTCGCAGGCCTCGCAGATGAGCTTGGCCTCACGCACCGAGCTGCCCGGCTCGGGGAAGAAGAACTCTGATCCGGTCTGTGCGCACAGCGCCTGCTCCTGCCAGGCGAGATCGTGCGCGGCCGTACTGTCGATCCGCATGGGGTGATGATGACGGGCACGGAAAAACGTCTCATCAACGTCTGATCAACGCCTCCGCCGGCCCCCTGCGCGGCCCGCTCCCGGCCGCCTCACATGTCGGGGCGGGACTCCGGCGGAAGCGGCTTCAGCACCGCGAACCGGGCGCCCCACGGGTCCCCCAGCTTGGCGAGCCGACCCACCCCTTCGAGGTCGGTCGGCTCCATTCGTACGCTGCCACCCTGCTCCCGCGCACGGCGGCACACCGCGTCGGGGTCGTCCACGGCGAAATACGGCAGCCAGTGCGCGGCCGAGCCGCGCTCGATGCGCTCGGCGAGGTCGATGGCGCCGCCGAACATCCGGTCCTCGCCCTCCCCGGCGGGCCCGACCGTCGTGTAGCTGCCTTCGGGAGCGGGGACCTCGTAGGTCTTCCAGCCGTAGACCGCGCGGTAGAAGTCGACGGCATCCTCGACGGTCGGGCCGTAGTGCTCGACCCAGCAGAGGGAGTTGTCCTCGCCGACCACGCCGAGGCCCTCGGTGGCGCCGGGCTGCCAGGTGCCGAACGCGGCGCCCGAACGGTCGCTGAACAGGGCCATGAGGCCCTGGTCGAAGACGGCCATGGGACGGAAGCCGACGTGGCCGCCGGCCGCCCGGACCGCGTCGGCGGTGGCGTCGGCGTCGGCTGTCCGGAAGTAGACGGTCCACCCGGGCGATGCCTGCTCGACGGAGATGTGCATGGCGCCGGCGACGACCCGCCCGTTCAGCTCGAAGAAGCCGTAGCCGCTTGCCTCCGGCCGCTCGGAGGGGCGGAAGGTCCAGCCGAACAGGGCGGTGTAGAAGTAGGTCGCCGCGCCGGGGTCGGGGGTGCCGAGGTCGAGCCAGTTCGGCGATCCGTCGACATAGCGGGTGGTGAGCATGGGTGAGCTCCTTCGTCGGGCCCCGCCGTCGTCACCGGGCCCCTCGCGTGGTCCTTGCCAGAGTCTGGCACCGGGCCGGGGCGGGCGCCGCTCGGGAAGCGCCGAACGGGATCGCCTGGCCACCTGCGCGGCCGGGCTCTCTTTACCTGGCCGCCGCTCGCCCGCGTCGGTCCGGGGTGGCCTCAAGCGCCGGCCAGGCTGCTCTTGGCTTCTGCCCGTCTCGACCGTGCCGGTCACAGATGGCCTCAAACGCCGGCCGGGCTGGGTTTGGGGTGCGGCCCGGCTTGCCCGTGCCGGTCACTGATTGGCCTCAAGCGCCGGCCGGGCTGGGGTTTTGTCGGTTGCCGTTGGCTATGAGTGGGGCGGCCTTGCCGTGGGGTTCGCGGTTTGTCCGCGGGGTGGGGCGGGCGGGGCCGCACCGGTGTACCTCCTCAC
>NZ_JBHXJE010000066.1:0-25378 GCF_042723275.1 Streptomyces sp. NPDC058373 | reverse complement strand
GTACGTGGGACCCGCGGTGCGTGGGGCCGAGTCGGCCGGTGGCTCAGGCGGCGGTGGCGTTGATGGTGACGGGGATGTTGTTGCGGGTGCCCCTTTGGCTCCCGAAGCTCTGGCCTGGACTGGGCCTAGTCGCGGGTCGTCGGGGAAGCCGTGGTGTCGGTCTCCCCCTCGTCCAGGGTGCAGGATGCCACGTCCTCGGGGGAACCCGCTGTTCCGCGGGCGCGGCGGCGGGCGAGAGGAGTGGCGGCCAGGCTGAGGAGCAGGAAGACGACGATGGCCAGGAGGACGATGGCGGCGCCCGAGGGGGCGTCCACGTAGTACGTGGTGACCGTGCCGGCGAGGGAGACGACCACGCCGATGACCATGGCGCCGGCGAGGGTCGCGCCGAACCCCTTGGTCAGGCGCTGGGCCGCGGCCACCGGGATCACCATCATGGCGCTGACCAGCAGCAGGCCGACGATGCGCATGGCGACGGTGACGGTGACGGCGGCGGTCACCGCGATCAACAGGTTGAGCAGGCGGACCGGCAGGCCGGTGACACGGGCGAACTCCTCGTCCTGGCAGACCGCGAAGAGCTGGCGGCGCAGGCCGAGGGTGACGGCGAGGACCAGCACGGCGAGGACGACCACCGCGGTCAGATCCTCCGGCGAGACCGTGGTGATCGAGCCGAAGAGGTACGTGTTGAGGTTGGCGGTGGAGCCGCCCGGCGCCAGGTTGATGATCATGACACCGCCGGCCATGCCGCCGTAGAAGAGCAGGGCCAGGGCCACGTCGCCGCTGGTCCGGCCGCGGGAGCGGATCAGCTCCATGCCGACCGAGCCGAGGACGGCGACCGCGGTGGCCATCCAGACGGGGCTGGTGTTGAGCAGGAAGCCGAGCGCCACGCCGGTCATCGCCACGTGCCCGATGCCGTCGCCCATGATCGCCTGGCGGCGCTGGACCAGGTAGGTGCCGATGGCCGGGGCGGTGAGGCCGACCAGCACTGCGGCGATCAGGGCGCGCTGCATGAAGGCGTAGTCGAAGAGGTCCATCAGTCGAACAGTCCCGTCCGGATCGGATCGGCGTTCTCGGGCGCCGCGTGCGGGTGTACGTGGTCGTGGCCGGGCAGGGCGTGCTGGCCGACGGCCTTCGGCGGCGGCCCGTCGTGGGCCACGCAGCCGTCGCGCAGGACGACGGCGCGGTCGATGAGCGGCTCCAGCGGACCCAGCTCGTGCAGGACCAGCAGGACCGTGGCGCCCTCGGCGACCTGCGCGCGCAGGGTCTCCGCCAGCACCTCCTGGCTGGCCAGGTCCACCCCCGCCATCGGCTCGTCCATGATCAGCAGGTCGGGGGCGCCCGCCAGCGCGCGGGCGATCAGCACCCGCTGGTGCTGGCCGCCGGAGAGGGCGTTGACGGAGTCCTTGGCACGGTCGGCGAGGCCCACGGCCTCCAGCGCGCGGTGGACCGCGTCCCGGTCGGCCTTGCGCAGCGGTCCCAGCCGGGTGCGGGAGAGGCGGCCGGAGGTGACGACCTCGCGCACGGTGGCGGGCACACCCCCGGCCGCGGTGGTGCGTTGCGGGACGTAGCCGAGGCGGGCCCAGTCGCGGAAGCGGCGCAGCGGGGTGCCGAAGAGGCGGACCTCGCCGCGGGTGAGCGGGACCTGGCCGATGGCGGCGCGGACGGCGGTCGACTTGCCGGAGCCGTTGGCGCCGAGCAGGGCGACGACCTCGCCGCGCCCCACCGTGAGGTCGACGCCGCGCAGCACCGGGCGGGCGCCGAGGGTGGCGACCGCGTCGGTCAGGGCGACGACCTGGTCCGCGTCGCCGTCGGGGCCCGTGGGCTCGGGGCGGGGGTTCGGGGAGGCTCCTGCGTTCACCGGGTCCACCGTGCTTCCTTGGGGCCTGCGGGGGTCGCGGGGGGCGGGGAGGGTCACTTGGCGCCGAGCGCCTTCTTCAGGGCGGCGAGGTTGGACTCCATGACCTCCAGGTAGTCGTCGCCCTTCGACTTCTCCGTGATGCCCTCCAGCGGGTCCAGCACGCCGGTGCGCAGCCCGGTGTCCTCGGCGAGGACCTTGGCGGTGCGGTCGCTGGCCAGGGTCTCGAAGAAGACGGTGGACACGTGCTCCTCGGCGGCGATCTTCTGGAGTTCCTTCATCCGCGCCGGGCTGGGCTCGGACTCCGGGTCGACACCGGCAATGCTCTCCTGATCCAGCCCGTACCGCTCGGCGAGGTAGCCGAAGGCGGCGTGGGTGGTGATGAAGGTCTTGGAGTCGGTGTTCTTCAGGCCCTCGCGGTACTCCTTGTCGAGGCCCTTCAGCTTGCCGGTGAGCGCCTCGGTGTTCTTCCGGTAGTCGGCGGCGTTGTCCGGGTCGGCCTTCTGCAGGGCCGCGCCGACGCCGTCGGCGATCTCCGCGTACTTGACCGGGTCGAGCCAGACGTGCGGGTCGAGGCCGGAGTCGCCGTGGTCGTGCCCGTCGCCCTCCTCCTCGCCGTGGTCGTGCCCGTCGCCCTCGCCGTGGTCGTGGTCGTGCCCGTCGCCGCTGGAGGAGCTGTGCGTCTCCAGCGTGGTGAGTTCCGCGGCGTCCACGGTGTTCTGGACGCCCGCCTGGTCGACGGCCTTGTCCACGCCGGGCTGGAGGTCGCGCAGGTAGAGCAGGACGTCGGCCTCGCTCATCGCGCCGGTCTGTCGGGGGGTGATGTCCAGGTCGTGGGGCTCGACGCCGGGACCGGTCAGGGTGGTGACGTCCACGTGGTCGCCGCCGATCTGCTCGGCGAGGAACTCCAGCGGGTAGAACGAGGCGGTCACGGCGAGCTTGCCGTCCCCGCTCCCGCCCGAGTCCGAGCCGCCGCAGGCCGACAGGACGCCCAGCGAGAGGGCGGCGGCGGAGGCGGTGAGGGCGATGCGGGTCGACCGATTCCGGCCACGACATATGTTCATGACACTCATTTTCAACAAAGGTGGAAACGATTGTCAAAAAAACCTTTCACCGCCACTCGTGATGCGCCACTCGGGGGGTTCCGACGGTGTGGCGGGGAGGGCGTCGACGGCATGTCCGCCCCGGCCCCTCCGTCCCACTCGTCCCGTTAGCGTCCTCGGCCGACCGCCCGCAATGCCCCGATCCGGCCGCCCGCGCTCCGGCGGATTTGATCCCGGGGGTGCGGGCGCCGGTAATCTGAGGTATTCGCCGGGCCGCGGCCGGCCGTGAGCCCCGGCGGACCCACCAACCGCTTCGTCGTAATGAAGAGAGCACCGTGGCCGCCGACAAGATCGACAGCATCGTCAGCCTGAGCAAGCGCCGTGGCTTCGTCTACCCGAGCAGCGAGATCTACGGTGGCCAGCGCGCCGCCTGGGACTACGGACCGCTGGGCGTCGAGCTCAAGGAGAACATCAAGCGCCAGTGGTGGCGCTACATGGTCACCTCCCGTGACGAGGTCGTCGGTCTCGACTCCTCGGTGATCCTCGCCTCCGAGGTGTGGGTCGCCTCCGGTCACGTCGCCACGTTCAGCGACCCGCTGACCGAGTGCACCTCCTGCCACAAGCGCTTCCGCGCGGACCACCTGGAGGAGGCCTACGAGGCGAAGCACGGCCGCCTCCCCGAGAACGGCCTGGCCGACATCAACTGCCCGCACTGCGGCAACAAGGGCCAGTTCACCGAGCCCAAGGAGTTCTCGGGCCTGCTCTCCACCCACCTCGGCCCCACGCAGGACTCCGGCTCCATCGCCTACCTGCGCCCCGAGACCGCCCAGGGCATCTTCACCAACTTCGCCCAGGTGCAGCAGACCTCGCGCCGCAAGCCCCCGTTCGGCATCGCCCAGATGGGCAAGTCCTTCCGCAACGAGATCACGCCCGGCAACTTCATCTTCCGCACCCGCGAGTTCGAGCAGATGGAGATGGAGTTCTTCGTCAAGCCGGGCGAGGACGAGCAGTGGCAGGAGTACTGGATGGAGCAGCGCTGGAACTGGTACACCGGTCTCGGCCTGCGCGAGGAGAACATGCGGTGGTTCGAGCACCCGAAGGAGAAGCTCTCCCACTACTCCAAGCGCACCGCCGACATCGAGTACCGCTTCCAGTTCGGCGGCTCGGAGTGGGGTGAGCTGGAGGGCGTCGCCAACCGCACGGACTACGACCTCTCCGCCCACGCCAAGGCGTCCGGCCAGGACCTCTCCTTCTTCGACCAGGAGGCCGGCGAGCGCTGGACCCCCTACGTCATCGAGCCCGCGGCGGGCGTCGGCCGCGCCATGCTGGCCTTCATGCTCGACGCGTACATCGAGGACGAGGCGCCCAACGCCAAGGGCAAGCTGGAGAAGCGCACCGTCATGCGGTTCGACCCGCGCCTGGCCCCGGTCAAGGCCGCCGTGCTGCCGCTCTCGCGTAACCCCGAGCTCTCCCCGAAGGCCAAGGGCCTGGCGGCGGCGCTGCGCCAGCACTGGAACATCGAGTTCGACGACGCCGGCGCCATCGGCCGCCGTTACCGCCGCCAGGACGAGATCGGCACGCCGTTCTGCGTCACCGTCGACTTCGACACCCTCGACGACAACGCGGTGACCGTCCGCGAGCGCGACACCATGAAGCAGGAGCGGGTCTCCCTCGACCAGATCGAGGGCTACCTGGCCGCCCGCCTCGTCGGCTGCTGACCCACCCGGCCGCGCCGCCCGCCCGGCGGCCCCGGCCGGCCCGGACGCCCCCGGACTCCCTCGCGGAACCGGGGGCGTCCGGCTGTCCGGGACCCGTCACCGGGTGTCGGCCGCACCCGGCCCGGGAAAATGCGTCGCCGACCCCCTGCGGGTACCGGTAGCCTCATCCGCATGTTCTCGATGACGCCCATCTACGAGTGAGAGCGGGCGGGCCGCGTCGCCCGTCCCCCACATCGTCATTCCCCTTCACCGCGCCGCGTCCGTCACGCGCCCGGGCCGCCTTCCGGCCCCGCCGTGCCACGGCGTGGAGGGTCGCGTACGCGTGTCGCCTGCCGTCATGACGCATCGCGGTGTCATCCAGAGCCCAGAAACGGAGATCCCCGTGGCCAAGAGCCGCAACAACCTGCTCGGCGTCGGCGGTCAGCGCAACAAGCTGCCCCGCAACGGACGCCCCGCCACCGCCCCCGGCGGTCCGGCGGACAACCGCCCCGCCGCTCTCGACCAGAAGCAGGAGCTCCTGCGCAAGATGCGCGAGCGCACCGCCCTGGCGGGCACCGCCGACACCCCCGCCGCCCCCGAGGACGCGCAGGCCGAGGCGTCCCAGGAGGCAGGCGACAAGGCCTGACCTGCGACAGCCCAACTCGACGGGCCCGTGTCCCGCCCCCTTGCCGGGGCAGGCCGCGGGCCCGCCGCATGTCCGCCACATGCCCGCCTCCCGGCCACCGGCGGACCACCCCGCCCACCCCGACAAGCCAGCTTCGGGAGCCAAAGGGGCGCGTCGTTGTCGAGACACCCGTCGCGCGCAGGGAGCGAAGCGGACGAGCACGTCGGGTGTCTCGACAACGACATGTGGCGCCCCGGCGGCGAGCGAAGCTCCAAAAAGAAGGTGTGCACGTCGGGTGTCTCGACAACGACATGTGGCGCCCCGGCGGCGAGCGAAGCTCCAAGAAACCAGTGCGAGAATGGGGGGATGTCCGCGTCATCCCCCGCCCCCGCCCCGCATCCCGCGCCCGTCGCCCCCTCGCTGGCCATCGGGCCGCATATCGTGTCGCCGCCTGTGGTGCTGGCGCCGATGGCGGGGATCACCAACGCGCCGTTCCGCACCCTGTGCCGGGAGTTCTCCGGAGGCAAGGGGTTGTTCGTCAGCGAGATGATCACCACGCGGGCGCTGGTGGAGCGCAACGAGAAGACGATGCAGCTGATCCAGTTCGGGGAGTCGGAGCGGCCTCGCTCGATCCAGTTGTACGGCGTCGACCCGGCCACCGTCGGCAAGGCGGTCCGGATGATCGTGGACGAGGACCTCGCCGACCACATCGACCTCAACTTCGGCTGCCCGGTGCCGAAGGTCACCCGCAAGGGCGGCGGCTCGGCGCTGCCGTACAAGCGGAACCTGCTTCGGGCCATCCTGCGCGAGGCGGTGTCGGGCGCCGGGGAGCTGCCGGTGACGATCAAGATGCGCAAGGGCATCGACGACGACCACACCACCTATCTCGACGCCGGGCGGATCGCCGTCGAGGAGGGCGTCACGGCGGTCGCCCTGCACGGCCGTACCGCCGCCCAGCACTACAGCGGCACCGCCGACTGGGACGCCATCGCCCGGCTGAAGGAGCACGTCACCGAGATCCCGGTGCTGGGCAACGGCGACATCTGGTCGGCCGCGGACGCCGTCCGCATGATGGCCGAGACCGGCTGCGACGGCGTCGTGGTCGGCCGCGGCTGCCTCGGCCGGCCGTGGCTCTTCGGGGACCTGGTCGCGGCCTTCGAGGGGACGGGCGCCCCGGCCGCGCCGACGCTTCGCGAGGTGGCCGACGCCATGGTGCGCCACGCGGGGCTGCTGGGGGAGTGGATCGGTGACGAGGCGCGCGGCGTGATCGACTTCCGCAAGCACGTCGCCTGGTACCTGAAGGGCTTCTCGGTCGGCTCGGACCTGCGCCGCAGCCTCGCGGTGACCTCCTCCCTCGCCGAACTCCGGGAGCAGCTCGACACCCTCCACCTCGATCAGCCCTGGCCCGCCGGGGCCGACGGCCCGCGCGGCCGCACCTCCGGCCGGGACCGCGTGGTGCTGCCCGACGGCTGGCTGAACGACCCCTGGGACTGCGCCGGTGTGGCGCCGGACGCCGAACTGGACACCTCCGGCGGCTGATTCCCCGCCGCCGGGCCGCCCCGGCACCTACGACGGACCCCGTGTGACCGCTCAGGTCGCCCGGGGTCCTTCTGCGTCACGGGCGGTGCCCGTGCGGTGACTGCGGCCGTCCCCGTTCGGCGCATCAGTGAAGGCGGCGTGTCGGCGTGCTGCCGAGACTGGGGCCATGGCAGAGCAACGCACCAAGCCCGCCAGGAAATCCACCGTGTCCAAAGGCTCCCGCGGGGAGCCGGTGCGCGGTGCGCGGGGCGCGGCCGAGAAGGCCTGCAAGAGCCTCGCCGACCTCATCGGCCACCGCACCGAGGGTGTCTCGGCCGTCCGCAAGGCCGAGGAGCACTCCGGCTGGCGCGTCGACGTCGACGTGCTGGAGGTGCCCAGGATCCCCGACACCACCAGTCTGCTCGCCACCTACGAGGTCGAACTGGACGGCGACGGGGAGCTCCTGGAGTACCGCCGGGTACGCCGCTACCGGCGGGGCGCCGCCGACACCTGAGAAAGCTGGTCAGCCATGACGACCCCTGCGATATACCGCGACGACATCGTCTGCGCTCCGCGCGCCGGCACGCTCTACGACACTCTGGAACTCATCCTCGACCGCGGCATGGTCATCGATGTGTTCATCCGGGTCTCCCTCGTCGGTATCGAGATCCTCAAGATCGACGCCCGCATCTGTGTGGCCAGCGTCGACACGTACCTCCGCTTCGCCGAGGCCTGCAACCGCCTCGACCTGGAGAACGACACCCGCAGCCGGACCGTCCCCGAGATGTTCGGCGGCGGTGGCGCGGCCGGTGCCCTCGGCAAGGCCGGTGCCAAGCGAGCCGCCAGTTCGGTGGGCGACAAGGTCAAGGGCGCCCTCGGCATGGACGACTCCGACGACGAGGAGGCCGAGGAGGAAGAGGCCAAGGAGACCAGGCCCCGCAAGAAGCGCTCTCCGTCCTCGTCGTCCTCGTCGTCTTCCTCGTCCTCCGACCGCCCCCGCCGCCGCCCGGCCAGGAGCTGACCCATGAGCCTGTACGTCTACGGAGTCGTGGGCCCCGGCCATCCGGGCCCGCCCGCCGGCCGCACCGGCGTCGGCGCCTCCCCCGTCCGGCTGCTCGGCGCCGGGAAAGGCGCCCCGGCCGCGGTGGTGGGGGACGCCCCGGACGGGCTGCGCGCCCGGCGCCGCGATCTCACCGCCCACCAGGGACTGCTGACCGCGCTCGCCGCCGACGGGCCGGTGCTGCCGATGCGGTTCGGGGTGGTGCTGCCCGACGAGGCGGCCCTCCTCGACCAGCTCGCCAGCCGCCGCCCGGCCCACGAGCGGGCGCTGGAGCGGGTCGCGGACCGCGTCGAGATGAACGTCAAGGCGCAGCCCGCGCAGGGCGAGGCCGCCCTCGCCCGTCTGCTCGCCGAGGACCAGGGGCTGCGCGCGCTGCGCGACCGCGGCCTGCGCCGCCCCGGTTACGAGGCGAGTGTGCGGCTCGGCCAGGCGGTGTCGGACGCGCTGGAGCGGCGGGCCCGGCTCGCCGCCGAACGGGTCCGCCGGGCCTTGGCCCCGCTCGCCGCGGAGATGTGCGACGGCCCCGAGGTCGAGGGGTGCGTCCTCAACGTCTCGGTGCTGCTCGCCCAGGACGCCGAGGCCGCCTTCCGCGCCGAGGTCGACCGCCTCGCCGCCGAACTGGCCGGCCGGGCGGAGCTGCTGCTCACCGGCCCGCTGCCCTGCTACAGCTTCGTCCCGGCGGAGGCCCCCACCTCCCCGGCGCCGAAGCGGGCGGCGGTCTGAGATGGGGCTCATCACCGGCCTGCTCACCCTGCCGCTCGCCCCCGTCCGCGGGGTCGCCTGGATCGCCGACCGGCTGGAGGAGACGGCCGAGCGCGAGACCTCCGACCCGGCCGTGCTCCGCGCCCAGTTGGCCGCCCTCAACCGCGCGCTGGACGAGGGCGAGATCGACCAGGAGCGCTTCGAGCGTGAGGAGGACCGCCTGCTGGACCTGTTGGAGGGCCGCCCGCCGGGCACCGGCCCCGCCCACCCCGTACCCCCACCCCCGGGAAGTCACTGATGAACGAGACGAACAAAGTGGCCATCGCCACCGCGATCGCCGCCGGGTACGCCCTCGGTCGTACCCGTAAGGCGAAGCTGGCCTTGACCGTCGGTACCTATCTGGCGGGGCGCCGGTTCAAGCTCAGCCCTCAGGAGCTGATGAACGAGGGGGTCAACCGGCTTCGGGAGACCCCGCAGTTCAACGCCCTCAGCGAGCAGGTCCGCGGCGACCTGCTGACGGCGGGCCGTAGCGCCCTCACCGCCGCGGCGGACCGGCGCTTCGACTCGCTCGCCGACACCCTCCGCGAGCGCACCTCCCTGCTGAGCTCTCCCAAGCCGGAGGGCGACGAGGACGAGGACCAGGACGAGGAGGAGCCGACGGGCGAGGCGGAGGAGGGGGAGGGCGAGGAGCCCGAATCCGACGAGCCCTCGGCCGAGGACGAGGACGAGGAGGACGACGAGGACGACGGCGAAGAGGAGGACGAGGACGACGGCGAAGAGGAGGACGAGGACGGGGGAGAGGCGTCGGCCGAGGACGAGGACGACGAGGACGACGAGCCCGCGGCCGAGGACGACGAGGACGAAGAAGACGACGAGCCCGCGGCCGAGGACGACGAGGACGAAGACGAGGACAACGAGGACGACGAGGACGACGGGCCTGAGGACGACGAGGACGACGAGCCCGAGGACGAGCCGGAGCCCGCCCCCCGTCGCCGCGAGCCCGCCGCCAAGAAGTCCGCCCCGTCGAAGAGGTCCGCGCCTTCGAAGAAGTCGGCCCCGTCCAAGAAGTCCGCTGCTCGGAAGCCCGAGGTGAAGAAGCCGGCCCAGAAGGCTCCGGCGAAGAAGGCCCCTGCCAAGAAGTCGGCGTCCGACAAGGCCCCGGCGAAGAAGGCGCCTGCCAAGAAGTCGGCGTCCGACAAGGCCCCGGCGAAGAAGGCGCCCGCCAAGAAGTCCGCGGCGAAGAAGGCCCCGGCGAAGAAGACGGCGAAGAAGGCCCCGGCCAAGAAGTCCACCGCGAAGAAGTCGGCGGCGAAGACGGCCCAGACGCGTAAGTCCGCGTCGCGCTCGTCGCGCTCCGGGCGAGGGAGGTGACGGCAGATGGCCGCGCAGAAGAAGGATGACGAGGAGCAGGGTTCGGCGTTCAGCCGCCTCCGCGACGAGGCCAAGTCGCACCTGAGCGCCCGCGCTCAGAGCCTCGCCGACAAGGCGGGCGAGAAGGTCACCGAACTGACCGGCAAACTCACCGAGTCCGTCGAGGGGCCGACCGGCAAGGCCGGCAAGCGCGTCATGGAGGGCGAGTCGCCGGTCAAGGCGATGGCCTCGGAGAAGGCCAAGGACGTGAAGGACAAGGCCGTCGGCAAGGTGAAGGAGGCCTTCGGCGGCGGCACCGGTTCCTCCGGCGACACCAAGGTCACCAACATCGTCGAGACGGTCGACATCCCGGTGCCGCTGCGGACGGTCTACGACCACTGGGCGCAGTTCGAGGACTTCAGCTCGTTCATGAAGGGCGTCAAGTCGGTCACCCGGAACGAGGAGACCGAGAGCGACTGGAAGGCCAAGGTCTTCCTCTCCGAGCGGAGCTGGAAGGCCACCATCCAGGAGCAGGTCCCCGACGACCGGATCGTCTGGACCTCCGAGGGTTCCAAGGGCAGCACGGCGGGCGCCGTCACCTTTCACGAACTGGCGCCCAACCTCACCCGCGTCGTGGCGATCGTCGAGTACTACCCGGCGGGCTTCTTCGAGAAGACGGGCAACCTCTGGCGGGCCCAGGGCCGCCGACTCCGCCTGGACCTGAAGCACTTCGCCCGCCACGTCACCCTCGCCCCGGACGAGGACATCGAGGGCTGGCGCGGCGAGATCCGCGACGGCGAGGTCGTCCGCAGCCACGAGGACGCGATGGAGGAAGAGGAGTCCGAGGGCCAGGAGGCGGAGGACCAGGACTCCGGGGACCAGGAGTCCGGGGACCAGGAGTACGAGGACGAGGACGGCGAGGAGGAAGAAGAGGGCGAGTACGACGAGGACGAGGACGACGAGGACGAGGACGACGAGGACGAGGACGGCGAGTACGACGAGGAAGAGGAAGACGACGAGGACGAGGAGGAGTGAGCACCATGAGCCAACTCCAGAGTTGGGAGCGGGCCGAGGCCCTGCCCCACAACGGCCCCTCCTCGGGCAACCTCGCCGACATCCTCGAACGCGTCCTCGACAAGGGCATCGTCATCGCCGGCGACATCAAGATCGACCTGCTCGACATCGAACTGCTCACCATCCGGCTCCGGTTGTTCGTCTCCTCGGTCGACACCGCCAGGAAGGCGGGCATCGACTGGTGGGAGACGGACCCGGCGCTCTCCTCCCGCGCCAAACGCGACGCCCTCATGGAGGAGAACGCCTGGCTGCGCGGCCGCCTCCAGGAGCTGGAGCCCAGCGAGCAGGACGAGGACGGCACGGCGGAACCGACGACGGAGCGGCAGACGGGGCGGCACAGCGCCCGGTCCGGCTCCCCGAGGGAGAGGACGGCCCCCGCATGACCTACGCGACGTACGTCTACGCCGTCCGCCGGACCGGCGGCCCCGAGATCCACAGCCCCGGCCACGACGGGGGCGGGCCGGTGCGGTTGCTGCCGCTCGGGTCGCTGACCGCCGTCGTGCAGGACGTGCCCGCCGCCGACTTCACCGAGGAGGCGCTGCGGGAGCGGTTCACCGACCACGCCGACCTGGAGCGGTGCGCCCGCACCCACCACCGGGTGGTCAGCGCCGCCGCGGCGGGCGCCGCCACCGTGCCGCTGCCGCTCGCCACCCTCTACGCCAACGACGTGCGCACCAAGGTCGTCCTGGAGGAGCACGCCGAGCGGCTCAGCGAGGCCCTGCACCGGGTCGCCGGGCACGTCGAGTGGGCGGTGAAGGTGCACCGGGACGGCACGCTGCCGCTCGCGGAGCCGGATCCCGCGGGGAGCGCCCAGGCGGTTCCGGCGCGAAACGAGCCCGTCTCCGGGCGGGAGTACCTGGCGCGGGTCCGCGAGCGCCGCGCCGGCCGGGAACGGCAGCAGGAGAGCGCCCTGGACGCCGTCGACCTGGTCGACCGGGTGGTGCGGACCGTCGCCGTGGCCGCCGTACGCCGGCCCCTGCACGGGGTGGAGCTGACCGGGCGGGAGCGGCCGCAGGTGATGAACGGGGCGTATCTGGTGCCCCGGGACGACGAGCGGCTGCTCGCCGTCGCCCTGGACAGCCTGCGGGGGGACCCCCGGCTGACCGGCTTCGCCATCGAGGCGTCGGGGCCGTGGGTGCCGTACTCCTTCGCCTCGTTCGCGCTGACGGAGGAGGCGGGTCGTGACGGCGCCCCCGCGTGAGGTGGTCTCCTGGGAGCACGTGGAGGCGCCGGTCGGGGTGCCGCTGGTCGACCTGCTCGACCGGGTGCTGGCCACCGGGGTGGTGATCAGCGGGGATCTGGTGATCGCCATCGCCGACGTGCCGCTCATCCGGCTCTCGCTGCACGCCCTGCTCTCCTCGGTCAACGAACGCGTGCCCGCCCCCTGGGCCGACGGGGGGCCGCTGTGAACGACGCCCGGCTCGACATCGACCCGGAGCAGGCCGGGCGCGACCTGGCCGCGCTGGTGCTGACCGTGGTCGAACTCCTCCGCCAGCTCATGGAGCGCCAGGCGCTGCGCCGGGTCGACCTCGGCGACCTCAGCGACGGCCAGGAGGAGACCATCGGCACCACCCTGATGCTCCTCGACCAGCGGATGGACGAGCTCTGCGCCCACCACGGCCTGCGCCGCGAGGACCTCAATCTCGATCTCGGCCCGCTCGGCACCCTGCTGCCGGACGGGCCGTGAGCGGCCGGGGGTTATCCGGTGGTTGCGCCGTGGACGGGAGGAGACGGCCCTGCACCACGCCTTCTTCGACCGGGGTACGACGCGCACCGGCGCTTCCTGCGCGAGGCCCCCGGCCGGCTCAACCCCGGCGGGCGGGTGCTCTTGGGGTTCAGCAGCATCGGCAACGTCGAGCTGCCGCGTGGACTGGCGGCCGAATCAGGCCAGAAGCTCACCCTGCTCCGCAGTCAAGGCCCGGATTCGGGCACCGTGGTGATCGGGTTTCAGATGTGGGAGCTCACCCGGGAGTGACGTCCCCCACAATCGACGGGTCAGGCCCCACCGCACCACCGAACCGACCAAAGGACCGCACGTGCCCCAGAACGACGACGCCCGCAGCCGCACCCTCTCCCTCCTGGACGGCCACAGCCGCGGTGTGCTGGTCACCCTGAAGAAGGACGGCCGCCCGCAACTGTCGAACGTCGACTTCGCCTACGACCCGGAGAAGGGCGTCATCCGCTTCTCCACCACCGACGGCCGCGCCAAGGTCCGCAACCTGCGCCGCGACCCGCGCGTCAGCCTCCACGTCACCACCGCCGACGGCGGCGCGTACGCGGTGTACGAGGGGACCGCCACCCTCTCCGCCGTGGCGGCCGCCCCCGACGACGAGGCGGTGGAGGAACTGGTCGACGTCTACCGCGCCGTCCAGGGGGAGCACCCCGACTGGGACGAGTACCGCGCGGTCATGGTCGAGGACGGCCGCCTGGTGGTCCGCTTCGCCATCGACCACAGCTACGGCTGGGTCCCCGGCGCCTGACCCGTACCCCTCTCCGGCGGGGCGCACCGGCGCCCCGCCCCGCACCCTGCCCCACCTCCGCGGTGCCGCTTGTACTGCCACTCGAAGTAGAGGTGGTCGATGGCGTTCTTCAGGGCCGCGTTGATGCCGTAGTTGTACTCGGGGGCGACGAAGACGAAGGCGTCGGCGGCGTCGACCGAGGCGCTCCAGTCCTTGGCGGCGGGCCGGCTCGGCCTGCACCGTGGCCGCGCTGGTCAGGCTGGCGATGCCGACCGCCGCCATCCAACTCGCCGTCTTCCGACCGGGAGCTGACCCGGGCCAACGCGCTGGCCAACTCCATGATGGGGGCGGGCAACTTCGCCGGGCCCTCGATCGGCGTGGCGCTCGCCGTCACCGGCAGCGCGCCGGTCGTCTGGTTCGGGCTCGGGCTGTGCTGCACCCTCATCACGGTCGCCGTCGGGCTGCTGGCGCGCCGGCGCGCGGCGGCGGCTCCGGCCCCCGCGGCCGTCTGACCCGGGTGGGCGGGCCCGCGGCTCGCGCCGCGCGCCCGCCCACCCGGTCCGTCACACCCCGCCGACCGCCGTCAGCAGCGCCAGGGGCGTCGCCGCCGCCCTCGACTCCCGCACGCTGGCGTACGGGTGCGGCACCGGCGCCGGGGAGTCCGCCCGGTCGTATCCGGCGGCCACCGTCGGCAGCCCGCCCCCGGTCAGCGCGGCCGCCTGGGCGAAGGCGGTCGCCACCCGGCGGGCCTCGTCGTGCAGCCCGTACCGGGCGAGCCCCAGCGCGACCAGCGCGTTGTCGTGCGGCCAGACCGCGCCCCGGTGGTAGCCGAGCGGATGGTAGGCGGGCTGGCCCGCGGCCAGGGTGCGCACCCCCCAGCCGGAGAAGAAGTCCGGTTCCAGCAGGCGGCGGCCGACCGCCGCGCCGTACTCCTTGTCGAGCAGCCCGGACCAGAGCAGGTGCCCGGCGTCGGAGGCGAGCGCGTCGAGCGGGTGACCCTCCGCGTCGAGGGCGAGCGCCGGGAAGCCCTGCGGCTCCAGCCAGAAGTCCCGCTGGAAGCGGTCCCGCAGATCGGCCGCGGCCTGGTCGCAGAGGTCCGCGTGGACCAGGTCCCCCCAGACACCGCGGGCCAGTTGGGCGGTGCGGCGCAGCGCGTCGTACGCGTACCCCTGGGCACCCGCCGGGGTGACGGCGCCCCCCGGACGGGAGCCGTCGGCGCGGCACAGGGCGCCGGGCGAGTCCTTCCAGTGGTGGTGGGCGTGGCCGCCCTCGTCGGCGCGGTGCAGCAGGTAGCCGCGGGTGGCGAGCCCGCCGTGGTCCAGCATCCAGCCGACCGCCGCCCGCGCCTGCGGCTCCAGCCGCCGGGCCAGGGAGTGGTCCCCGGTCTGCTCGGTGTACGCGCCGAGCAGCACCAGGAAGAGCGGGGTGGCGTCGACCGAGCCGTAGTACCGCCCGTACGGGACCTGGCCGAAGTGGGCCAGTTCGCCGTGGCGCACCTCGTGCACGATCCGGCCCGGCTGCGCCGCCGGGTCCGCCGGGTCCTGCTCGCCCAAGGCCTGCGTCGCGGCCAGCGCCAGCAGGGTGGCCGCCGCCGGGGCCGACCGGTACGGCAGCAGGAAGAGTGAGGTCAGCAGGGCGTCGCGGCCGAAGAGAGCGGCGTACCAGGGGACCCCGGCGCCGGGCACCAGCAGCGCCTCGCCGTCCGGGCCCGCCGCCTCGACCTGGAGCAGCGCCAGATCGGTGAGGCCCCGGTCGGCGGCGGCCGCCAGCGCGGGCTCGGAGGCGGGCAGCCGCACCCCGGCGCGGTACTCCTCGACGGTCCGGGCCCGCCGGGCGACCGCGTCGGCGACGGTGGCGGGGGCGGTCCGGGGCGCGGGCGCGTCGCCCGGGCGGGCCTGGACGCGCAGCGTCAGCACCGCCTCCCCGGCCGCGTCGGGGGCGAGCGTCCAGACCAGGCGGCGGGCGCCGGTCCCGGTCTCCTCCACCGCGTCGGGGACCGGGTCGGCGGTGATCCGCGTCCGGGCCGACCAGCCGCCGCGCCGGTAGCCGAACTCCACACCGTCGGGCAGCACTTCGCGGGTCCGCTGGAGCGCGGCCTTGACGTAGGTGCGGTGGTCGGAGCGGAGCTCGAAGAGGTCGGCGAAGTCCGCGTCGACGGTCAGCGCGATGGTGAGCGGCGCGGCCGTCGCGGTGTTCCGCACCACCCGCAACTGGTCGACGAGGCTCCCGTCACTCACCGCCTGCTCCCGGAAGACGGTGTACGCGGGCGGTTCGCCCGGACCCGACCGGGGCGCCAGCACACACCGCAGCGTCCCCTCACCCGACGCCGGGACCAGCACGTCGGGCCCGGCCCCGTCGAGCGCCAGCTGCCAGCGGCTGAGGTGCCGCGCGTCCCGTACGAACAGTCCCTGCGGAACGGCCCCCCGGCCGCCCAGTGCCTCCCCCTCGTCCCCGAGCGCGGCGAACGCGCCCCCGTGCACCAGCAGATGATGGTCTCGCTCGGTCATGGCATGGCCCTCCCTTGGCCCCGTGCCGACAAGTCTCAGACGCGGACCCCGGCCGCCCGCCGGTCCGCCCCCCGGCCCGCGTGTCCCGCCGCTGTCCGCACCACGGCGGCCGGTTCGCGGACCGGCTCCTCGCTCAGCAGGTCCACGCAGAGCGCCGCCGTCCAGCTGAAGTCCCGCGTCCCGCAGCTCTCCTTGGTGTACGGGTCGACGTACTCGGCGAAGCCGGAGGCGGCGGCGGTCTCCACCAGGGCCGCCCGCAGCCCGGCCGCCAGGCCCCGCTCGCCGTGCAGCCGCAGGCCGCGCTCCAGCAGCCAGTTGGTGTTGAACCAGGCAGGGCCCCGCCAGTAGCGGCGCGGGTCGAAGACCGGGCCGAGCAGGTCGTAGCTGGGGACCAGTTCGACGGGACCGCCGAGGCCGAAGTGCGGGCCGCGCGCGGTGTGCACCAGCGCGTCCACCACGTGCGGCGGCAGACCGGGCAGCAGCAGCGGGACGAGCCCGCCGACCGCCCGCTCGGGGACGGGCGCGCCCTCGGCCCCGGCCCGCAGGTCGCGGCAGAGGAAGAGGCCCGCGTCGGCGTCCCAGAGCCGCGTCACCAGCGTCGCGGTCAGCCGCTCGGCACGGGCGAGGCGCTCGGGCTCCGACTCGCCCAGTTCGGCGGCGATCTCGGCGAGGGCCCGTTCGGAGGCGATCAGCAGGGCGTTGAAGGCGGGGTCCTCCACGGCGAACTCCGGGCCGCCGCCACCGTCGCGCGGGGCGCGGTCCGCGTAGCCGCCGTCGCGGTAGCGGACCGCCAGCCGGACGTACCGCCCGTAGTCCAGGTCGGTCGGGCGGTCGGTCACGGTGCCGTGGTCGAGGTCGGCGCGGCGGAAGGAGCGGGCCGGGGCGGGGGCGACGCGGGCCAGCGGGCCGTCCCAGCAGGGGCTGTTGTCCATGCCCTGCTCCCAGGGGTGGACCACCGAGGCGAGCCCGGCGCCGCCGAGGTCGCGGCGCTCCACCAGGTAGCGGTGCCAGGCGGCGAGCTTCGGCCGCATCCGGGCGAGGAAGCCGCGGGCCCGGGAGAGCCCCGGGTCGGCCTGGTGGACCAGGAGAACGGCGAGCGCGTGCACCGGCGGCTGGACGATCCCGGAGGTCTCCACCGCCTCGGGGGCACCCGCCGGGCGGCCGTCGGTGGAGGAGCGCCAGAACTCGGGGCCGGGGAAGTAGGCGCCGGCCGGGACGTCCGGGTTGAAGACGATGTGCGGCACCCGGCCGTCGCCCCACTGGGCCGCCAGCAGCGTCTCCAGCTCGATCTGGGCACGCAGCGGCGAGAGGTGACGCAGCCCGATGGCGATGAAGGCCGAGTCCCAGGACCACTGGTGCGGGTAGAGCCCGCGGGAGGGGACGGTGGAGGTGCCGGTCCAGTTGGTGTGCAGCACACGGGCGGCGGCCGAGCGGAGCCGCGGGGCCGCCTCGGGCGCCGAGGACGGCGGGACGAGGGAGAACGACCCGGGGACCACGGACGTGACGGACGTGACGGAGGAGGCGCCGGGTGCCGTGCCGGGGGAGTCCGGGGGCACGGGGGCGACCACGGTCACGTCAAGATCGGATGCCATCGTAGGCACGCGCTCCGCTTCGGGCACGGCGGTCTCGGCGGCCGGGTCGGCGGCGGTGCGGTCCACGCGGTCTCTCCCCTGGGGGGTCGTACGGACGCACCACTGCTCCCGTCGTGCGGCAGTGGGTACCGTAGGGTTACGTCTATTTAACACGCAAAACTCACTGTGTAATGCACAGTTGATGAGCGCAAGGGGGTAGGGCATGTCCAATGCGGCCGGAAGGGCCGGTTCCCGGGCCGGTGCGGGGGAGCTGCTCGCCCTCGTCCGGAGCGGCCGGGCCACCACGCGCGGCGCGCTTCAGCAGGTCACCGGCCTCTCCCGGGCGACGGTCGGCCACCGCCTCGACCGGCTCTTCCGCGCGGGGTGGCTGCGGGAGGGCCCGGCCGATCCCGGCGCCTCGCCGCTCGGCGGACGCCCGTCCGTGCGCCTGGAGTTCGACGACAGCCACGGCGTGGTCCTCGCCGCCGACCTGGAGACCCGGCACGCCCGCGCCGCCGTCCTCAGCCTCGGCGGGGAACTCCTCGCCGAGCACACCGGGCCCCTCGGCATCGCCGACGGACCCGGCCCGGTCCTCGACACCCTCGGCCGCTGGTTCGCCGCGCTGCTCGTCCAGGCGCGGCGCCCCGCCGAGGCCGTCTGTGGGATTGGTCTCGCCGTGCCCGGCCCCGTCGACCACGCCACCGGGCGGGTGGTGCAGCCGCCGATCATGCCGGGCTGGGACGGGCTGCCCCTGCCGGAACTCCTCGGCGACGCCTTCCGCCGCCACTGCGGCGCCGCACCCCCGCCGGTCCTGGTCGACAACGACGCCAACCTCATGGCCTACGGCGAGCAGCGCCACGCCCACCGCGACTGCTCCGCCTTCGCCCTGGTGAAGGTCTCCACCGGGATCGGCGCCGGGGTCGTCGTGGACGGCGGTGTCTTCCGGGGTGTCGACGGCGGCGCGGGCGACATCGGCCACATCCGGGTCCCCGCGGGGGAGGACGCCCGGTGCACCTGCGGGGCCCACGGCTGCCTCGCCGCCCTCGCCAGCGGGCGGGCGCTCGCCGCACGGCTCACCGAGGCCGGGGTGCCGGCCGCCTCCGGCTCGGACGTCCGCGAACTCCTCGCCGCCGGGCACCCGGAGGCGTCCCGGCTGGCCCGCGAGGCGGGCCGCCACGTCGGCGAGGTCCTCGCCACCGTCGTCACCCTGCTCAACCCCGGCGTCCTGATGATCGCGGGCGACCTGGCGGGCACGGCGTTCCTCACCGGCGTCCGCGAACTCCTCTACCAGCGCGCCCTGCCCCGCTCCACGGCCGGCCTGGAGGTCGTCACCTCCCGGCTGGGGGAGCGGGCGGCGGTGCTCGGCGCCGGGGCGCTCGTGGTGGAGCACGTCTTCGCCCCCGACCGCGTGGAGGAGCGCCTCGCGGCGCTGGCCCTCTGAAAGCGGCCTCAAGGCCGGACGGGACCGTGTCCTCAAGCGCCGACGGTCTCCTCAAGGCCGGACAGGCCGGCAATCAGCCCGTCCGGCCTTGAGCACGAGGGAGCCCCGGCCGGCGCTTGAGGACACCCGTCGGTGCCGCTCATCCGAGCCGCACCTCCGCCGTCCAAGGCACCCGCCGCCTGATTGGCGCAAACCCGCACCCTCGCCCAACTAGCCACGCGGCACCCGGTGCCGAGAGTGCCGTTATGCGGTGCGAAGTGTTCGCCTGTGGTGCGGAACCGTTCCACATGGTGACCGCGGGCCCCCGGAGAGGGCGTGATTCTCGCCACCCCTGATCAGCCCCTCGCTCAGATGAGCGCGAATGCGCGGCCTGCACTTGTCAAAGGGTGGCACTGGGTGCCAGTGCTCGATCATTTTTTAGCCGAAGGTCAGTGTGGCCGAGCGTGACGGTACCGCCCCTGGGGGCTCACGTTCCGCTTTCTTGTGTTCGATTCTTGTAAGCGGAACCTCGTTTCGCCCCTCCCTGCGATCACTTTAGATCTGCTGGCAGACGGGTGGCGGCAGCCCCACGACGCGCAAGTGGACGTACCGAGGAGCCTTCGATCTGGGTATGTTCCTCGCCGTCAGGGCAGCCAGTCCGCGAGGAGTCGAATCCCGTGTCGGAATCGAAGAACACAGAACCCGCCGTAGCGAACGCCGGTGCCGAGCAGGCGCAGACGCAGAAGTTCGTCTACGACTTCACCGAGGGCAACCGCGACCTCAAGGACCTCCTCGGCGGCAAGGGGGCCAACCTCGCCGAGATGACCAATCTGGGTCTGCCCGTCCCCCCGGGCTTCACCATCACCACCGAGGCGTGCAAGACGTACCTCGACAGCGGTGACGAGCCCAAGGAGCTCCGCGACGAGGTGAGTGCGCACCTCGACGCCCTGGAGCGGACCATGGGCAAGAAGCTCGGCCAGGCCGACGACCCGCTGCTGGTCTCGGTGCGCTCCGGCGCCAAGTTCTCGATGCCGGGCATGATGGACACCGTCCTCAACATCGGCCTCTCCGACAAGTCCGTGAAGGGCCTCGCCGCGCAGTCCGGCGACGAGCGCTTCGCCTGGGACTCGTACCGGCGCCTCATCCAGATGTTCGGCAAGACCGTCCTCGACGTCGACGGCGACCTCTTCGAAGAGGCCCTGGAGGACGCGAAGAGGGCCAAGAAGGTCACGGTCGACACCGACCTGGAGGCGGCCGAGCTGAAGAAGCTCGTCACCAGGTTCAAGAAGATCGTCAGGACCGAGGCCGGACGCGACTTCCCGCAGGACCCGCGCGAGCAGATGGACCTGGCCATAAAGGCGGTCTTCGACTCGTGGAACGGCGACCGCGCCAAGCTCTACCGTCGCCAGGAGCGCATCCCGCACGACCTGGGCACCGCGGTCAACATCTGCTCCATGGTCTTCGGCAACCTCGGCCCCGACTCCGGCACCGGCGTCGCCTTCACCCGCGACCCCGCCAGCGGCCACCAGGGCGTCTACGGCGACTACCTGCAGAACGCGCAGGGCGAGGACGTCGTGGCCGGCATCCGCAACACCGTGCCGCTCGCCGAGCTGGAGTCGATCGACAAGAAGTCGTACGACCAGCTCATGGAGATCATGGAGACGCTGGAGACCCACTACAAGGATCTCTGCGACATCGAGTTCACCATCGAGCGCGGCCAGCTCTGGATGCTGCAGACCCGCGTCGGCAAGCGCACCGCCGGTGCCGCCTTCCGCATCGCCACCCAACTCGTCGACCAGGGCCTCATCGGCGAGGCCGAGGCGCTCCGGCGGGTCAACGGCGCCCAGCTCGCCCAGCTGATGTTCCCCCGCTTCGACGAGACCACCTCCGTCGACACCATCGGCCGGGGCATCGCCGCCTCACCCGGCGCCGCCGTCGGCAGGGCCGTCTTCGACTCGTACACCGCCATCAAGTGGTCGCGCTCCGGCGAGAAGGTCATCCTGATCCGCCGGGAGACCAACCCGGACGACCTGGACGGCATGATCGCCGCCGAGGGCATCCTCACCTCGCGCGGCGGCAAGACCTCGCACGCCGCCGTGGTCGCCCGCGGCATGGGCAAGACCTGTGTCTGCGGCGCCGAGGACCTGGAGGTCGACACCAAGCAGCGCCGGATGACCGCCCCCGGCGGCCTCGTCGTCGAGGAGGGCGACGTCGTCTCCATCGACGGCTCCAGCGGCAAGGTGTACCTCGGCGAGGTGCCCGTCGTGCCCTCCCCGGTGGTGGAGTACTTCGAGGGCCGTATGCACGCCGGCGCCGACGACGCCGACGAACTGGTCGCCGCCGTCCACCGGATCATGGCCTACGCCGACCGCGTCCGCCGCCTGCGGGTGCGCGCCAACGCCGACAACGCCGAGGACGCGCTGCGCGCCCGCCGCTTCGGCGCCCAGGGCATCGGCCTGTGCCGCACCGAGCACATGTTCCTCGGCGAGCGCCGCGAGATGGTCGAGAAGCTGATCCTCGCCGACACCGACGCCGAGCGGGAGACCGCGCTGGAGCAGCTGCTGCCGCTCCAGAAGAAGGACTTCGTGGAGCTCTTCGAGGCGATGGACGGCCTGCCCGTCACCGTCCGCCTCCTCGACCCGCCGCTCCACGAGTTCCTGCCCGACATCACCGAGCTGTCGGTCCGCGTCGCCCTCGCCGAGTCCCGCCAGGACGCCAACGAGAACGACCTGCGCCTGCTCCAGGCCGTTCACCGGCTGCACGAGCAGAACCCGATGCTCGGCCTGCGCGGCGTCCGCCTCGGCCTGGTCATCCCCGGCCTGTTCACCATGCAGGTCCGCGCCATCGCCGAGGCCGCCGCCGAGCGGAAGAAGGCCAACGGCGACCCGCGCGCCGAGATCATGATCCCGCTGGTCGGCACCGTCCAGGAGCTGGAGCTGGTCCGCGACGACGCCGAGCAGGTCCTCGCCGAGGTGCAGAGGGAGACCGGCGCCGACCTGAAGCTGGCGCTCGGCACCATGATCGAGCTGCCCCGCGCCGCGCTGACGGCCGGTCAGATCGCCGAGGCCGCCGAGTTCTTCTCCTTCGGCACCAACGACCTCACCCAGACCGTCTGGGGCTTCTCCCGGGACGACGTGGAGGCCAGCTTCTTCACCGCCTACCTGGAGAAGGGCATCTTCGGGGTCTCGCCGTTCGAGACGATCGACAAGGACGGCGTCGGCAAGCTCGTCCGCGACGCCGTCGAGGCCGGGCGTGCCACCCGCCCCGACCTGAAGCTCGGCGTCTGCGGTGAGCACGGCGGCGACCCGGAGTCGGTCCACTTCTTCCACGAGGTCGGGCTCGACTACGTCTCCTGCTCGCCGTTCCGCATCCCGGTCGCCCGCCTGGAGGCCGGCCGCGCCTCGGCTGCCTCGAAGGGCAGCGACAGCCGCTGACCAGACCCCCGGAGCCGCCCGCACGCCACCGCTGACCCTCACCGGCGTGCACGGCGGAAGGCTCCGGTTCCACCGGGGGCCGGGCCCGGCGCCACCTTTGTGCGGGGGCGCGCCGGACCCGGTCCGGCGACAGCGCCCCTGGGACCCGCTTCACGAGGGCGGGACCCAGGGGCGCTGCGGTGTCCCCGGCTCCGAGAGGGACACGCCGCCGCGCCGGACCGGACCGTGCCGGCGTCTCGCCCGGCGGGCGCCCGGCGGAGGTCGTGCCGCTCCCCGATAGGGTCATGCTCATGCCTGACATAGCCCTGACCAGCATCATCCTGCTCTGCGTGGCCGCGCTGGCCGCCGGCTGGATCGACGCGGTGGTCGGCGGCGGTGGGCTGCTCCTGCTGCCCGCGCTGCTCCTGGGGCTCCCCGCCAACACCCCCGCCGCCTTCGCCCTCGGCACCAACAAGGCCGTCGCCATCGTCGGTACCACCGGCGCCGCCGTCACCTACGTACGCCGCGCCCCCGTCGACGTCCGCACCGCCGTCCGGATCGGGCTGGCCGCGCTGGCCGGTTCGACGGGCGGCGCCTTCTTCGCGGCGGGGATGAGCACCGAGTTGCTCAAACCGGTGATCATGGTGGTGCTGCTCACGGTCGCCGCCTTCGTCATCCTGAAGCCCGCCTTCGGCACCACCGCGCCGCCGCCGGGCCCGGTCTCCCGGCGCCGCACCTTCGCCGCGATCGGCCTCGCTGGGCTCGGCATCGGCTTCTACGACGGGCTGATCGGCCCCGGCACCGGTACCTTCCTGGTGCTGGCGCTGACCGCCGTTCTCCACCTGGACCTCGTCACCGCCTCCGCCACCGCGAAGATCGTCAACTGCTGCACCAACGCCGGGGCGCTCGCCATGTTCGCCTGGCAGGGCACCGTCCTGTGGCAGCTCGCCGCGCTGATGGCCGTCTTCAACCTCGCCGGCGGCACCATCGGCGCCCGGACCGCCCTCAAGCGAGGCAGCGGCTTCGTCCGCGTCGTCCTGCTGGTCGTCGTCCTCGCGCTGGTCGCCAACATGGCGTACGAGCAGTGGCTGGCCTGACCCCGCGACCCGGCCCTGTCGGCGCCGCTCAGCCCACCCCGCGTGCCAGCAGCCACAGCCCCAGGCAGAAGAAGAACCCGGTCGCGGCTGCGACGGCCAGGCTGACCGCCCTGTGCCGCGACAGCCCCGGCCCCGTACCCGTGCGGTCCGCCGGGGGAGCGGACCCGTCAGGACGCCGGGCGGGCCCGGTCAGAGCCCGCCTCCGCGGGTGTGCCGGTGCAACAGCCAGGTACCGCCCGCCGCCGCCAGCCCCAGCGCCGCCACCCCGGCCGTGACCTGTACGGGATCGGTGCCGAGGGCCGAGCCGACACCCGCCACGGAACCCTGCGTCACCTTCCCCGGGTCGCCCGGGCCCCCCGCCGCGTCCGCCCGCTCGCCCTCGGGCCCCGACCGGCCCTCGGCGCCGGGCTCGTCGGGCCGCTCACCCGGCAGCAACGCGTCCTGGCCGGCCCGGGCGTCGGCCCGGTCGGAGCCCAGCGAGGCGAGCGTGACCACCAGGTCCGCCGCCACCACCTCGCCCTGCGGGCATCGCGCCACGATCTCGTACGTCCCCGGGACCGCCGAGCGCGGCACCCGGAACAGGCCCCGCGCGTCCTCCTCGTCCGCGCCCGGCACCAGGGTGAACCGTCCGGCGCCGACCGCGCCCGCGTCTCCCGTGATGGTGCCGCCGCCCTGGCCCTCCTCCGCGCGGCACGCACTGGTGACCAGGCTGACCGCAGCGCCGGGCGCCACCTGCCGGGGCTCGACGGCCGCCCGCCCGTCGTCCCCCGCGTCGGCGTACGCGGCCGGGGCGGCGGACAGGGCGAGACCGGCACCGAGGGCGGCGGCCGCTCGGCCCGTACCGGTCAGCAGACGGGCAGTACGCATGGTGCTCCTTAGTGAAAGGCGACAGCGGCACACGCGTGCCGCCGGGGCGCGTCCCCGCTACCGAGGTAAAGCGCCCCCGCCGCCCGCCGCCTGTCGGACGCGTCGTCAGAGGCCGCCTCCGCCAGGGCCGCCTGACACCGCGCCAACCTCGTCGGCGCAGGTCGCAGCAGGTGTACCCGGGACCGCCCGCCGTCTATGTCGCCGCGCCGGTGAACGGGTGACCCGCACCCCCGACCGGCCCAAGCCCGCACCTACGCCCCGCGCGGCGCATACGGTGTCCGCGACACGCAGCCCCAGGAAGGGAACCGAGATGACCGCCCCGCACGAGACCCCGGCCCCGCCCGCGATCGTCGTCGTCACCACCGTCGACACCCCCGACCGGGCCGAGACCCTCGCCGCCAAAGCCGTCGAGGCCCGCCTCGCGGCCTGCGTCCAGATCGTCGGCCCGGTGACCTCGGTCTACCGCTGGCAGGGCGCCGTCGAGAACGCCCGCGAATGGCAGCTCCACCTCAAGACCGCCGAGTGGCGCTACCCCGCCTTGGAGGAGTGGCTGCTGACCCACCACGACTACGACACCCCGGAGATCCTCGCCACCCCCGTCACCGGCGGCAGCGCGGCCTATCTCCGCTGGATCGCCGAGGAGACGGCACCGGAACCGGGCGCCCCGGCCGGCCCCTGACACCCGGCGCCTGGTGCGACCCGCCGCGCCCGCGCGAAAGACCCGCCACATGAGCCCGCACCTCACCCGCCTCGCCCCCGGCACCCTGCACCCCACGCCCGGCAACCACCACGTCACGGCGGTGGAGGCGGGCCGCACCGCCCGCCTCGCCGGTCAGTGCCCGCTCGACCGCGACGGACGCCTCGTCGGCGCCGACTCGCTCGACGCCCGGACCGGCCAGGCGGTGGCCAACGCCCTCACCGCCCTGGCCGCGGCCTTCACCAGCGCAACGACCCTCCTGGGCTCGCCCAACTGGGCCATCCCGGCCAGCTCGTGGAGATCGACCTGACGGCCGTCCTGCCGGACGCCCGCTAGGCCCTGTCCGGCGGATCTTCGTGGGCCTGCGACGCCTGGCACGCACTCTCGCCGTACGCCCGAATCACCCGAGTACGTCCAGTACGAGGG
>NZ_JBHXJE010000065.1:0-26370 GCF_042723275.1 Streptomyces sp. NPDC058373 | reverse complement strand
GAGTACGTCCAGTACGAGGGAGATCCGGGCGCACGCCGAGAGCACGCACCAGACGCCGCAGGCTCTTCCACGAAGATCCGCCGGACAGGGCCTAGAGGTGGCCGGTGCTGTTCCACACCCCGGGCACCAGGCGCCCGCCCTCGTTGTGCCAGGTGGAGACGGAGGCGTTGGCCACCTGCGGCCGCTCGGGCACCGGCGCCCCCAGCCCCTCCAGCACGTACGCCACGGCCAGCGCCACCGCGTCGTGCGCCACGATCAGCATCCGCCGCCCCACAGCCACCGCGTCCAGATCCCCCAGCAGCCCGCGCACCCGCAACGCCACGTCCGCCAGCGACTCCCCGCCCGGCGGCCGGTACGTCCACGGATCGCTCCGCTCCCGCCGTGCCCACTCCACGGGGTCGGCCCGTCGCCACGCGGGCCGCGAATGCAGTTCGAAGACCCCCGTCTCCCGGTCCCGCACCCGCTCCTCCACCACCACCGGCGGCACCGCCCGCCCCCGCTCCCCGTAGACCCCGGCCGCGATCTCCCACGTCCGCCGCGCCCGCAGATACGGCGAACACACCACCAGCTCGGGCCCGTCCTCGACCCCGGCCAGCCAACGCCCGAACGCGGCCGCCTGCCGCTCCCCCTTCGCCGTCAAGGGGGTCTCCTCGGTCCGCGACTCCGGAGGCATCCCGGTGTCCCCCTTCTCCAGGGCCCGAGCGTGGTGCACGTTGGCGGTGCTCTCACCGTGGCGGACGACGGTCACGGAGGCGAGGCGGGTGATGGTGGGGAGGGGCGGGGAGGGGTGCGACATGCTCGGAGCCTCTCTTGGTCGTCGGTCACGCCCGTGGGGTGTGGCTGGACCCGAGGGAGACCAGGCCCTCGGACCGGCACAGCCTGTCGAAGGCACCGCCGGCACCTGGTTCCGCTGCTCTGCGTGCGGCAGCTTCGACCACAGCGTCCTTGTCCATGGGGTCCTTCCCCGGGTCAGTGTCTGACGGCCGCCGTCACGTGCGCGACGTGCTCGGGCCCCTTCGGCGGGTCGATGTGCGCGGTGGCGGTGACGCGGCCACCACCCTGCTTGCGGACCGGTGTCAGGCGCGGCATGTGGGCAGGCGGGTTCTCCACGTCGGCCAAGTAGCTGCACAGCCGCTCAGGTCCGAACCGTCACCGTGACGGACTTTTCGTAAGTACCCCCGGTCACCGCCATGACAACAGCCTTCCGAGAAACGGCCGGTCGGACGGGGGGGCGTTGCGCCAGTCGGTCTACAGCCACGGCTACGCGCCGGTCGCGGCCCCCGCCACCGCGCGGGAGCGCTTCACTCTCGCGGTCCGGCATACGCGCCTGAGCCACGGGGAAGGCGGGATGCTGCCTCGCGGCAGTTGCGGCGCCTTGCCGACGAGGTGGCGGACGACCGGACCTCTTGGAGACACAGCGAGAGGACGCCGCCTCGGCCACCTTCCGCGCCGGCGGACCGGAGGCCGGGCAGGGCTGAGGCGACGACGTCCGCACCGCCGAAACGTCTCCGCCGCCTGCGGTTCACGGGGCCGGGTCACGCCCTGGCCGGGCCCGCCAGCGCGTCGACGGTCGCGGAGAACAACCACGGCAGCCGCTGCGCGGCGGGCACCAGTGCCGCGCGGACGCGGGGCACGCTGGTCGCGCCGATCAGCGCGTGGGTCAGCCAGCGGTGGTGGCGGGTGAGCCGCCACCACTGCCGCTCGTACTCCGTCAGGTCGCCGTGGAGGACCGCCCGCACCGCCGCCGGCGCCTGGCCGAGCGCCAGCGCGATGCCCTCACCGGTCAGGGCGTCGACATAGCCGGCCGCGTCGCCGACGAGCAGCGTCCGGCCGGCGGTGCGCGCGCTGGTGTCCTGGCGCAGCGGGCCCGCGCCGCGCACCGGTCCTGCGGTAGTGGCTCCGGCCAGCCGCTCCCGCAGTTCCGGGAAGGCGGCGAGGTGGTCGTCGTACGGTGCGCGGTCGGCGGTGAGGACCGCGATGCCCACAAGGTTGTCGGCCACCGGGGTCACGTACGCTTCCGCACCGTGAGCCCAGTGGACCTCGACGTGGTCGCTCCAAGGGGCGAGCGCGTAGTGGCGCCGCAGCCCGTGCCGCCGGCGGCTCCGGTGCGGCCGGTGCAGGCCCAGGGCCCGGCGGATCGGCGAGTGCAGGCCGTCGGCCGCGACGAGGTGGCGGGCGCGGGTGCCGTCGACCACCGCGCCCTGCTCGTCCTGCTCGACGTGCCGCGCGGTGCGCTGTTCGATCCGCACGCCCGCGGTCAGCACCGCCTCGCGCAGCGCCGCGTGGAGCACGGTACGACGCACCCCGCGGCCCGGGCCGGCTCGGAAGGCGGCGTCGGCCCGGCGGGGTCCTGCGACGTAGCGGACGCCCCGCAGGTCGTGCCCCGGCGGGTGCACGCCGAGTGCGGCCAGGGCGGCGACGGCACCCGGCATCAGGCCCTCGCCGCACGCCTTGTCCATGGTACCGGCGCGCTGTTCCCAGACGGCCACGTCGAGTCCTGCCCGGGCCGCGTGCAGGGCGGTGGCGAGGCCCGCGGGTCCCCCACCCACGATGAGGAGGTCCATGCGCTTCCCCTCTAGGCCAGCCGTGCCAGGGCGGCGTCCTCGGTGCGGATGCGGGTGGCCAGCAGGAACCCGTTGAGCAGGGTGAAGACGAGCGCCGTGATCCAGGCCGAGTGGACGAGCGGGAGCGCGAGTCCCTCGACGACGACGGCGGCGTAGTTCGGGTGCGGGAGCCGGCGGTAGGGGCCGCCGGTCACGCGCGCGGCACCGGGCACGACGATCACCCGGGTGTTCCACTGCCGCCCCAAGGTGGCGATGCACCACCACCGCAGCACCTGCGAGGCGGCGACGAGGGCGAGCATGGTCCAGGCCAGGACGGGGACGGCGCCCGGTCGGAGCACCCACACCTCCGCCAGGGCCCCGGCCAGCAGGCCCGTGTGGAGCACCACCATGAACGGATAGTGCCCTCTGCCGGCCTCGACACCGCCCCGCGCGAGACTCAGGGCGGCGTTGCGCCGGGACACGACCAGCTCGGCCACCCGCTCCAGACCGACGGCCAGGACCAGGACGGTGAACAGGACCTGGCCGCTCACCCGTCGCTCCCCGGGGCGCGCAGGAGAACGAGTTCGGAGCAGAAGCCCGGCCCCAGGGCCAGCATGAGCCCGTGGGAGCCGGGCCGGGGCGGGCGGTGGGCGAGCGTGTCCGCGAGGACGTGCAGGACGGAGGAGGAGGAGAGGTTGCCGACCCTTCGAAGGGACTCCCAGGTCATCCGCAGGGCGTCGCGCCCGACCCCGAGGGCCTCCTGCAGCGCCTCGACGACCTTGGGGCCTCCGGGGTGCACGACGTACCAGCCGAGGTCGTCGTCGGTCAGCCCGTGGTCGGTGAGGAAGGCGCGGACGTCGTCGCCGACGTAGCGGCGCACCAGGTCGGGGACCGAGGAGTCGAGCACGATCCTGAACCCGCCGGATCCGATGTCGAAGCCCATCACGCGTTCCGAGTCGGGGTAGAGGCGGCTGCGCGAGGCGAGGACCTCGGGGCGGGCGGGATCGCCGGAGGGCGCGAGGGGGTGCTCGGGGCCGACGGCGACCACGGCAGCCGCACCGTCCCCGAACAGGGCGCTCGCCACGAGGTTCGCGGGCGAGTTGTCCTCGCGCTGGAAGGTGAGTGAGCACAGCTCGACCGACATCAGCACCGCGACCCCGTCCGGGCGCCCGCGCAGCAGGTCGGAGAGGCGTGCGATACCGGCCGCGCCGGCGACGCAGCCGAGGCCGACGAGGGGGAGGCGCACCACATCGGGGCGGAGCCCGATCTGCGCCGCGACGCGCGCTTCGAGGGCGGGGACGGCCAGCCCGGTCGCGGTGCACGACACGATGTAGTCGACGTCGGCCGGCGTGAGGCCGGCGTCCTTGAGCGCGTCGACGACCGCGCGCCCGCCGAGCTCGACGCCGGCCCGGATGAAGAGGTCGTTCGACCGGCCGAAGTCCCCGAGCTGGGCGTACTCCTCCAGCGGGAGGACGCTGTGCCGGGTCTCGACGCAGGCGTTGTGGTGGAACCGCTCGACAAGACCGCGGCCGACCGTGCCCCTGGCCAACGTGGTGGTGAAGGACTCGGTGATCTCCTCCTGCCGGTGACGGTGCTCGGGCAGGACGCCGCGGACGCTGAGGACGCGCATGGTCATGCTGGCTCCTGAGGTCGGCCGTTCGGCCGGGTGGGTGTGAGGAGCGCCCGGCCGAGGCCGAGGGCGAGGGTGGGGGACGGGTCCGCCGCGGGCGAGGCCGGGTTCGGCACCGTCGTCGAAGACGCGCTGGTCGGCGGCCGAGGCCCGCAGCCCGGCCTGGGTGTGTTGTCCGGACAGGTGGGTGACGCGGCTGGCTGGTGGGTGGGTGCCGACGCCATCAACCGGCCGCCACGAGCAGCACGACGTCGAGCAGGGCGATGGCCACCGCGGCCCGAAAGGGGGTACGGCCGTGTGCGGCCGAGGCGCAGACGCCGAGGACCGCCACGAGTGCGAGGGTCGCCCACGCCCACGCCGGAGGGGGGCCGGCGGGACCGAACACGGCCAGCAGTGAGGCAGCGGACAGCAGAGCGACGGCCACCACCCGCGAAGGGCCCTCGCCCAAGCGGTGCGGCAGGCCGCGGACACCGGTGCGTTCGTCGTCGGCCAGGTCGGGCAGCGTGTTGAGCAGGTGCGCCCCGACACCGAGCGCGGCGCCGGCACCGGTTGCCCACAGCGGGGCCCAGGCCGGGTCGGAGCCGGCGAGGGTGACGACCGAGGGCAGTGTCCCGAAGGCGCTGGCGTACGGCACCCACGACCACCAGGTCGCCTTCATCGCCAGGTTGTAGGCGTGGCCCGCGCCGGCGCCGAGGACGACGTTGACCAGCGCGCTGCGCCACCCGGCGAACGCGGACAGGGCGAGGCAGGCCGCCCCGGCCACGGCCAGGGCGCTCACGGCCCAGCCGACCGGGAGGGCTCCTGTCGCCAACGGCTTGTCGGTGCGGCCGACGGCGCGGTCGCGAGGAAGGTCGCGCAGGTCGTTGCCCCAGCCGATGGTGAGCTGGCCGGTGAGCACCGCCGCGGTGACGAGGACGGCGTCGAGCGGGCGCAGGTCGCTGCGGAGCGCGAGCATCCCCGCGATCGCGCCGACCGCCAGGGCCGGTCCGCCGTGGGCGGCGGCGAGCAGCGCCGGCACGGGCGGCGGCCCGGGGCGTGCCGGGGCCGCGCCGGCGCTCACGCCTGCCACCGCACAGCGACCGGCCCGCTACGGAACGCTTCGCCGTGGGCGGGATCGTGGGACGGCTGGCAGGCCCACGCCAGGCGGCCGACGGCGTCCGCGCCGGTGAACGCCTCGGCGAGCGCGTCGTGGCAGGTCTCCTTGCCGAGGGCCGTCGAACGCCGGTCGACACCATGGCTGTCGGGGCCCTCAGCCGGCCGCCGGGCCAGGCCCACGAGGTCGTGCGTGGTCTCGGCCCGCGGGCGTCGCACGACCGCGGAACCGATGCTCCCGGTCGCCCCGGTGGCCACGATACGCATGCGAAATGGGGTGCCCCACCAGTCCTCCGCTCACACGGGGCACTCCGGCATCCGGCGGATCGGCGTCACCCGGCTGGTGCGCCGGCGCGGTCGCTCCGCGCTGCTCGCCGGTGGTCCAGGTGCGGCCGGCCGTCCGGCGACGGGCTTCGTCCCGGGCTCGCGACCAGAGCACCCGCGCCACGCCGCTGGACGCAGCATCGCCGCGGGCCGACCAGGGAATCGTGCCGGCCGGCAGGGGCAGTCCTGCGCCGCGTCGGCCCCTCCGCGGCACCGGGGCCGCCCGGAAGCGGCGGCCCAGTGACCCACACCACCCTTGCCAAACCACCGCCCTGAAAATACCTTTCAAAGGTGACCAGCAACGTGAAGGAAAGTTTCGGGCACGGTTCGCCGCCCGCGCCCGCCGCGCTCGCGGCCAAGGTCAGGACGTTGGCGCCGTCGATGACGCGGTCCATGCAGCGGGTCGCCGAGGCGGTGGCCGGGGATCCGGCGGGGTGTTCGGCTCTGACCGTGACCGGGCTCGCGGAGCTGACCGGGACCAGTGAGGCGACCGTCGTGAGGACGGCGCGGCTGCTCGGGTATCCCGGGTACCGGGATCTGCGGCTCGCGCTGGCGGGGCTCGCCGCGCAGCAGGAGTCGGGGCAGTCGCCGGCGGTCACCGCCGACATCGCGGTGGACGACTCGCTCGCCGACGTGGTGGCCAAGCTGGCCTACGACGAGCAGCAGACCCTCGCCGACACCGCCGCCGGCCTCGACACCGCCCAGCTCGCGGCGTGCGTGGACGCGCTCGCGGGGGCGCGGCGGATCGACATCTACGGCATCGGCGCCTCCGGGCTCGTCGCGCAGGACCTCGCGCAGAAGCTGCTGCGGATAGGCCTGATCGCGCACGCCCACGCCGACCCGCACCTCGCGGTGACCAACGCCGTGCAGCTGCGGCCGCGTGACGTGGCGATCGCCATCACCCACTCCGGTTCGACCGGCGACGTGATCGAGCCGCTGCGCACCGCCTTCGAGCGGGGCGCCACCACGATCGCGGTGACCGGGCGGCCCGACGGTGCCGTCTCCCAGTACGCCGACCACCTCCTGACCACCTCCACGGCGCGCGAGAGCGAGCTGCGGCCGGCCGCGATGTCCTCGCGGACCAGCCAGCTCCTCGTCGTCGACTGCCTCTTCGTGGGCGTGGCGCAGCGCACCTACGAGACGGCGGCGCCCGCCCTGTCCGCCTCGTACGAGGCGCTGGCCCACCGCCACGACCCGCGTTCCGGACGCCGCTGACCGCGTACCGCCCTCCCCCGCCGAACCGGCCCACGAACCCCGCACCCGCACCCCGTACCGAAAGAGTCCGCGCGATGACCGACACCACCCCCCGCGAAGACGCCGCGTCCGACGGTGGTCTCCGTGCCCAGCTGGAGACGCTGACGACCGAGGCGTTCCGGCCCGAGCTGGCCGAGATCGACCGGCTCTCCACCCTGGACATCGCCCGCACCATGAACGCCGAGGACGCCACCGTGCCCGGCGCCGTCGCCGCCGTGCTGCCCCAGATCGCCGCCGCCATCGACCAGATCGCCGAGCGGATGACGCGCGGCGGCCGCCTCGTCTACGCGGGCGCCGGGACGGCCGGGCGGCTCGGCGTGCTGGACGCCAGCGAGTGCCCGCCCACGTTCAACACCGACCCCGCCGAGGTCGTCGGCCTCATCGCGGGCGGCCCCAGCGCCCTGGTCACCTCCGTCGAGGGCGCCGAGGACAGCGCGGAGCTGGCCGCCGAGGACCTGGCCCGGCTCGCGCTCACCGCGGAGGACACGGTGGTCGGCATCTCCGCCTCGGGCCGTACGCCGTACGCGGTCGGCGCCGTCACCGCGGCCCGGCGGGCGGGCGCGCTCACCGTCGGGCTCTCCTGCAACGCCGGCAGCGCGCTGGCGGCCGCCGCCGACCACGGCATCGAGGTGGTCGTCGGGCCGGAGCTGCTGACCGGGTCGACCCGGCTGAAGTCCGGCACCGCGCAGAAGCTGGTGCTGAACATGATCTCGACGCTCACCATGATCCGGCTCGGCAAGACGTACGGGAACCTCATGGTGGACGTGCGCGCCTCCAACGAGAAGCTGCGCGCCCGCTCCCGCCGCATCGTCGCGCTGGCCACCGGGGCCGGGGACGAGGAGATCGAGGCGGCGCTCACCGCCACCGGCGGCGAGGTGAAGAACGCCATCCTGACCCTGCTCGGCGGCGTCGACGCCGCCGCCGCAGACCGCCTGCTCACCGAGGCCCGGGGCCACCTGCGCGAAGCGCTGGCCGCCGCCCGGCCCCGCACCACCTGACCGCGCCACCGCCCCACCCCCGCACAGCAAGGCAGCACGCACCATGGCTGAGAACAAGAACCGCGCCCTCGCCGCCGCGATCCTCCCGCTCGTCGGCGGCGCCGCCAACGTCACCACCGTCGTCCACTGCATGACCCGGCTGCGGCTGGGCCTCGCGGACCGCTCCCTCGTCCAGGACGAGGCGCTGAAGGCCGTGCCCGGCGTGATGGGCGTGGTCGAGGACGACACGTACCAGATCGTCCTCGGGCCGGGCACGGTCGCCCGGGTCACCCCGGAGTTCGAGGCGCTGGTGGAGGAGGGGCGTACGGCCGCTCCCGCGCCGGAGCCGGAGCCCGTCGCGGCCGCCGGTGCCGCCTCCCCCGACCCGCACCCCGTGACCGCCGATGAACTGGCGGCGCGCGGCGCCGAGATCAAGGCGGCCCGCAAGGCGCGCAACGCCACCCCGGTCAAGCTGTTCCTGCGCCGCATCGCCAACATCTTCGTGCCGCTGATCCCGGCCCTGATCGGCTGCGGCATCATCGCGGGCGTCAACGGTCTGCTGACCAACCTCGGCTGGGCCCCAGGCGTCACCCCGGCGCTCGGCGCCCTCGCCTCCGGCTTCATGGCGCTGATCGCGGTCTTCGTCGGCTACAACACGGCGAAGGAGTTCGGCGGTACGCCGATCCTGGGCGGGGCCGTCGCCTCGATCATCGTCTTCCCCGGCATCGGCGACGTCGAGGTCTTCGGCTCGCAGCTCTCGCCGGGGCAGGGCGGGGTGCTGGGCGCGCTGGGCGCGGCCGTCCTCGCCGTGTACGTGGAGCGGTGGTGCCGCCGCTGGGTGCCGGAGGCCGTCGACGTGCTGGTCACCCCGACCGTCACCGTCCTCGTCTCCGGTCTGGTCACCGTCTTCGGCCTGATGTTCGTCGCCGGGGAGATCGCCTCCGGCATCGGCACCGGCGCCAACTGGCTGCTGGAGAACACCGGCGCCTTCGCCGGGTTCGTCCTCGGCGGCCTCTTCCTGCCGCTGGTCATGCTCGGCCTGCACCAGGCGCTCATCCCCATCCACACCACCCTCATCGAGTCGCAGGGCTACACCGCGCTGCTGCCGATCCTCGCCATGGCCGGGGCCGGGCAGGTCGGCTGCGCCGTCGCCGTCTACCTGCGGCTGCGCCGCAACGCCTCGCTCCGCAAGACGATCCGCTCGGCGATGCCCGCGGGCATCCTCGGCGTCGGAGAGCCCCTGATCTACGGCGTCTCGCTGCCGCTGGGCCGCCCCTTCATCACCGCCTGCGTCGGCGGCGCCGCGGGCGGCGCCTTCATCGGGGCCTTCTCGATGCTCGGCGACACCGTCGGCTCCACGGCGATCGGCCCGTCCGGCTGGGCCCTCTTCCCGCTCCTCGCGGGCAACCAGGGCCTCGGCCTGCTCATCGCCGTCTACGGCGGCGGCCTGCTCACCGGCTACCTGGTCGGCTTCCTCGCCACGTACTTCTTCGGCTTCAGCAAGCAGATGCTGGTCGACCTCAACGCCGACGTCGACGCCGGGGAGTCGGGCGCGGCCCGCGCGGAGGCGGAGCCGACGGACGCCGCGCCGGGTAAGCCGGGCGCCCCGGAGAGCCCGGGCGCGGCCGGCCCGGCGTCCGGCCGCCACCCGGGCACGCCCCCGGCCCCGGCACCGGCCCCCGCGCCGAGCAGCTGAATCCCGGCCGCCCTCGCGGCGGCCCGGCACCGAACGGCCCGCGCCCACCCGGCGCGGGCCGTTCGCGCGCGCACGCCGTGTCGCGTTCGAAGCGCCCCGGGCGTCCTGGCCCTGCTTGAATCCACTCCATGACCCCACCCCGGTCCCACCCCGCCGCCCTCGACGCCGGTACCTGGCAGCTCGCCGACGACCTCCCCGCCGTACGCCGACTCGGTTACGGCTCGATGCGGCTGCCCGGTGCCCTCGGCGGGCCGGGCACCGACCGCGAACGGGCGCTGGCCGTGCTGCGGCGGGTGGTCGAGATGGGCGTCAACCACATCGACACCGCCGCCTTCTACTTCTCCTCCACCCGCTCGGCCAACGAGCTGATCAACTCCGCCCTCGCCCCCTACGCCGAGGACCTGGTCGTCGTCACCAAGGTCGGCCCGGGCCGCGACACCTGGGGCGAGTGGCAGTGGGCCTCGCCGGACCAACTGCGCGGCCAGGTCGAGGAGAACCTCCGCCAGCTCGGCCGCGACCACCTGGACGTCGTCAACTTCCGCGCCAAGCGCCAGGAGTCGACCGGCTCGATCGCCGAACACTTCGGCGCGCTCGCCGAGTTGCGGGAGGCCGGACTCATCCGCCACCTCGGCGTCTCCAACGTCCGCCCCGACCACCTCGCCGAGGCCCGCGCCATCGCCCCGGTGGTCTGCGTGCAGAACCTGTACGGCATCGGCGCCAGTGCCGGGGAGCAGGAGTTCGTCCAGGAGTGCGGCGAGGCGGGCATCGCCTACGTGCCGTTCTTCTCGATCTCCGGAACCCGCCGCGAACAGGGCGCGGGAGAGCCGGAGGAGGCCGTCCGCGAGATCGCCGAGGCGCACGGCGCGTCCCCCGCCCAGGTGAAGCTGGCCTGGACGCTCCAGCAGGGCCCGCACGTCCTCGCCATCCCCGGCACATCCGACCCGGCCCACCTGGAGGAGAACGTCGCGGCGGGCGCCCTGCGCCTGACCGAGGCCGAGTTGGAGCGACTGGGGACACCCGCCGAGTGAGCCCGCCCCGGCGCGGCGGCCCCCGTGCCGGGCGCCGGGGGCCGATCATGGCGCGATGACCGTACGAGGAATCGACCATGTCGGCGTCACCGTCCCCGACCTGGAGGCCGCCACCCGCTTCCTGATCGCGGCGCTCGACGCCGAGGTGCTGTACGACACGCTCCCCGCCGAAGAGGGCCCGGTCGGCGGGGAGGAGACCGAGCAGCGCCTCGGCGTACCGCCCGGCACCCGCCAGCTCGCCATCCGCATGCTGGCCCTCCCCGACGGCCCCGGCCTGGAACTCTTCGCCTACGACCCGCCCGGCCGCTCCCCCGCCCTCCCCAGCGACCTCGGCTGGCAGCACCTCGCCCTCTACGTCGACGACCTGGACGCCGTCCGGGAACGCGCCGTGGCCGCGGGCGCCCGCGAACTGGCCCCGCCCCACCCGCTCCCCGGCCCGGAGGCAGGCCCCGCCAACCGCTTCGCCTACCTCCGCACCCCGTGGGGCAGCACCCTGGAACTGGTCACGTACCCCGACCCGCAGCCGTACGAGCGGCAGACCTCCCGGCGCCGCTGGCGGCCCGCCCCGCCGCGCTCGGCGGGCGAGGGGGAGGCGGGCGGCTGAGGCTCCCCCTCGCGTCCCGCTCCCTCCCGCCGGGGCCCCGGCGGGGCCGCCGCCGTCGCGGCGTACCCTCGGCCGGGTGAACGAGCCCCCGGCCGAGCCACATCGCCCCGCACCGCCCCTGGGCCCGGCGGACGCCCCGCTCCCCGGCGGCGTCCTGATGCGCCTCGTCCGTCCCACCGACGCGCCCGGCCTGCTCGCCGCGTACCGGCGCAACGCCGCCCATCTCGCCCCGTACGAACCCCGGCGCGGCCCGCGCTTCACCACGCTCGCGGGGCAGGCCGAGCGGATCGCCGGGCGGCTGCGGGAGTGGGAGGCGGGGCAGGCGGTGCCGTGGGTGCTGGACGGCTCCGGTGTCGCGGGCGGCCACCCGGTCATCGGCACCCTCACCCTCTCCGGCATCGTCCGTGGCCCGCTGCTCAGCGGCTCCGTCGGCTACTGGGTGGACCAGGACCACACCGGCCGCGGCCTCGCCGGGCAGGCGCTCGCCCACGCCGTGCGGTACGCCCGCTCCACGCTCGGCCTGCACCGGCTGGAGGCGGGCACCCTGCTGGACAACACCGCCTCCCGGCGTGTCCTGCTGCGCGCCGGCTTCACCCGGTACGGCACCGCTCCCGCCTACCTGCACATCGACGGTGCCTGGCGCGACCACCACCTCTACCAGCGCGTCCTGGGCGAGGTGGAACCACGGCTGTGAGGCAGGGCCGGCCCCCGGGTCCGGCGCTCCGGGCGGCTCAGGGCAGCCGCCCCTCCCAGTTGATCTCCCGCACCTTCGCGCGCAGCACCTCCCTCCGGTCGGCGGCCCGCACCGCGCGCGGCGGGCAGTCCCACTCCTTGCCGCCACCGGGCGGCCGGAGCTGGATGTACGGGCCCTCGCTGCCCATGACCCGGCCGAGGCGGCCGTCCCGCGCGTCGACGGCGAAGGCGCCGACCACCCACACGACCTCGGGCACCTGAGCCTCCCCACCGTCGGCGCAGCAGGCATCGTCGTCACTCATCGCTGCCGGGCCCTCTCCAGCACGGCGCTGAGCCGGTCGGCGGTCTCGACGTTGCACCGCCCGAGGTCGACGAGGGGCGCGGGGTCGTTCCCCGCACTCGACACCGGCTCCAGCCCCAGCGAGGGCAGGGTGATCCCGGCCTTCGTCAGTTCGGCGCGGAGCCGGTGCACCGCCTCCTCGGCGGCCCCCACCCGGTCGGTGGTCCTGCGGTGCGCCTCCGTGCCCTTCACGGCGCTCACTCCCTCTCCATCGTCCACGCTCTGTAGTGAGATAGCCCACACAGCGTGTTCAACGCGCCGATGCCCCCGACAGTGGCGCTCCTCCCCACATCCGGGGGTAGCGGCGGGCACACCGGGGGGTGGCGACGGCGCACGGAGCGGTCCGGGTGACCGCCCCGCACACCCCCGCCGGGTCGCCGCACGCCCGCGTACCGCAGGATGGTCGCCATGACCACGACCCGCCCCGGTGCCACCCCCGACGGGGCGGACGAACCGTACGAGCCGGTCTTCACACCCGCCCCGGGCGGCACCCGGTACGTCTACAACCACCGCAATCCGGTGGGCCTCGCCCTGATCGTCCTGGCACCGCTGGTCGCGCTCGGCGTCATCCTCCACCTCCAGGACAGCGGGGGCTGGAGCCGCGAGGAACTGCGGGAGGCGGTCTACGCGGCCGCCGAGGAGATGGACCGGGCCCCGCACGCCCACCACTCCGACCTCGGCTACGCCTGGTCCCTGGAGGAAGCCGTCGACCGGCAGCCGGGCACGCCCTTCATCGGCGCCTCCGCCCACCGCGGCACCGGCCCGGACCGCACCGCGTACACGGTCACCGGCTCCGGCACCTCCGCCGCGTACTGCCTCCACGTGTACGAGGGCCACGACACGGCCGTGGACCGGCCGATCCTCCATGTCTCCGCCGAGGACGGGCCCTGCTGAGCAAGGGCCCGCGCCCCCGCACGCCCCGGAACGCACGGCGCCCCCGCCATCCGCCGGTGGCGGGTGACGGGGGCGCGTGGGTGATCCCGGGCCCTCGGGGGCGACCCCCTTGCCTCAGGACCACCGCACGGAAGTCAGGACTGCGGCCTGCTGCCGTGGTTGGCGCCGTTCTTGCGGCGGGCCTTCTTCTTACGGCGACGCTTGGAGGACATAGCCGCGCTCCTTATCTCTTGAGCGCTTGTTCGCCTCCGGGCGAGTACCTGTCGGCTCCCAAGCGCGGGTCGGTCAGGGTGGCCGTCAGGCCGGGTCCAGCCTCGCACATGGCGGGTGCCGGAGGCGATTTCGCGGACGGGCGGCACCAACGCCACCGGGGCGGCATCCCTCCAAGGAGGGACACCGCCCCGGTGGGCGTGGTGTCGGACGGGCCGACCGGAGGCGAGTCCGGTCAGAAGTCCATGTCACCGCCGGGCATGCCACCCGGGGCGGCGGCGGCGGACTTCTCCGGCTTGTCGGCGATGACGGCCTCGGTGGTGAGGAAGAGGGCGGCGATCGACGCGGCGTTCTGGAGCGCGGAGCGCGTCACCTTGGCCGGGTCGAGGATGCCCTCGGCGATCATGTCGACGTACTCACCGGTCGCGGCGTTGAGGCCGTGGCCGACGGCGAGGTTGCGCACCTTCTCCACGACCACACCGCCCTCCAGGCCGCCGTTGACGGCGATCTGCTTGAGCGGGGCCTCCAGGGCCAGCTTGACGGCGGCGGCACCGGTGGCCTCGTCGCCCTCCAGCTCCAGCTTCTCGAAGACCGAGGACGCCTGGAGCAGAGCCACGCCACCACCGGCGACGATGCCCTCCTCGACGGCGGCCTTGGCGTTGCGCACCGCGTCCTCGATGCGGTGCTTGCGCTCCTTCAGCTCCACCTCGGTGGCGGCACCGGCCTTGATGACGGCCACGCCGCCGGCCAGCTTCGCCAGACGCTCCTGGAGCTTCTCGCGGTCGTAGTCCGAGTCGCTGTTCTCGATCTCGGCGCGGATCTGCGAGACGCGGCCGTTGACCTGCTCGCTGTCGCCGGCACCGTCGACGATCGTGGTCTCGTCCTTGGTGATGACGACCTTGCGGGCGCGGCCCAGCAGGTCGAGACCGGCGTTCTCCAGCTTGAGGCCGACCTCCTCGGAGATGACCGTGCCGCCCGTGAGGATGGCGATGTCACCGAGCATGGCCTTGCGGCGGTCGCCGAAGCCCGGGGCCTTGACGGCGACGGACTTGAAGGTGCCACGGATCTTGTTGACCACCAGGGTCGACAGGGCCTCGCCCTCGACGTCCTCGGCGATGATCAGCAGCGGCTTGCCCGACTGCATGACCTTCTCCAGCAGCGGGAGGAGGTCCTTCACGTTGCCGATCTTGGAGTTGACGATGAGGATGTACGGGTCGTCGAGCGACGCCTCCATCCGCTCCATGTCGGTGGCGAAGTACGCCGAGATGTAGCCCTTGTCGAAGCGCATACCCTCGGTGAGCTCCAGCTCCAGACCGAAGGTCTGGGACTCCTCGACGGTGATGACGCCTTCCTTGCCGACCTTGTCCATCGCCTCGGCGATGAGCTCGCCGATCTGCGTGTCGGCGGCGGAGATGGAGGCGGTGGAGGCGATCTGCTCCTTCGTCTCCACGTCCTTCGCCTGCTCCAGCAGGGCGGAGGAGACGGCCTCGACGGCCTTCTCGATGCCGCGCTTCAGCGCCATCGGGTTGGCACCCGCGGCGACGTTGCGCAGACCCTCGCGGACGAGCGCCTGGGCCAGGACGGTCGCGGTCGTCGTGCCGTCACCGGCGACGTCGTCCGTCTTCTTCGCGACCTCCTTGACCAGCTCGGCGCCGATCTTCTCGTAGGGGTCTTCGAGCTCGATCTCCTTGGCGATGGAGACACCATCGTTGGTGATCGTGGGGGCGCCCCACTTCTTCTCGAGGACGACGTTGCGGCCCTTGGGGCCAAGGGTGACCTTGACGGCGTCGGCGAGCTGGTTCATCCCGCGCTCGAGACCGCGCCGCGCCTCCTCGTCGAACGCGATGATCTTGGCCATGTGAAGTGGTCCTCCCAGGACTGGGGGTCCCCCCGGACTCTGTCTGGGGGAGGGTGGATACTCCGGACCGTGCTGGCGCCCGCGACGGACGGCCTGCCTGCCTCGCGGTTCCTTGCCCCGCGTGGCCTGCGGGCCTCACCGACCCGGTCCTTCTGTCACTCTCACTCGGAGAGTGCTAACGCCAATAATTAGCACTCGGGGTAGGAGAGTGCAAGGCGCTAGGGGCCCTTGGGCCCCGCGCCCCCGGTTTGGTTCGGCTCTTCGGCGCCGGGTCCGAGGTGGCCTCAGGCGCCGGCCGGGCTCGAAAGACGGCCTCACGCGCCGGCCGGGCTGTCTTGTGCCGCCCTGTCCGCTCACCGGCGCGCGTCACTGATGGCCTCAAGCGCCGGCCTGGCTGTCATAGCCCGGCCGGCGCTTGAGGCCCCCGTGCGGCGCGGGGCGGCGCCGAGGTGGGTCGTGGGCGCGCGGCAAGCAGAGGGCCCGCCCCCTGTTCGGGGGCGGGCCCTCTGGTGAGTGTGGTGCGGTCGGCGCCTCAGGCGGCCACACGGACCATGTCCGCCTGCGGCCCCTTCTGACCCTGCGAGATCTCGAATTCGACCCTCTGACCCTCTTCAAGGGTGCGGTAGCCGTCCATCTGGATCGCGCTGTAGTGGACGAAAACATCCGCACCACCGTCGACCGCGATGAAGCCGTAGCCCTTCTCCGCGTTGAACCACTTGACGGTGCCCTGAGCCATGCCTAACTCCCCTATTACTGGCCCTTGCACAGGCCCGCACTTCGCGGACCCGGGTCAGACCTCACCCCCCAACCCGCGGTCGGGGGTGTGCGCCGGAACGCGTCGACCGCCGCTGAATGTATCTGCCCAACTGCCGTCTGCAACAGGTCAGTCGGACGAGAAATCCGGGCGCCGGGGAAGGGCGGAACCGGGAGGATGCGCCGGAGTTCCGGGCAAGTCGGGCCCGGCAAAAGGCGCGCAAGGGGGCGAACAGCCGGGTCACTTTGGCTGCTTCTTGTCGCGGAAAGAACGGCGCCTCATATGCTCCTGGCACAAACGCCGGAGCCTGTTCCCCAACTCTATCGCGCTCAACCCTGCAGAATTGCCCCCTCCGCTTTCCGGTGAGGGAAAGGAACGGAGAGGGCAATTCGGTGGTGCGGGACGGAGCGGAGCCGCGCGGGCGCGGCGCGGGGCTCAGCAGCCGCCTGCGACCGCCGGGATGATCGAGACGCCGGCGCCGTCGGGCGTGGCGGTCTGAAGCCCCTGCTCGAAGCGGACGTCGTCGTCGTTGACGTAGACGTTGACGAAGCGGCGGAGCTTGCCCTGGTCGTCGAGGACGCGGGCGGCGATGCCGGAGTGGTTCTTCTCCAGGTCGGCGATGACCTCGGCGAGGGTGGCGCCCTCGGCGGCGACCTCGGACTGGCCGCCGGTGTAGGTGCGCAGGATGGTGGGGATGCGGACGTTGACGCTCATGGGACAGCCTTCCGGGAGCTGGGCGGCGGGACGGGTGGGCGCGTCGGGAACGCGCGGGCGACGGCGTCAGGAGGTGGCGAGACCGGCGGCGCGGAACGCGTCCAGGTCGGGCCGGATGGTCGCGGTCGGCCCGGTGGTGGGCGCCACGGCGTCCAGGGTCTTGAGGCCGTCGCCGGTGTTGAGGACGACGGTGGTGAGGGACGGGTCGAGCAGCCCGGCCTCGATGAGCTTGCGGGTGACGCCGACGGTCACGCCGCCCGCGGTCTCCGCGAAGATCCCCTCGGTACGGGCGAGCAGCTTGATGGCGTCGACCACCTGCGCGTCGTCCACGTCCTCGACGGCGCCGCCGGTGCGGCGGGCGATGTCCAGGACGTACGGGCCGTCGGCCGGGTTGCCGATGGCCAGCGACTTGGCGATGGTGTCGGGCTTCTGCGGCCGGACCACGTCGTGCCCGGCCTTGTAGGCGGTGGAGACCGGCGAGCACCCCTCGGCCTGGGCGCCGAAGATCTTGTACGGGCGGTCCTCGACCAGGCCGAGGGCGATCAGCTCCTTGAACCCCTTGTCGATCTTGGTGAGCTGCGAGCCGGAGGCGACCGGGATGACGATCTGGTCGGGCAGCCGCCAGCCGAGCTGCTCGGCGATCTCGTACGCCAGGGACTTGGAGCCCTCGCCGTAGTACGGGCGGAGGTTGACGTTGACGAAGCCCCAGCCCTCGCCGAGCGGGTCGCCGATCAGCTCGGAGCAGAAGCGGTTCACGTCGTCGTAGTTGCCCTCGATGCCGACGAGGTCGCCGCCGTAGACCGCGGCCATGACGACCTTGCCCTGCTCCAGGTCGTGCGGGATGAAGACGCAGGAGCGGAATCCGGCGCGGGCGGCGGCGGCGCCGACGGCTCCGGCCAGGTTGCCGGTGGAGGAGCAGGAGAGGGTGGTGAAGCCGAAGGCGCGGGCGGCCTCGACGGCGATGGCGACGACGCGGTCCTTGAAGGAGTGCGTCGGGTTGCCGGAGTCGTCCTTGACGTACAGGCCGCCGGTGACGCCGAGCTCGGCGGCGAGGTGGTCGGCCTTGACGAGCTGGGTGAAGCCCGGGTTGAGGCTGGGCTTGGTGGCGACGTCGGCGGGGACCGGCAGCAGCGGCGCGTACCGCCAGATGTTGTCCGGTCCGGCCTCGATGGCGGCGCGCAGGGCCTCCGGATCGCCGGTGGGCAGGTCGTAGGCGACTTCCAGGGGCCCGAAACAGCTCACGCAGGCGAAGACGGGGCCGAGCGGGAAGCGCTCGCCGCACTCGCGGCAGGAGAGGGCGGTGGCGGGACCGAGGTCGACCGCGGGGGCGTCCTGCGAGGGGGTGGCGGGGGTGGTGGCGACGGTGTGCACAGCCATGACGGCGAGGCCCTTTCTCCTCATCTTCCTCACGACGCATCTCGCCGTGAGACGGAATTGGCACCTTCCCGAGCCGGGAGCCTCGCCGGACGCGGTTGGAGTACGCGCCGGGAGTACCGACCGGAGGGTTGCCGGGGCTTCAACGGGCCGTATCCCTCTGCCCCTCTGGATGAGCGGTATGGCGCCGGATCCCTTGTCTGGCAGGGCCGAACGCGTTTGTCGGGCGAGCCGCCGACGTCTCTCGACATGCGATGGTCACGCGCGTTGTTCAAGACTGTAACCGACGGCTTGGACAGTTGTGTGGGTCGTCCGAACCGCGAGATGAGACCGAGGGGTGCCCGAAGCGCACCCCCGGGTTTCCGGCAGCGCAGCCGGTCGCCCGCCCTCGTATTCGGTCGCGTTTCCGTCGTATCGCCCTCCCGCGAGGACGCGCGGAGGCCCGGGGGGATCATGGGACATCACCTAGGACATGGCCTCGGACATGACCCGGACATGAGGGGACGATCACGTGCTCGAAGAGGTGGAGCGCTGGCTCACGCAACGGTCCTGGTCCGCCGCCGACCGGCCGCTGAGCGCACTGACGGCGGCCAAACGCCGCAGCGGGGCCACGATCAGCGTGGTCCTGCCCGCACTGAACGAGGAGGCGACGGTCGGGGCGATCGTGGCGGAGATCCGCCGCTCGCTCATGGAGGCCGTGCCGCTCGTCGACGAACTGGTGGTGATCGACTCCGGTTCCACCGACCGCACCTCGGAGAAGGCCGCCGAGGCCGGCGCCCGCGTCGTGCACCGCGACGTGATCCTGCCGCGGATGCCCGCCGTCCCCGGCAAGGGTGAGGTGCTGTGGCGGTCACTCCTGGTCACCAGCGGTGACATCGTCTGCTTCGTCGACGCCGACCTGAAGGACTTCTCGCCCGATTTCGTCTCCGGCATCGTCGGCCCCCTGCTGACCGAGCCGGACGTCGACTTCGTCAAGGCGATGTACGACCGCCCGCTCGGCTCGGCCCCCGGCCAGGGTGGCCGCGTCACCGAACTCATGGCCCGCCCGGTGCTCAACCTGCACTGGCCCCTCCTGGCGGGCTTCGTCCAGCCCCTGGGCGGCGAGTACGCGGTCCGCAGGAGCCTGCTGGAGCAGCTCCCGTTCCCCGTCGGCTACGGCGTGGAGCTGGGCCTGCTGGTGGACGCCCTGCACACGGTGGGCCTGGACGCGCTGGCCCAGGTCGACGTGGGTGTCCGCGTCCACCGCCACCAGGACGGTCTGGCCCTGGGCCGCATGGCCGCCACCATCTACCGCACGGCCCAGCTCCGCCTGGCCCGCGGCCACCTGGTCCGCCCGGAACTGACCCAGTTCGAACGCGGCGACGACGGCTTCGTCGCCCACACCGCCCAGGTCGACACCGAGGAGCGCCCCCCGATGATCGAGATCACCGAATACCGAGGGGGCCGCCTGGCCGACCCCTCCACGGCCCCCCTCCCCGAACACACCGCCCACACCCGCACCCCGAACCCCCTCCACCGCCGAACAGGCTGAGAGCCCCCGGAGAGCCTCACACGGCCCGACGGCGGCCCGGGCAGCACTCCACAACCGGGCCGCCTGCCCGACCGACCCCGACAACGACATGTGGCGCCCCCGCGACGAGCGAAGCTCAAAAAAGACTCTCGCGTTTGCGCCTCCTGGGAAGGGGCTAGGTAGCCCGTATGGCCGAAACTGCTGACAGTGCCCGCATTCTGGTCGCCTCCAACCGCGGCCCCGTCTCCTACGGGCTGCGCCCCGACGGCGGGCTCGACGCCAAGCGTGGCGGGGGCGGGCTGGTGTCGGGGCTCTCGGCGATCGGCTCGGACGCCTCCACGCTGTGGGTGTGCGCCGCGCTGAGCGACGGGGACCGCGAGGCGGCCCGCCGGGCGGGGACCGGCCCGCTGGACGCCGAGGACACCGGTGGTCAGCGTGTCCGGATGCTCGACATCCCGGCCGAGACGCACGCCGCCGCGTACAACGGCATCGCCAACTCCGTGCTGTGGTTCGTCCACCACATGCTGTACCAGACGCCGCTGGAGCCGGCCTTCGGTCCGCAGTTCCGGGCCGAGTGGGCGGCGTACGAGACGTACAACCGCGCGTTCGCCGAGGCGCTGGCGGCGGAGGCCGCCGAGGGCGCGGCGGTGCTGGTGCAGGACTACCACCTGGCGCTGGTCCCGGGGCTGCTCCGCGAGCTCCGCCCCGACCTGCGGATCTCGCACTTCACCCACACCCCGTGGGCGCCGCCGGACTACTTCCGGCTGCTGCCCGACGACATCGCCGCCCAGCTCCTGACCGGCCTGCTCGGCGCGGACCGCCTCGGTTTCCTCACCCGGCGGTGGGCCGGGGCCTTCGCGGACTGCGCGCAGGCCGTGCTCGGCGCCGAGCGCTCGGGCGGCTCGGAGCTGTCGTACGAGGGCCGCAGGACCGCCATCGGGGTGCACGGGCTCGGCGCGGACGCGGAGTTCCTGCGGGAGCGGGCGCACCGGACCGATGTGGAGGAACGGCTGGTCGCGCTCCGTGAGCAGATCGGCGAGCCGGACCGGAGGACGATCGTGCGGGTGGACCGCACGGAGCTGTCGAAGAACATCGTGCGCGGTCTGCTCGCCTACCGGCAGCTCCTCCTCGACCACCCGGAGTGGGCGGGCCGCGTGGTGCACATCGCCTTCGCCTACCCCTCCCGCCAGGACCTGGCCGTCTACCGCGAGTACACCGCCTCGGTGCAGGCGCTGGCCGACGAGATCAACGAGCAGTTCGGCACGGTCGGCTGGACCCCGGTGGTGCTGCACGTCGAGGACGACTTCGCCCGCTCGCTGGCCGCCTACCGCCTGGCCGACGTGGCGCTGGTCAACCCGATCCGGGACGGCATGAACCTGGTCGCCAAGGAGGTCCCGGTCGTCTCCGACGCGGGCGTCGCCCTGGTGCTCTCCCGGGAGGCCGGGGCCTACGAGGAGCTGGGTGAGGACGCCCTGTCGGTCAACCCGTACGACGTGAGCGCCACCGCCCGCGCCCTGCACGACGCCCTGATGATGCCGCCGTCGGAGCGCGCCGAGCGCAGCAAGCGCCTGGCGGCCGCCGCGACGGCCCTCCCGCCCCAGCGCTGGTTCCTCGACCAGCTGGAGGCCCTGGGCGGCTGACCCCAGGGCGGCTGACCCCGCCCGCTCTCCTACGCCCGGCCGCCCGGGCGCCCCTCCCCGCCGCCCCGGTCGCCCGCGCCGTCAGTACGTACGGCGGATGGTCTCGGCGATCCCCGCCAGCAGTGCGGCCACCTGGCCGGGGCCCGGGACGACGAGGTCGGCGCGGGAGGCCAGCTCGGGGACCTCGTCGCCGCTGCACACCAGCAGCCCGGGCACCCCCTCGCCGCGCAGCCGGTCGACGGCGTCGTAGGCGGCGAGGTCCCCGAGGTCGTCCCCGGCGTAGAGCACGGCACGGGCGCCGGTCTCCCGGACGTACGAGGTGAGGGCGACGCCCTTGTCGACGCCGCGCGGGCGGATCTCCAGGACGAGGCGGCCCGGTTCGAGGTGGAGGCCGTGGCGGTCGGCGAGGTCGGCGAGGGGGCCGCGCAGGGCGGCGTAGGCGCCCTCGGGGTCGTCGGCGCGGCGGGTGTGGACGGCGAACGCCTGGCCCTTCTCCTCGGTCCAGATGCCCTGTGGGTCCCCGGCGGCCTCGACGACGTCCGGGAGTTCGGCGCGGGCGGCGGCGAGGCCGGCGGGGACTTCGGGGGTGTGGAGTTCGCCGGTGGCGGCGTCCCAGCGCTGGGCGCCGTAGTGGCCGAGGACCGTGAGGTGTCCCAGGCCCGTCTCGTCGGCGAAGCCGCCGAGGAGGACGGCCTTCTCGGCGGGCCGCCCGGTGATCACCGCCACCGAGCGCACCAGAGGCGACAGGTCGGCGAGGGCGGGGACCGCCGCGGGGTGGGCCCTGGCCTGGTCCGGGTCGGCGACGATCGGGGCGAGGGTGCCGTCGAAGTCCAGCCCGACCACGGCCTCGGCGGGCCGGGCCAGCAGGGCTTCCAGCCCGTCCCGCCCGGCGGCGGTGTCGGGCACGGGCAGGGGCGAGGGGCGCGCGGGGCTGGCCATGCGGCCGACCCTACCGAGCGGCGGCGCGGCTGCCCATGGGGCACGCCCGGCCGGAATCCAGGTCAGCGGGCGCGGCGGCGGGCCTCGCGGCGCTCGCGGAGCCGGTTGACGGTGACCGGGTCGTGGCGCAGGGCGGCGGGGTCGTCGAGGAGGGCGCCGAGGAGCTGGTAGTAGCGGGTGGGCGAGAGGCCGAGCTGCTCGCGGATGGCGCGCTCCTTGGTGCCGGGACGCTGCCAGCCGCGCGCCTCGAAGGCGAGCACGGCCCGGTCCTGGTCGCTGAGGCCGCCGGGGGCCTGGTCCACCGCGTCCTGCTCCGCGTCCCGCGGTGCGGGGTCGGGCTCCGGGGGCGTCGCCGCCTCGGAGGGGGCGGGCTCGTGGTCGGTCATACGGTCAGCCTATGTGCGGCGGATGCGGGGCGCCTGGGCGGTGCGGGGCGTCCGTACAGGTCAGGGCGGTGACGGCGGCGGCACGGACGGCTGGTGCGCGGCTCGGCCTCGGCGGGGCGGGGGGCCGTGCCGGAGGCAGGGCGGGGGCGGGGCCGGGGTGCGTCCGGTCAGCGCGAAAGCACCCCGGCGGCGGCTGGGGCGCGGCAGAGGAGGCCGGGAATGTGCGGACGGCCGCCCTCGCCCGTCTTGCGGCCGCGTCGTCCGCCGGGGCGGTACGGCACGGGAAGCGGGTGAGGACGGCCGAGGGGTTCCCGGTTCCGGGAGCCGCCGTCAGGGGTGCTCCCGGCCCGGCGGCGGCTCGGGCCGGGCCCGGACGGCGGGTCCGGGGGCGGATCAGATCCGGCCTCCGGTCAGGCGGGTGAGCGGTCCGTGGTGCGCGGCGGCGGACCGGCGGCCCAGCGCGTACGCCCCGCCCACGACGGAGACGGCGCCGGTGGCGACACCGGCCGCGATCACCTTGCGGTACTTGAGGAGCGTCCACGCCGCCGTGGCCTTCGTGGACACCTTGCCCGCGACCGCCACCACGCCCTGCTGCCCCTTCTCCCAGCCGGCCGTGGCGGCCCGCTTCGTGGCCTCACCGGCCGAACCCACCCGGCTCAGGGTCTTCTCCCCGGCCTTCCCGGCGGTCTCCTCCGCCTTGGAGGCGGCACTCTCCGTGCCTGACTTGGCGCGGTTCCCGGCGCCCTTGACGGCCTGAGCGCCCTTCGCGGCGGTGGAACGGCCCTTGGTCGCCGCGCCGTTGGTGTTCTTGGTCTCATCACTGTCAGCAGTCATGGCTGCCGCGTAACCCGCTCTCCCCGATCGAAACAAGGAACGAGGGCGCACGACGGGCTCCGGAGGCCGCGGGCACCGGCCGTCCTCCTGCCGGGAGCGCCGGGCGTGCGCGGCCGTGCGAGTGGCGGGCTCCGGGGCGCGCGATCGCCGCGACGCCCCCTGCATGAGGCGTCGCCGGACGGACATACGGACAAGATGACCGCGAACCAGCCAGAGCCGATACCCGGACAGCGGGCCGTCACACCGAGTCAGCCGCCCCGGTCACGGGGGACCGTGAACGCGCGCGGCTCCTCGGCGCCGATGGCCCAGAGCCGGATCATGGAGCCGCGCCGGGACGGCGAGGGCAGCCTCGCCCACGTCGTGGAGACCCTGCTCGACAAGGGCCTCGTCCTCAACGCCGACATCATGGTGTCGGTGGCCGGGGTCGAGCTCCTGGGCATCCGGCTGCGCGCCGCCCTCGCCTCCTTCGAGACGGCGTCGCGTTACGGGCTGGAGTTCCCCGCGGGCACCGACACCGAGACCGCCGCGTGGCGCGAGACCCGGGTCGACAAGGAGACGTGCCCCGAGTGCGGGAAGCGTTCCCCGACCCGGCAGCTCCTGGAGGAGTGGTGCCCGTGGTGCGGGTGGCGGAGCGCCCAGTCGCTGGAGACCGGGCGGGCCGCCCTTCCCCCGGCCGGGCAGGGCGACGAGGAAGCGCCGGAGCGGGACGCGGGCGGCGGCGCCGGGTCGGACGGCACCGCCCGGAGCACCAGAGGCGCCGGGAACCGTACCGACAAGGAGAAGGACGAGGACGAGGGCCCGGGCGGCGAGGAGCCGTCCGGGCGCGGGGGTTCGGCGACGAAGCCGAAGGGGGCCCGGGACGGTGGCTGAGCAGCCCCCCATGAAGCCCACCCGCGACCCCCGGGTGACCCTCGACGACCTGGTCGAGGTGCTGCTCACCAAGGGGGCCGTCCTCCATCTCGACCTCATCATCTCGGTCGCCGACATCCCCCTCATCGGGGTGAACCTCCGGGCGGCGATCGCCGGGATGGAGACGATGCTCGAACACGGCATGATGCGGCAGTGGGACGAGCACACCCGGGCCTGGGTGGAAGGTTCGTCCGCCCGCCGGGGGCTGGACCTGCGCGACGGCGAACGGCACGTCGCGCAGATGCACGGCGGCCACCTCCTCGAAGAGGGCGTGTACACCGCCTGGCGCCCCGGCACCGTCTTCCTCACCGACCAGCGCCTCGTGGTGCTGCGCCGCGACCCGCGCGAGATCATGTGGCAGGCCGACCTGTCCGCCGTCCGCGCGGTCCGGCCCGAGACCGAGCGCAGCGCGGGCGGCGCGCCCCGCACCCGGGTCCGCGTGGAGCTGGACGACGGCGCCACCGCGCTGCTGTCGGCGGCCGACCCGCGCGCCCTGTGCGACCTGCTCGACCGCAGCCTGCCCGGAGTCCTCGGCGAGGAACTCCGGCCCGGCGCGGCGCAGCAGGTGCTGGCGGAGGGCCATCTCTGGTACCAGGAGCCGCGCCGGGACGGCCCGTTGTGGCGGGGCGGCACCGGCAAGCTCACCCCCGGCGGCCTCGTCTGGAAATCGCCGCTCGACGCCCGGCCCGCCCTGGCCCTGCCGGCCGACGACATCCTCGGCGTGCGCCAGGTGGCGGGCCGCAGCCCCGGCGGCGAGGGGACGGTGCTGGAGCTGCGTACCCACAGCCTCGGCGTGCTCGCCCTGGCGGCCGCCGATCCCGCGCACTGGCTGGCGTCGTTCCGCGAGACCACCGAGACCACCGAGACCGCCGGAACGTCCGCGGAGCCCGCGGACGCGGCCGCACGATGACGCCGGAAGGAGGAGACCATGGCCATCACCGTTGACGAGAAGAGCCTGAAGCACGGGGTGCTGTCCCTCGTGGTGACCCTGGTCGAGGTGATCCAGGAAGCGCTGGAACGCCAGGCCGAGCGCCGCATGGAGGGGGGTTCGCTCACCACCGAGGAACTCGAACGCCTCGGCGACGCCCTCCTCGAACTCGACGAGGCGATGGAGGAGATCAAGGAGGAGCACGGCATCACGTCGTCCGTCGCCGACCTCCACCGGGGACTCGACGAGGTCGTGGACGACGTCGTCGACAAGCTGGTCAACCCGGCCCGCTGGGCGGAGGAGGCCGGCCGATGACGTACGAGACCCACGAGACCACGCCCCCGGCCCCGGCCGCGTCGGCGGAGGCCGACGGCGCACCGGTGGAGAACGCGCTGTACGTGTACGCCCTTCTGCCGGAGGACGCCGAGCTGCCCCCGGCCACGGCCGGGCTGGACGGCCGCCCGCTCCATCTGGTCACCGCCCCGGGCAGCGGCCTGGCCGCGCTGGTGCACCGCACCGCGCCCGCCCCCTACCAGGGGCCGGACGAGCAGGTACGGGAGTGGGTGCGGGAACAGGACGCGGCGCTGGTCGCCGTGTGGGAGTACGTCGGGACCGCGCTGCCCATGACCTTCAACGTCCTGGTCGCCCCCGACCAGGAGGCCAGTGCCGAGCAGCGGATCAAGGAGTGGCTGTCCGGCCGCTCCGAGGTGCTCCGCGACATGCTCGGCGCGCTCGCCGGACGCGCCGAGGTCCGGGTGGAGATCAGCCTCGACCGGGAGGCGGTCACCGAGGACGACGCGGAGGCGAAGGCGCTCGTCGAGGAGATGGAGGGCCGCTCGCCGGGGCTGCGGCGGATGCTCGCCAAGCGCCTCGACCGCCTCCGCAAGGAGGCCGGGGACAACCTCGCCGACGCCCTGCACTCCGGGATCCGCCGCCGTCTCGCCGCGGTCACCGACGACATCAGCGTCCGCGCCGGCCGGGGCCGGGAGGCGGGGGAGGTCAGCGTCTTCGCGGGCGCCCTGCTCGTGCCCCGGGAGGAGATCGGCACCGTGGGCGCGCTGCTCGCCGACATCCAGGAGGAGCAGCCGGCCGCGCGCATCCGCTTCCTCGGCCCCTGGCCGCCGTACTCCTTCACCGAGCTGCCGGCCGCACCGGGCGAGGAACCCGCGGCGGCGGAGGTGTAGCCGCCGGACGGCGGAGCAGCAGGCGGACGGCGGTGTGCCCGGGGCCTTCCCGCCC
>NZ_JBHXJE010000064.1:0-27424 GCF_042723275.1 Streptomyces sp. NPDC058373 | reverse complement strand
GGGGCCCGCAAGAGCCCCCGGCCCGGGGCGCCGCCGCGCCCGCCCGGGGGGCGGACCCGCGTGCCGTACCGTCCGAAGGTCACGGGATGGCAAAACATCCCGGCCGGACCCATCCGCCCCCCGCCCCGCCCCGAATCCCGTGAGCAGTGGTCATACTGCGCCCGGACCCCGGCGAAGGAGAACGCGTGAAGGAACCCGTCCGCATCGGCCCGCCCCCCTCGGCGGCGCCCGACCTGGAGGAGTTGATGGGCCAGGTCGCCGTCGGCGACCGGGATGCCTTCACCACCGTGTACGACGCGGTGGCCGGCCCCGTCCTCGGCCTGGTCCGCAGCGTGCTGCGAGATCCGGCGCAGTCCGAGGAGGTCACCCAGGAGGTCCTGGTAGAGGTGTGGCGCACCGCCGCGCGCTTCCGGCCCGCCCGGGGCACCGTCATGACCTGGGTGCTGACCCTGGCCCACCGGCGCGCCGTCGACCGGGTCCGCTCCGCGCAGGCCGCCGCCGACCGGGAGGAGCGGGCCGCCCTGCTCGACCGCACCCCCGCCTTCGACGAGGTCGCCGAGCAGGTCGAGACCCGGCTGGAGCGCGAGCAGGTCCGCCGCTGCCTGCGTACCCTCACCGAACTGCAGCGCGAGTCGGTCAGTCTCGCGTACTACCGCGGCCTCGCCTACCGCGAGGTCGCCGAACTGCTCACGGTGCCGCTGGGCACCGTGAAGACCCGCCTGCGCGACGGCCTGATCCGGCTGCGCGACTGCCTGGGGGTGAGCGTATGACGACCGCCGAGCTCCACACGCTGACCGGCGCCTACGCGCTGCACGCCCTCTCCGACGAGGAGCGCGCCGACTTCGACCGCCACCTCGCCGACTGCCCGGCCTGTGCCACCGAGGTCGCCGAACTCACCGCCACGGCGGCCCGGCTGGGGCTCGCCGTGGCCGCCGCTCCCCCGGCGGGGATGAAGGAGCAGGTGCTGCGCCGCATCGGCGAGGTGCGCCAGGAGTCGCCCCGCACGGCCGCGCGCGGTGGACCGCCCCGGGGCGGGCGCACCCGCCGGTTCACCGGTTTCGCTCTCGCAGCCTGCCTCGCGGCAGCCGCCGGGCTCGGCGGGGTCGCCGTCTGGCAGCACCAGGAGGCCGACCAGGCGCGGCAGCGGGCCGAGGTGGCGGAGCGCCAGGCCACCTCGGTGGCCCGGGTGCTGGCCGCCCCCGACGCCCGCTCGGAGTCGGCGGAGCTGTTCGGGGGGACGCGTGCGACGGTCGTCGTCTCCGCCTCGCTGGACGAGGCGGTGCTGCTCGCCGCCGACATGCCCGCGCCGCCCGAGGGCAAGGTCTACCAGCTCTGGTTCGACGACGGCGGCACCATGCGCTCCGCCGGGCTGATGCCGCCCTCCCGCGACGAGGGGGTGGAGGCCGTCCGTCTGGAAGGAGGGGTCGGCGAGGCGTCCGGTGTCGGCATCACCGTCGAACCGCCGGGCGGCTCCCCGCAGCCGACATCCGACCCGCTCGGTCTGCTGAACCTGCCGGCCTGACCCGTCGGCAGGCCACGCCGCCGCCCTCGTCCACCTGCTGTCCCGGTGGACGGGGGCGGCTCTCTTCTGCCCGCCGTCAACTCCCGCGTGCCTTCCATCACCTGAGGAGGCGGCAGGTCAGCGGCGGTGCGCGAAGAAGTTCTCACTCCATGGGGTGACAGACCAATCCCTTGCCGCCGTGGCGCCGAATAGCTGATGTGACCCAAGAGACGAGCACCGCATCGCGCAGGCGCACCCGGCTGGCCCGGGTGGCGCTCGCCGCCCTTTCCGGGGTGATCGCGGCGTTCGCGGCGCTCTGCGTCGGCGAACTCCTCTCGGCGGCGGTACGCCCCGAGTCGAGCCCCGTCACCGCCGTGGGCGGCGCCGTGGTCGACCGGACGCCCCCGGAGGTCAAGGACTGGGCGGTGCGCACCTTCGGCACCGCCGACAAGCTGGTCCTGCTGGGGAGCATCCTGGTCCTGCTGGTCCTCTTCGCCGCCGTGGTCGGAGTGGTCGCCCGCCGCCACCGCCCCGCCGGCGTCGCGGGAGTCCTGGTGTTCGGCGTCGTCGGCGCCGTGGCCGCGCTCAGCCGCGCGGGTTCCGGATGGCTCGACACGCTGCCCGCAGCGGGCGGCGCCGTGGCCGGCGCGGCCGTGCTGTGGCTGCTGACCGGCCGCCTCACCGGCACCGGAGCGAGGGCGGACGAGATCCCCCGCGACCGGGCCGCCCTCGACCGGCGCGGCTTCGTGCTGGCGGCCGGCGCCTCGGTGGCCGTGTCGGCGGGAGCCGGGTTCGCCGGGCGCCGGCTGGGCGCCTCGGGCGCCGCCGAGGCGGAGGCGTCCCGCGCCCGGGTCCGGCTGCCGAGGCCCGCCTCGTCCGCCCGGCCGATCCCGGCGGCAGCCCGCCCCGAGGTGAAGGGCCTCAGCCCCTTCACCACCCCGAACCGCGACTTCTACCGCGTCGACACCGCGCTGGTCGTCCCCCGGGTGGACGCCGGGAGCTGGCGGCTGAAGGTCCACGGCGAGGGGGTCCGCCGCCCGCTGGAGCTGGACTTCCAACAGCTGCTGCGCCGCGACATGATCGAGCGCGACATCACCCTGACCTGCGTCTCCAACGAGGTCGGCGGCCCGTACGTGAGCAGCGCCCGCTGGCTCGGCGTACCGCTGGCCCCGCTGCTGGAGGAGGCCGGGGTCCGCCCGCCGTCCCGGGGCGGCCCCGCCGACCAGTTGGTCTCCCGCTCGGTCGACGGCATGACCATCGGCACGCCGGTCGACACGGTCATGGACGGCCGCGACGCGATCCTCGCCGTCGGCATGAACGGCGAACCGCTGCCGTTCCGGCACGGCTTCCCGGTCCGCATGGTGGTGCCGGGCCTGTACGGCTACGTCTCCGCCTGCAAGTGGCTCCAGGAGCTGGAGCTGACCACCTTCGACGCCTTCGACCCGTACTGGGTCCGGCGCACCTGGGCCCGTGAGGCGCCCGTCAAGACCCAGTCGCGGATCGACACCCCGCGCCCCTTCGCCCGGCTCCGCGCGGGAACCGTGCGGGTCGCCGGGGTGGCGTGGGCGCAGCACCGCGGCATCCGCAAGGTCGAGGTCCGCGTCGACGGCGGGCCGTGGCAGGAGGCCCGGCTCGCCGCCCAGGCCAACCTCGACACCTGGCGCCAGTGGGTCTGGGAGTGGCCCGCCACCGAGGGCAGCCACACCCTCGAGGTGCGCGCCACCGACGCCACCGGCACCCCGCAGACTTCTCGCCGCCAGGGCACCGTGCCCGACGGCGCGACCGGCCTCCATTCGGTGGTGGTCAGCGTGGACTGAACGTCACCGACCACCGCCCGGGGCCTGTGAGGGCTTCCATCCGAGGGCCCGTTCCGACCGGTCCGTCCGTATCCCGCAGTACACGAGAGCCGCCCAGGCGGTTCACCGACAAGGAGCACCACCATGTTCACCACTCGTATCCGCCGTACCGCCGTCGCCGTCGCCGCCGCCGCGATCCTGCCCGTGAGCCTTGCGGCCTGCTCCGGCGAGAGCAACGACAGCGGCGCCGAGTCCCCGTCGTCCGCCGCCTCGCAGAAGAGCCCCGAGAAGTCCGAGGAGGGCGGCAAGGCGCAGGCCCCGGCGGAGCCGTTCGGCCCGGCCTGTGCCTCCGTCCCGAAGGACGGCGCGGGCAGCTTCGACGGCATGGCCAAGGACCCGGTCGCCACCGCCGCGTCGAACAACCCGGAGCTGTCCACCCTGGTCACCGCGGTCAAGAAGGCGGGTCTGGTCGACACGCTGAACAACGCCGAGGACATCACCGTCTTCGCGCCCACCAACGACGCCTTCGCCAAGATCCCCAAGGCCGACCTCGACAAGCTCCTCGCCGACAAGGAGGAGCTGACCAAGGTCCTCACCTACCACGTGGTGGGCCAGAAGGTGGCTCCGAAGCAGATGGAGGACGGCTCCTTCGAGACGCTGGAGAAGAGCAAGCTCACCACCATGGGCTCCGGCACCGACTACACCGTCAACGACGCCTCCAAGGTCGTCTGCGGCAACGTGCCGACCGCCAACGCCACCGTCTACATCGTCGACAGCGTCCTGATGCCCCAGGCGAGCTGAACCGCCGCCCGGGAGTGAGTGACGGCGCGGCCACACGGCCGTGAACCAGGGCGGAGGGTGCCCCGCGGGTGCCCTCCGCCCTTCCGCGTGCCGCCGCCCCGGGCCCTCGTAGGCTGGCGGAATGAGCCGAAGATCCCGCCGCACCCCCGCCCCGCTGCCGCAGCGCGACGGCATCGGGCCCGTCCGGGTCCGGCTGCCGCCGGCGGGTACGTGGGCGACGGTCCGGGACCATCTGGCCGAGCGGCTGCCGGTGACGGCCGCCGAGGTCGACGCGCTGTTCGCGGAGGGCGGGGTGGTCACCGACGACGGGCTTCCGGTCGCCGCCGACGCGCCGTACGTCCCCGGCGGGCAGGTGTGGTTCCACCGCGGGCGGGCCGAGGAGGTCCCGGCGCCGTACCCGCCGGTGGTGCGGTACCGCGACGAGCATCTCGTGGTGGTGGACAAGCCGCACTTCCTCGCCACCACACCGCGCGGCCGCCATGTCACCCAGACCGCCCTGGCCCTGCTCCGCACCCGCCTTCGGCTGCCGGAGCTGAGCCCCGCCCACCGCCTGGACCGGCTCACCGCCGGCCTCGTCCTCTTCACCGTCCGCCCCACCGAACGCGGCGCCTACCAGCGGCTGTTCGGCGAACGCCGGGTCCACAAGGAGTACGAGGCGGTGGCCGGGTACGACCCCGCGCTGGCTCTGCCCCGCACGGTCCGCAGCCGGATCCTCAAGGAGCGCGGGGTGATCGCCGCCCAGGAGGTGGAGGGCGAGCCCAACGCCGAGACCCGCGTCGAACTGCTCGCCCACCACGGCTCGCTGGGCCGCTACCGCCTGCTGCCGCACACCGGCCGCACCCACCAGTTGCGGGTCCACCTGTGTTCCCTGGGCCTGCCGATCCTCGGCGACCCGGTCTACCCCGAGGTCACCGACCCGGCCCCCGACGACTTCCGCCGCCCGCTCCAGCTCCTCTCCCGCACCCTGGCGTTCACCGACCCGGTGACGGGCGAGGAGCGGCACTTCACCAGCGCCCGCGAACTGACGGCGTGGACGGAGTACGACCGGTGGGCCCACGGCGTGCCAGGACCCGCGGGCGAAACCCGGCCGCCCACCGCCTGACCCTGCGGGGGGCGCGGAAGGACGGGTGGGCGGCCCGGGTACGTCCGGACCGCCCGCCCGCCGCCGGGTCCCGCGCGGTCAGCTGCCGCGCACCCACCGCACGAGCCGGCTCCAGGCGCCACCCTGCGCCGGTACGGGGGCCGGCGCCGCGGCGGCGGGTGCCGCCTGCGGCGGGACGGCGCCCGCGGCCGGTCCGCGCGGAGCGGGCGAGGAGATCTCCCAGTCGGTGCGGGAGGAGCTCTTCTGGCCGGGGGGAGCGCTGATCTCCATCGGCTGGCGGGGGCTGAAGACCACCGGGAGCTCCACGAGATGGCTGCTGATCAGCGAGTTGGTCCAGTGCAGCTCGGTCTCGGGGACGGCCAGCTCGACGTCGGGCAGCCGCATCAGCAGCGCGTCCACCCCGGTGTCGGCGATGGCCCGGCCGAGGTCGTCGCCGGGGCATTCGTAGACGCCGCCGCCGAAGGCGAGGTGGGCCCGGTTCCCCTGCATGTTGGCCTCCAGGTCCGGGCGGACCACCGGGTCGACGTTGGCCGCGGCGATGTTGAGCAGCAGCGCGTCGCCCTTCTTGATCTGCTGGCCGCCCAGCTCGGCGTCCTGGACCGCGAAGTAGCCGAGCATGGCGCTGAACGGCGGCTGGTCCCAGAGGGTCTGCTCCACCGCCTCGGGCACGGTCATCTGGCCGCCGTTGAGCTGGGCGCGGAAACGCGGGTCGGTCAGGACCATCCGCAGCACGTTGGCGGTGAGGTTGGAGGTGGCCTCGTAGGCGGCGATGAGGACCAGGCGCAGGTGCTGGGCGACCTCGTCGTCGGTGAGGCGGGCCTCGTCCTCCAGGAGGCTGCTGGTGAAGTCGTCGTCGGGCTTGGCCCGGCGGCGGGCCACGTGGCGCTCCAGGATCCCCATGATGGCGGCGTTGGAGGCGTTGGCCGTCTCGGTGCCCTGGAGCATGTCGCGGGCGGCGTCGACCATCCGCTCGTTGTACTCCTCGGGCAGGCCGAGGACGTCGAGCATCACCAGCATCGGCAGGTGGTCGGTGAACTGGCTGACCAGGTCGGCGCGGCCGTCCTGCCCGAACTCGTTGACCAGGCGGTTGCTGTGCCGGTTGATGGCGCGGCGGACCCCGCGGTGGTCGATCTGCTTCATGGCGTTGTTGACGGCGCCGCGCAGCCGCTCGCGTTCGGCGCCCTCGGCGAAGGAGCAGATGGGCTGCCAGGCGAAGAGCGGGGTGAGCGGGTGGTCGGGGCCGAGCGTGCCGTCCTGGACCAGCCGCCAGCGGCGGGAGTTGCGGGTGTAGACCGAGTGGGTCCGCAGCATGTGCAGGTTCTCGCTGTGGCCGAGGACCACCCAGATCGGCACGTCGTCGTGGAGGAGCGCCGGGGCGACCGGGCCGTGCTCGGCGCGGAGCTTCTCGAAGAGCCCGGCGGCGTCGCGCTCGGCCTCGGGCCCGTACAGGCGGCGCAGTCCGCCGGCCCCGAACGGCCCGATCGGGGCCGTGGCGTGGGCGGGGCAGCCGGGGGGCGGCCCGGCGGGGGTGCCGGGGAAGGAATGAGGGGTCGAGGAGGTCGTCACGGTGGATGCTCCGATAAGGGTCGGGCGGCTGGGCGGCGGGCGGGCACGGCGGTGCGGCGGCCTCGGCCGGGTGCGCGAGGGGCCCGCGCCGGCCCCGGCCCCGGACGGGGTCCGGGCCGGGCGGCGGGCGGTCAGGCGGTGGCCGGGGTCATCTCGTGCAGGTAGCGCATGAGGGTCATCAGCGCGTCCCGGCTGGACTCGCGGTAGCGGGCGTCGCAGTCGAAGATGGGGACGGCGTCGGGCAGGTCGAGGGCGCTGCGCAGGTCGTCCAGGTTGTGGCGGGGCGCCTCGGGGAAGCTGTTGATCGCGACGACGAAGGGGACGCCGCGTTCCTCCAGCCGCCCGATGACGTCGAAGCTCACTTCGAGCCGCCGGGTGTCGACCAGGACGACCGCGCCGAGCGCGCCTTCGAAGAGGCCGTTCCACAGGAACCAGAACCGCTCCTGGCCGGGGGTGCCGAACAGGTAGAGGACGAGCTGGTCGGTGATGGAGATGCGGCCGAAGTCCATGGCGACGGTGGTCGCGGTCTTCGACTCGACGCCCCGGTTGTCGTCGACGCCGACGCCGGCCTGCGTCATGGTCTCCTCGGTGGTCAGCGGGCGGATCTCGCTGACCGAGCCGACCATGGTGGTCTTCCCGACGCCGAATCCTCCGACGATCACGACCTTGACGGCGGCGGTGGCCGTGTCGGGCAGGACGTCCTCGCTCCGGGGTCCTGTGATCGTGTCAGAGCTTTTGAAGTCCATGCATCACCGCTTCGAGGAGGGAACGGTCCGGGAGCGTCGCGCGGGTGATCGGCGCCCGGGACTCGATCAGCTCGGCGGAGAGCAGATCGGTGAGCAGGATCGTCACCACACTGAACGGCAGGGCCAGGTAGGCCGAGAGTTCGGCCGCGGAGAGCGGCTTGCGGCAGAGCCGCAGGACCGCCGCCTGTTCGGGCTGGGCCGTCGGGGGCGGCGGCCCCGACCTGGCCACGACGAGCGTGACCAGGTCGATCGGAGCGCGCTCGGTACCCTCGGTGCCGCCGGTCAGGACGTACAGCCGCTCGGGGTTGGAGCCTTCCGGTTCCTGTTTCCCGCGTTCGCGCTGGGGAGGGGTCATCCGGCCGACCCGTCGTGGCGCGGTGGGCTGGTGAGATGGGAACCGATGCGGATGACCAGGTCACGCATGCGGTTGCCGATGAGGCCGGCGTCGACGGTCTCGTCGGTGAGCACCGCCAGGTAGGCGCCGGCGCCGGCGGCCATCAGGTAGAAGAAGCCACCGTCGATCTCGATGACGACCATCCGCATCCGGCCGTCGGAGTCCGGGATCTCGCTGGCGACCGCTGCCGCCAGGCTCTGCAGTCCGGCACAGGCGGCGGCGATGCGGTCGGCACCGTCCGGGTCGCCGCCGTACCGGGCGATCCGCAGGCCGTCGGCGGAGAGCACCACGATCTGCTGGACCCCGGGAACGCCCTCGTCCAGTTCCTTGAGCATCCAGTCAAAGTTGGCACGTTGCTGGATCACGTCCGGTCCCCTTCGTTGTCCTGGTGTCCGTGGGAGGGCGGGCCGCTTTCCCCGGCGGCGGTACCGGAGTCGACGTCCACACCGTTGGCTGCCTTCGTGAATGCCTCCAGCCAGATGCCGGGCTGGGGCTCCTCCTTCTTCTTCTGGGGCGCGGGTGCCGCCTGCCGCCAATCGTCGGCGGCGGGTGCGGGCGCCGGGACGCTGTGGGGGAAGGCGCCGCGGACGCGGCTGCGCCGCTGCGGCAGGCCTTCGGGGGTCCACTCGGTGACGACGGGCACGTCGTCCTCGGGCGGCGGGGACATCGACCGGGAGGAGTGCAGCGGCGGTCCCGAGGTGGGCCGGCGCTTGCGGTAGGGGCGCTCGTCGTCGATCGGGTTGCCGTCATCGTCGACGCGGAGCACGGCCGCGGCGCCGATACCGTGGGCGACGGCGGGGGCGGGCTCGTCGGTGAGCATGTCGCGGGGGACGATGAGGACCGCGCGGACGCCGCCGTAGGCGGACTGGCGGAGCGCGATCTGCATGTCGTACATCCGCGACAGGCGGCCGACCACGGCGAGGCCCAGGCGGGGCGACTCACCGAGGTCGTTCACGTCGATGCCGGCCTTGGCCTCCTCCAGCTTGCGCTCGACCCGCTCGCGGACGATGTCGCTGAGGCTGATGCCCGCGTCCTCGATCTCGATGGCGACGCCGGTCTGGACCTCGTGGGCGGTGACGTGGACGCGGGTGTGCGGCGGCGAGTAACGGGTGGCGTTGTCGAAGAGTTCGGCGCAGGCGTGGATGAGCGGTTCGACGGAGATGCCGTCGACGTTGACCTTGGCGACCGAGTGCAGGTCGATGCGGGGGAAGTCCATGATCCGGGACATGGCGCCGCGCAACACGCTGAACAGCGGTACGGGCTTGGGCCACTTGCGGCTGGGCCGGGCGCCGCCGAGGACGGCGATGCTGTCGGCGAGGCGGCCGATGAGGGCCGTGCCGTGGTCGATCCGCAGGAGGTCGTCGAAGACCTCGGGCGTGCGGCCGTGGTCCTCTTCCATGTCACGCAGGTCGGCGGACTGCTTGTGCACGATGGTCTGCACCCGGCGCGCGACGTTGACGAAGGCGCGCTGCGCGGAGTCACGCAGGGACTCCTCGCGGTCGACGATGCGGAGCACGTTGCGGAGCAGGACCCGCTGGGGGTGCGGCAGTTCGCGGTAGACCTCGCTGCCGTCGATCATGGCGCGCATGACCTCGGAGGGGGACTCGTCGCGCACCTGGAGCCGCCGGACGCAGGCCGGCATGAGCTCCTGCGCGAGGTGCAGGATGTCGTCGTCGTGTGCGGCGAGCCGCTGCTCGAGCTGGGCGATCTCGCGGGCGTGCGTCAGACGCAGGGCCGCGGCCGCCCGGCCGCGGCGGACCGCCTCGGCCGCGACGGCGATCACCACGAGGGTGGCGACGCCTCCGGTGACGGCGACCGGTATACGGGCGGGCTCGGCGACCAGGGCCGCGGCGGCTCCGGTGGCGGCCGCCATCAGCACGGCGGGCAGGAGCAGCACCCGTGCGAATGACGCCTCTCGGCCACCGGGAGGCGATGGAACACTCACCATGTAATGCCCTCAGAACAATCGGCTCGGGAGTTGTGCGAACCATTGGGGAGATGGGGGATGAACACGCACGAAGTTCTCAACTCGGTGCGCTGCGGGCGAGCTTAGTGCCGGGGGAAACCGCCGTGCGGCATATTCCCCAAGGCCGCACCTCGACCCTTGTCAGGCCCTACACTCGAACCTTTTTGCACAGTACGCCTCCACGGGCACACGCAGAGTGACGCTCTGGGTGAGGCCGCGCCCGCGTTCCGGAGCACCGGAGGCGCCCCCTCCACCACCCGCCGCCGTGACCTCGTACGACGCCTCGGCGCCCCTCACCCCGGCCGCCCCGAAGCCGCCCCGGCGAGACGCGGCAAAATATTCTCTTCCTTCAACTCCCGTATGACGCACAGGTTTTCGACTTGACCCGAACGGGTGGGAGTGCCGGGTGCACGGAAGGGCCGCATCCCTAGAAACCGCCCGGGGAGTGCGGCCCTTCTCGTCGGTCCCGCGCAAGGGGCGGCCCTCAGTCGCCGCTCCCCCGGGCGCGGACGGTGGCCAGCATGTCGCGGTCCGGCTGGAGGGTGAGGGTGGTCATCGGCTTGATCTCGCCGGGGTCGATGTCGAGGTCGTACCGCCTGCCCAGCACGGCGAGGATCAGCACCGCCTCCACGGTGGCGAAGCGGGCGCCGACGCAGACGCGCGGGCCGCCGCCGAAGGGGAACCAGGCGTACTCCGGGATCGACTCGTCCGCCCCTTCCAGCCACCGCTCCGGGCGGAACACCTCGGCGTCGCCGTACCAGCGCGGGTCGCGGTGGACCGCCCACTGGCTGGTCCACACCCGGGTGCCCGGCGCGACGGGCAGCCCGCCGAGCGCCGCGCCCTCCTTGGCGATGCCGGTCAGCAGCCACAGGATCGGGTAGAGCCGCAGCGTCTCCTGGACGACCGCCTGGGCGTACGGCAGCTGGGCGAAGTCGTCGAAGCCCGGTTCGCGGTCCCCGAGCACCCGGTCCAGCTCCTCGTCGAGCGCGACCCGCGCCCTGGGGTTGCGGGCCAGCAGGTACCAGGCCCACACCAGGGTGCTGCTGGTCGTCTCGTGACCGCCGATGTAGAGGGTGACCGTCTCGTCGCGGATCTCCTCCTCGGAGAGGCGGGCCCCGGTCTCGTCCTGGGCGGTGAGCAGCCGGCTGAGCAGGTCGGGCCGCTCGTCGTCCTCACGATGGGCGGCGACCACCCGGCCCACCTCGCGGTCGATGACGGCGGCGGCCTTCCTCACCCGGCGGCGCCCGGGGGTCGGCACCCAGTCGGGGAGGATCGCGCCGATCCCGCTGAACTCGGCGCCGATCTCGCGCTGGGCGATGTCCATGGCGCGGCCTATCACCTCGACGTCGCCCGAGGCGTCGGTCCCGAAGATGGTGCGGACCGCGATCCGCTGGGTCAGCGCCGCCATCTCGCGCTTGATGTCGATCCGCTGCCCGTCCCGCCAGCCGTCGGCGGTGTCCTGGGCGCAGGCGGCCATGGTGGCGGCGTACGACTTGACCTGCTTGGGGCGGACCGAGGGCTGGACGAGGGAGCGCTTGCGCCGCCAGTCCCGGCCGCGCGCCACGGTGACGCCGTTGCCGAGGACGGCGCGGAAGGCGACCCCGAGGTCGGGCTGGTCGAAGGTGGACTCCACCTCGCGCAGCAGCTCCCCGACGAGGTCCGGGTCGGCGATGAACAGGCTCGGCTTTCCGCCGAAGTTCCAGCTGACCACGTCGCCGTGGCCGCGCAGCCGCTCGAAGAAGGCCAGCGGGTCCTTGCCGAACTCCGGCAGACTCCCCAGCAGCGGGATGCCCTTGGGCCCGGGCACCACGACGGGCACCTCTCCCTGCCGCTCCCGCTCGGACGCTCCGGTGCCTGTGGTCATACGCGCACTCCCCTCCCGGCGGCGCACCGGCCGGGCACCGGCGGCGCGCGGCGCATTCTGCCACGCCCGGTCACCGGATGATCACCAATCCCCCTGGAGAAAACGGGAGTTGACCGGAAGCGAAAGCAAGTGGTCCGGTACGCGCCGGGCGGCCGCCGCACCCCCACCGCCCCGCACAGAGAGCGTGCCGCCGGCTCCGGTGACGGAGACGGCGGCACGCTGCGGACGACCAGGGCCCGGCTCAGCCCACCGAGGAGTACGCGACGACGCCCCGGCGGACCGCGTCGACGGCCTTGCGGGCGCTGCGCGCCACGGTGGAGCCCTCGGGGGCGGCGGCCGAGATCTGGCCGAGCACGTCGATGACCTGCTTGCACCAGCGGACGAAGTCACCGGCCGGCATCTCCGCCTCCCGGAGCACCGCGTCCAACCCCTTGCCGGAGGCCCACATGTACGCGGCCCAGGCGAAGCCGAGGTCCGGCTCGCGCTGGCCGACGCCCTCGGCCTGGCTGATGCCGTGCTGCTCCTCCAGGGCGTCGAGCCGGCCCCAGATGCGGACCATCTCGCCGAGCGCCGCCTTGGCCGCCCCGGAGGGGAGCTTCGGCACCACCGCGTCGTCGGCCTGCCGCGCCTCGAAGACCAGGGCGGAGACGCAGGCAGCGAGGTCGGCAGGGCCGAGCCCCTCCCAGACGCCTTCGCGCAGGCACTCGGAAGCGAGCAGGTCCAGCTCGCCGTAGAGGCGGCTGAGCCGCTGGCCGTCCTCGGTGACCTCGTTGCCCCGGAGGTAGCCGAGTTCGGCGAGGAGGTTGACGATGCGGTCGAAGGTGCGGGCGATGGTGTTGGTCCGGCCCTCGATCCGGCGCTCCAGCTGCCGGGTGTCACGCTTGAGCCGGTGGTAGCGCTCGGCCCACCGCGCGTGGTCCTCGCGCTGGTCGCAGCCGTGGCAGGGGTGGGCGCGGATGGCGGTGCGCAGCCGGGCGATCTCGCGGTCGTCGGCGGCCGCCGCGCGCCCCTTGCGGTGGCGCTGCGGCACCAGGTGCCCGGCGCGGGTGCGCAGGGCCGAGGCGAGGTCGCGGCGGGACTGGGGGGAGCGGGCGTTGAACGCCTTGGGGACGCGCATCCGGTCCAGGGCCTCCACGGGGACCGGGAAGTCCATCGCCGCCAGCCGCTTGACCTGCCGCTCGGCGGTGAGCACCAGCGGGCGCGGCCCGTCGTGGTGGTCGAAGCCGCGGTGGCCGTTGCTCCGTCCGGCGGGCAGTCCCGGGTCGAGGACCAGGGCGAGCCCGGCGTACTTGCCGGTCGGCACGTGGATGATGTCGCCGGGCCGGAGCTTCTCCAGCGCCCCGGCCGCCTCGGCGCGGCGCTGGCTGGCGCCCTGCCGGGCCAGCTCCGTCTCGCGGTCCTTCAGCTCCCGGCGCAGCCGGCCGTACTCCTCGAAGTCGCCGAGGTGGCAGGTCATCGAGGCGGCGTACCCCTCCAGGCCCTCCTCGTTCCGCTGGACCTGGCGGGAGATGCCGACCACCGAGCGGTCGGCCTGGAACTGGGCGAAGGAGGTCTCCAGCAGCTCGCGCGAGCGGTGCCGCCCGAACTGGTGGACCAGATTCACCGCCATGTTGTACGACGGCTTGAAGCTGGAGCGGAGCGGATAGGTGCGGGTGCCCGCGAGCCCGGCCAGGTGCTCCGGGTTCATGGCGCGCTGCCACAGGACCACCGCGTGGCCCTCGATGTCGATGCCGCGCCGTCCGGCCCGGCCGGTGAGCTGGGTGTACTCGCCGGGGGTGATGTCGGCGTGCTGCTCGCCGTTCCACTTGACGAGCTTCTCCAGGACCACCGAGCGGGCCGGCATGTTGATGCCGAGGGCGAGCGTCTCGGTGGCGAAGACGGCCTTGACCAGGCCGCGCAGGAACAGCTCCTCGACCACCTCCTTGAAGGTGGGGAGCATCCCGGCGTGGTGGGCGGCGATGCCGCGCTCCAGCCCCTCCAGCCACTCGAAGTACCCGAGGACGTGCAGGTCCTCGTCGGGGATGGCGGCGGTGCGCTCCTCGACGATCTCGCGGACGGCCGAGCGGGCCGCGTCGTCGTTGAGCCGCAGGCCCGCGTAGAGGCACTGCTGGACGGCGGACTCGCAGCCGGCCCGGCTGAAGATGAAGGTGATGGCGGGGAGGAGGTTCTCCGCGTCGAGCCGCTCGATCACCTCGGGCCTGCTCGGCGTCCACGTGCGGGAGCGCTGGCGGCGCTCGCGCTCCCGGTCGGCCTCGCGCACGTTCCGTCCCCGACGGCGGTCCTTGGGGCCGGTGGGGCGGCTGGACTCCAGCCGGGCCATGCGCAGGAGGTCGGGGTTGACCGCCTTCTTGGCGCCCTCGCCCTCCTCGAAGAGGTCGTACATCCGGCGTCCGGCCAGGACGTGCTGGAACAGCGGGACCGGGCGGTGCTCGGAGACGATCACGTCGGTGTCGCCGCGGACGGTGTCGAGCCAGTCGCCGAACTCCTCGGCGTTGGAGACGGTGGCCGAGAGGGAGACGAGCGTCACCGACTGGGGCAGGTGGATGATCACCTCTTCCCAGACCGCGCCCCGGAACCGGTCGGAGAGGTAGTGCACCTCGTCCATCACCACGTACCCGAGACCCAGCAGGGTCTGGGAGCCCGCGTAGAGCATGTTCCGCAGGACCTCGGTGGTCATGACCACGACGGGGGCGTCCGGGTTGACGCTGTTGTCCCCGGTGAGCAGGCCGACCTGGTCCGCGCCGTACCGCTTGGCGAGGTCGGCGTACTTCTGGTTGGAGAGGGCCTTGATCGGGGTGGTGTAGAAGCATTTCTTGGACTGGCCGAGGGCCAGGTGGACGGCGAACTCACCGACGATCGTCTTGCCGGAACCGGTGGGCGCGGCCACCAGGACGCCCTTGCCGTCCTCCAGGGAGCGGCAGGCGTCGAGCTGGAAGGGGTCGAGGCCGAAGTCGTACATCTCGCGGAAGGACGCGAGTGCGGTCGCCTGCTCGACGGCGCGCTGCCGCGCCGCCGCGTACCGCTCGGCCGGGGAGAGATCCTCTGTCATCGTGATTCGAGCCTACCCGCCAGCTCCGACAGCAGACGATCGATAATCACGACCTGCCGAAGGAGCAGCGGTCCCGTCAGGGCGCGAGCATCCGGACCGCCCCCGGCACGCAGCGGGCGGTCAGCGGCAGCGAGCCCAGCGGCTCCCCGTCGGCGTAGCCGGTGATGTCCGGGGCCTCGACGGTGACCTCGCGGGCGCGGTGGACGGTGACCGCGGGGTGGCTCAGATGAGTGCCCCGGTAGACCTTGGGGAAGACCCGCACCAGTTCGGCGCGGCTCACCTCACCCACCACCGCCACGTCGAAGAGCCCGTCGTCCAGCCGCGCCTCGGCGCACATCCGCAGGCCGCCGCCGTACGAGGTGCCGTTGCCGACGGCTATGAGGGTGGCGTCCAGGTCGAGGACGGCCCCGCCGTCCAGGGTCAGCTTGAAGGGGACGGGGCGGAAGGCGGCCAGCTCGGCGGCGATGGCGAGGTCGTACTTGAAGCGGCCGGCCGGCAGCCGCATGCGGTTGCCGCGGTCGTTGACCCGGGAGTCGAAGCCGGAGGCGAGGACGGTACCGAACCAGCGCTCCCCCACCTGGCCGAGGTCGAGCGGGCGCGGGCCCGGCCCCTGCAGGGTCCGCACCGCCAGCCGGGCGGCCGCGGCGGGGTCGCGGACCGGCAGGCCGAGGGTGCGGGCGAAGTCGTTCCCCGTGCCGACCGCGATCAGGCCGAGCGGGGTCCGCGTCCCGGCGAGCGCCTGGAGCGCCAGCCCGGCCAGCCCGTCGCCGCCGACCGCCAGCACCGCGGCGGGCCGGGAGGTGAGGGCGGCACGGAGCCGGTCGGCGGCGTCGTCGGCGTCAGTGCCGAGTACGGTCCTGACCCGGTAACCGGCGTCCCGCAGCACCCGGGAGGCGGGCAGGGCGGCCCGTGCGCCGCGTCCGCGACCCGCCGTGGGATTGACGAAGAGGATGATCTCGCTGGTCACGGCGGGACCTTACAAGGTCAGGTCGCGTCGTCGTAACCGCCGAGCTCCTTGGGGCCGCCGCCTCGTCCCTGTTCGCCGCGGTTCGTCTGCTCGGGCAGGACCGGCGGGGCGCCGACCGGTTCGACGGAGTGGACGGGCTCGGGGGTCAGGTCGATCTCGGAGGCCTCGTCGTCGTCCAGTTCGGCGTCGGGGTTGCGGCGGCGGCGCCTGCGGTCGTTGAGCACGCAGATGCCGAGGGCGAGGAAGTACAGCAGCACGATGGGCGCGGCCAGCATCAGCATGCTCGACGGGTCGCCGGTGGGGGTGGCGACGGCGGCGAAGATGGTGATGCCGAGGACCATCCCGCGCCACCAGGAGCCGAGGCGCTGCGCGGAGAGGACGCCGGTGATGTTGAGCAGGACGAGGATCAGCGGCAGCTCGAAGGCGAGGCCGAAGACGATCACCATCCGCATCACCAGGTCGAGGTAGTCGTCGACCGGGAGGAGGTTGAGGACGTTCTCGGGGGTGAAGTCGAGGAGGATCGTCGCCGTCTGCGGCAGCACCTTGTAGGCGAGGACGGCGCCGCCGATGAAGAGCGGGACGCCGATGCCGACGAAGGAGAGGGCGTACTTCTTCTCGTTGCGGTGCAGGCCCGGGGCGAGGAAGGCCCAGAGCTGGTAGAGCCAGAAGGGGCTCGCGAGGACCACGCCGGCGACGAGGGAGACCTTCAGGGCGATGGTGAAGGGCGCGACGAGACCGTTGAAGGTCATGTCGGCGCACGGATTGCCGTTGTCCTGTTTCGGCGATCCGTCGATGCAGCCCACCGATTCCTGGACCGGCCTCAGCAGGAAGTCGATCAGTTCGGTGTAGAAGAACGCGGCGCCGACCGTGACGACGACGATCGCCAGTACGGACTTCAGCAGACGGTTACGCAGCTCGCGCAGGTGTTCGGCCAGGGGCATGCGCCCCTCGGTGTCCTTCTCCTGCTTCGGCTTGCGGGCAGACCCGAGCAACCCACGTCCCTCGTCTCGTTACGAACAGGCGGTCACTGCGGGCCGCCGTGGTGATGGAGTCAGCTCTGCGGGGTGCGGCTCTGCTCGTTGACCGGGCGGGAGCTGGAGACGTCGCCCGGCGCGGCCTGGATGGTGCGGGCGGTCGTCGACTGCGGGGTCTGGGCGTCCGGGGCGGCGGCGTCGGCCTGCGCGTTCTGGTCGCCGCCGTCCTTCTTCATCGCCTTGGCCTCGCTCTTGAGGATGCGGGCGGACTTGCCGAGGGAACGCGCCATGTCGGGGAGCTTCTTGGCCCCGAAGAGAAGCAGGATGACGACGACGATCAGGAGGATCTCTAGGGGCTTCAGGTTGCCGATCATTGCGATTCCTTCTCACCGAGGCGGCTGGGGGGTGGGGCTGCCGCACACGGCTGGACGGGGTCCGGCCGTCGCGCGCAGCGATCGTAACCCGCGTGGGTAAACGCGGGGCAATGCCCGTGCAGACACCAGGTTCGCGGCCGAGCGCCTCGGTCGGGGCCGCGGTCGTCTCAGCGTACTCCTCCCCGGCTTGCGCGAGCAGGGGGCGTCGGGTATGCGAGCCGGAGGGCGAAAGGGGCAGCTCAGCGCGGGGGCGGGAGGCGGGTCGCGGCCCGCTCCAGCTCCTCGGCGGCCGTGTTGATCCGCGAGGAGGTCTCCGCGACCTGCCGCGCGAGGCGGCGCACCTCCAGGAAGACGCGTACCGCGAGCACCCCGAGAACCGCCGTCCCGGCGAACCCGAGCACCACCGCCACCATCGGCCAGACCATGTCCGCCACCCTAGTCAGTTCCTCACCGGCGTCATTCCCGCGCCCCCGGTACGCGCCCCGGAACCGCCCGGGCCCGTCGCCTGCGGCGCGCCGGAGGCCAGCCGCAGCGTGCGGACGCCGCCGCGGGTCAGCAGCTCCACGATCCGCTCCCCCGCCGGCTTGCGGACGGCGCTGTCGCAGGCCGGGCAGGTGAAGGAGTAGAAGGTGGTCCGGCGGCTGCCGCCGATGGCGAGCCGCAGCGCCTCGGCGGCCAGCTCGAAACGGGAGCGGCAGTCCGGGCAGGCGGCCTTGAAGAGGACCCCGCTCACGGCTGCCCCTCGTACGCGGCGAGCGCCTCCCGCGCGGCCTCGCGGGCACTGTCGGCCAGCGCGGCCGGGGCGGCGATCCGGCCGTCGCGGCCGAGCCGGAGGGCAAGGCGGCGCAGCGAGGCGGGGTCGGGGGTGCGCAGGGTGATGCGCAGCCCGCCGTCGGGCAGTTCCTCGGCGCTGTCGTGCGGGTAGTACTCGGCGACCCAGCGGCCGCCCGGGCCGACCTCGACGACCACCTCGGGATCGTCGGCGGAGGGCTGGACCAGCCCGGCGGAGAGGTCGCGGACCTCGATCTCGTGCGGGGTGGAGGCTTCGTCGAGGACGCGGATCTCGGCGACCCGGTCGAGACGGAAGGTGCGCCGGTCCTCGGAGAGGCGGCACCAGGCCTCCATGTAGGTGTGGCCGACGGTGAAGAGGCGGATCGGGTCGACCTCGCGCTCGGTCAGCTCGTCCCGGGCGGGCGAGTAGTAGCGCAGCCACAGGCGGCGCCGCTCGGAGATGGCCCGGTCCACGTCGGCGAAGACGCCGCCCTCGGCCTCGAAGGTGACCGACAGCCGGGAGCTGGAGGCGGCGGCCTCCCCGGCGGCCGCCTCCAGCTTGGCGGTGACGCGCAGCAGCGCCTGCCGGTCGCCCTCGCGCAGGCCCGGCAAGGTGGAGACGGCGCGGGCGGCCACCAGCAGCGCGGTCGCCTCGTCGGCGGCGAGCCGCAGCGGGGCCGCGACGTCGTCCGGGTTGTGCCACCAGATGCGGTCGCCGTCGGTGTCGATGTCGAGCAGGTCACCGCCGCGGAAGCTGGTGCCGCAGAGCGGCAGCACGTCGAGGTCGGAGATCAGCTCCGCCTCGCTGACGCCGAAGGCCCGCGCCACGTCGGCGACGTGGGCGCCGGGGCGTTCGCGCAGGTAGGTGACGAGCGACAGCATCCGCCGCGTCCGGTCGATGGCATTGGCCTGGGCCGCCATGGTTACTCCCTCAGTCCTTCGCCACGGCACGGAGCCGGTCGATCACGTCGGCCCGCAGTTCGGCCGGTTCCTGCACCACCACGTCGGGTCCGTACTCGACGAGGGAGGCGTCCAGCCCGTGGCCGTACGGGATCTCCAGCTCGTCCCAGCCGTCGCCGACGGGCCGCACCGAGCGGGCCTTGGCGCGCAGCGGATACCCGGCGCCGGCCCGCAGCCGGATCAGGGCGGTGCCCTCGGCGCTCTCCCCGGCCCAGCTCGCGACGGTCTCGCGGACGGTGACGACGTCGGGCACGTCGGCGGTGAAGCCGCCGGAGCGGGTGCGGACCTTGCCGGTGATGCGGGAGAGGCGGAAGACGCGCTCGGCGCCGCGGTCCCGGTCGAAGCCGGCCAGGTACCAGTGGCCGCGCCAGCACTCCAGCGCCCACGGCTCGACCTGGCGGGGGGCGGGCTGCACGGCGTTGGCCTTGCGGTAGTCGAAGACGACCGGGCGGCGGTCGCGGCAGGCCAGCATCAGCGGCTCGAAGGCCGACTCGTGGACGGGGATGTGCGGTTCGAGGGCGGTGTGCCCGGCGAACGGGTCGGCGTCGTCCGGCAGCCCGGCGGCGCGCAGCTTGTGCAGTGCGCCGCTGGCCGCGCCCGCCAGCCGGGCCTGCTGCCAGACCCTGGCGGCGAGACCGAGGGCGGCGGCCTCCTCGGCGTCCAGGGTGAGCGGCGGGAGGCGGTTGGAGTCGCGGCGGGCGAGGTAGCCGACCTCGCCGTCGATGTTGTCGACCGTCTCGATGACGAGGCCGAGCTCGCGCAGGTCGTCCTTGTCCCGCTCGAACATGCGGTTGAAGGAGTCGTCGTTGCCCGCTTCGAGGTACGCCTCGATGGAGCCCCGGAGCTCGCGTTTGGACAGCGGGCGCCGGGTCCCGAGCAGACACAGTGCCAGGTTCATCAGCCGCTCGGCCTTGGCAATCGCCATCGACGCCCTTTCTGGTGGTCCTTCGACGGACGACCGTACCGCCCCGGGGTGTCGCGGCGAAAGCGGAGGGCCCATGCCTGACGGCATGGGCCCTGGAGTTGATCGCTCGGGATCAGACCGCGATCAGGTCGCAGACGAAGATCAGCGTCTCGCCGGGCGCGATCCGCCCGCCGCCCGCGCCACGGTCGCCGTAGGCGAGGTGGGCGGGGATGGTCAGCTGGCGGCGGCCGCCGACCTTCATGCCCTGCACACCCTGGTCCCAGCCGGCGATGACCTGTCCGGCGCCGAGCTGGAAGGAGAGCGGGGTGCCGCGGTTCCAGCTCGCGTCGAACTCCTCGCCGGTGGAGAAGGCCACGCCCACGTAGTGGACCTGGACGGTGTCGCCGGCCTTGGCGACCGGGCCGTCGCCTTCCCAGATGTCCTTGATCTCCAGGTCCGCCGGGGGGTTGCCACCGGGGAAGTCGACCTCGGGCTTGTCGATGCTCACGTAACGCTCCTGCTTCTGTGCTTTCGGGCAACCGGGACAGTCTGCCACCGCGGGGCGGGTGGCGCGGACACCCCCCGCCCCCGCGGCGGGGTCACATCGCGGCGAGCACGTCCACGACGAAGACCATGGTGGAGTTGGCGGGCAGGTCCTCGCCCTTGTCCTGGTCCTTGTAACCCAGCTCCGGCGGGATCACCAGCATCACGCGGTCACCGACGTGGGCACCGACGAGGCCCTTGTCCCAGCCCTCGACGACCTGGCCGACACCGATCTGGGTGGCGAAGGGCGAGCCGGTGTTCCACGAGGAGTCGAAGAGCTTGGCCTTCTCCTTGCCCTCGTTCGGCTTCCAGGCCGCACCGCTGTACTGCATGTACACCGTCTGGCCCTTCTCGACCTTCTCACCGTCGCCCTTGATGAGGACCTTGCTGGTCAGCTCCTTGGGCGGGTCGCTCTTCGGCACCGCGATGGTGGCCGGCTCCGGCTTGTCGGCCTTGACCTGCGGCAGGTCGGAGGGGATCTCCGCCTGCTTCCCCTCGGCCATGTTCGGCACGACGTCCTTGATGTCCAGGGCGAAGACCAGGGTGTCCTTGCCCGTGACGCCGAGCTGCTCCTGGCCGGCCTCGCCGAAGGCGGCGGCCGGGGGCGCGACGACCAGGACGCGGCTGCCGACCTTCTGGCCGAGCACCGACTGGCTGAACGCCGGGATGATGTTCTCCGCGCCCGCGGTGATCATCTGGGGCGCGCCGCCCTTGTCGTAGCTGGAGCCGAGGTCCTTGCCGCCCTTCCAGACCTTGCCGGTGAAGTTGGCCATCACCAGGTCGTCCTTCTTGACCTGCGGGCCGTCGCCGTCGGAGAGCGGATGGACCACGAACTTGTCGCTCGGGTCGCCCTTGGGGAGCTTGATGGTGGCCTTCTTGCCCGGCTCGCCGGTGACCTCCGGCATGGGGTCGGCCGACTCGACCGGCTTCGGGGCCTTGGGAGCCGCCGCGGGCTTCTCGGAGGCCGCCGCGTCGTCCTTCTTCTCGGCCTCCTCACCCCCGCAGGCGGTCAGCAGCAGAGCCGGAACGATGAACAAGGCGGCAAATCGGCGTCGCACAGAGGACCTCGGGGGGTTGGCGGATACGGGAACACGTCAGTCCCGCCACTCTACGGCCCACGCGTCCCGCTGCTCCCGTACGGCATGGAACGGGCCCCTCATCACACGGACGAGGGGCCCCGGTCACCACTGGTCCACGCCCAGGGGGTGCCTTCACACCCCCTGGGACGCGGGAGAGCGGTGTCACATTCCGGCGATCAGCTTCTCCACCCGGTCGTCGACCGACCGGAAGGGGTCCTTGCAGAGCACGGTGCGCTGCGCCTGGTCGTTGAGCTTGAGGTGGACCCAGTCGACGGTGAAGTCGCGGCGCTGCTCCTGGGCCCTGCGGATGAAGTCACCGCGCAGCCGGGCCCGGGTGGTCTGCGGCGGGACGGACTTGCCTTCGAAGATCTTCAGGTCGTTGCAGACCCGGGCGGCCTGGCCGTTCTTCTCCAGGAGGTAGTAGAGGCCGCGCCTGCGGTGGATGTCGTGGTAGGCGAGGTCTATCTGGGCGACCCGGGGGTGGGACATGGTCATGTTGTGCTTGGCCCGGTACCGCTCCAGGAGCTTGTACTTCATGACCCAGTCGATCTCGGTGGCGACCCGGTCCAGGTCCTCCTCCTCGATCGCGTCGAGTGTGCGGCCCCAGAGCTCCAGGACCTGCTCGACGGTGCCGGTGCGGATGCCCCGGCGGTCCACGAAGTCGACGGCCTTCTCGTAGTACTCCCGCTGGACCTCCAGGGCGGAGGCTTCGCGGCCGCTGGCCAGGCGGACCTTGCGGCGGCCGGTGGTGTCGTGGCTGACCTCGCGGATGGCCCGGATCGGGTTCTCCAGGGTGAGGTCGCGCATCACCGTGCCGGCCTCGATCATGCGGAGCACCAGGTCGGTGGCGCCGACCTTGAGGAGCATGGTGGTCTCGGACATGTTCGAGTCGCCGACGATGACGTGCAGGCGGCGGTAGCGCTCGGCGTCGGCGTGCGGTTCGTCGCGGGTGTTGATGATCGGGCGGGAGCGGGTCGTCGCGGAGCTGACGCCTTCCCAGATGTGCTCGGCGCGCTGGCTGACGCAGTACACCGCGCCCCGGGGGGTCTGGAGCACCTTGCCGGCCCCGCAGATGAGCTGACGGGTCACGAGGAAGGGGATGAGGATGTCCGCGAGCCGGGAGAACTCCCCGTGCCGGGCCACGAGGTAGTTCTCGTGGCAGCCGTAGGAGTTCCCGGCGGAGTCGGTGTTGTTCTTGAAGAGATAGACGTCGCCCGCGATTCCCTCCTCGTGCAGGCGGCGTTCGGCGTCGACGAGCAGCCCTTCGAGGATGCGCTCGCCGGCCTTGTCGTGGGTCACCAGTTCGGTGACGTTGTCGCATTCCGGTGTCGCATATTCCGGATGCGAACCCACATCGAGATACAACCGGGCGCCGTTCCGCAGAAACACATTGCTGCTGCGGCCCCATGACACAACGCGGCGGAAGAGGTAGCGCGCCACCTCGTCAGGCGACAGACGGCGCTGCCCCCTGAACGTGCACGTGACGCCGTACTCGTTCTCCAGCCCGAAAATGCGGCGGTCCATGACTGAACATTACGCCTGATGCCCCGCACTGAAACCGGGTTCGACGGCCCCGTTTCGATCATTTTCCGAAGAGACCACCGGAACGCCGCCCCGGCCGCCCCCGTTCAGCACCCGCGTGGTCGCCAGCAGCACCAGCAGGGCAGCCACTCCCCCGGCCCCGGCGACCCAGAACCCCGGGGCTGTGCCGCCCCATTCGACGGCGGGCCCCGCCACCCCCGTGCCCAGCGCCGCGCCGACGCCGAAGACGGTGACCAGCCAGGAGAACGCCTCGGTCACGGTGCCCCGGGGCGCGTGCCGGTCCACCACCACGAAGGCACAGGCGAGCGCGGGTGCCAGGAAGATACCGGAGACCACGGCGAGGCCGGTCATCGCGGCCACCCCCGGGGTCAGCCCTAGCGGCAGGTAGCCGAGGGCCAGCAGTCCCACCAGGACGCGAAGCCGCCGCTCGGGCTCCCCGGTCCACTGCCGCGCCCCGTAGACGGCGCCACCGACCAGCGCGCCGAGGCCGAGCGCCGCCATCAGCCAGCCGTAGACCGACTCGCGGCCGTGGTCGTCGGCGTAGGCGACGGCGGCCACGGTGATGGAGCCCAGTGCCACACCGACGAAGAGGAAGGAGCCGAGCAGTGCCAGCAGGCCGGGCGAGCGCAGCGCCCCGAGCCAGTGCGCCTCGCGCGGCGCGGAGCGCCAGCGCCGGGAGGGCTCGGAGACGACGACCGAGAGGGCGCCGAGGACGCCGAGGACGTTGATCACCAGGAGCGCGGCCCCCGGCGACCACCAGGCGACGAAGAGCGTCACCAGCAGCGGCCCGGCGGTGAACATGACCTCCTGCGCCACGGCGTCGAGCGCGTACGCCGCGTGCACCCGGTCCTCCCGCCCGAGCACGCCGGGCCACAGCGCCCGCAGCCCGCCCTCCAACGGGGGCGTGCAGATTCCGGCCACCACCACGGCCGCGTAGGCGGGCAGCAGCGGGTCGGTGCCGACGAGGGCGAGCGCCGCCATGCCGGTTCCGGAGAGGACGGCGGCGGGGAGCATCACGCGCAGCTGCCCGTGCAGGTCGACGGCGCGGCCGAGCAGCGGCTGGCCGACGGCGGTGGCCAGGCCGTACACCGCCGCGAGGGCGCCGGCCAGTGCGTAGCCGCCGCCCTCGGACCGGACGAAGAGCACGATCGCGATGTGCCCCGTCGCGCTGGGGAGGCGGCCGACCAGCGTGCCGCAGAGCAGCCGCAGCGCGTGCCGCGAGCGCAGCAGTTCCCCGTATCCCGCCGCCATCGGCAGCCCCTCACCTCAAGTGTTACGTATAACGTCGGCGTCATACGTACCATGTGCGGGCGGCGGGGGTCCAGGCGGCCGAGGGGGCACGGGACGGTCCCGGCCGACGTCCCCCAGGGCGCGCGGTACCTGTCGCTCCACGCCGCCGGGCCGGTCGTACCGGCTTCCGCCTTCCGGAGAGGACCCCGCCGCTTTGTCCGCCGCATCCCGGCCCACCAGCAAGGACGTCGCCCGTGCCGCCGGGGTGTCGCAGGCCGCCGTCTCCCTGGTCCTCGGCGGCAAGTGGCCGGGCCGGGTCTCGGCGGCCACCGCCGAGCGGGTCCGGGAGGCGGCCAGGGCGCTGGGTTACCGGCCGAATCTCGCCGCCCGCGACCTGCGGACCGGGCGGACCCGGACCGCGCTGCTGGTGGTGCCGGCCCTCACCAACGAGTTCTTCGCCCGGGTCCATGCGGGGGCCGCCGCCGTCGCGGCCGCGCACGGCTTCGGCGTGCTCCTCTACCCGTCGCCCGAGGGCACGGGTCCGGCCGCCGACCCGTTCGCCTCCGCCCCGGCCGCCCTCGACGGCGTCCTCGCCTCCTCGATGGCGGCCGAGGCGCTCAGCGGGATCGGCGCGGGCACCCTGCCGCTGGTGATGCTCGACAGCGACCCGGCCACGGGACCGGGCACCGCCACCGTCAACCTCGCCATCGCCGACGGCATGCGCCAGGCCGTCCGGCACCTGCTGGAGCTGGGCCACCGCCGCCTCGCCCACCTCGCCGCCGACGTGGACTCCTGGACCTTCGAGGTACGCGCCGCCGCCCTCGCCGAGACCGTGCGGGCCGAGCCCGGCGCCCGGGCGGAGACGCACCGCTGCCCGCTGGGGGTGGCCGAGGCGCAGGCCGCGGTGACCGCCCTGCTCACCGCCCCCGGGCCGCGCCCGACCGCGCTCGTCTGCGACGACGACCTGCTGGCGGCGGGGGCGTGCAAGGCGGCGCGGCGGCTGGGGGTGCGGGTCCCCGAGGAGCTGTCCGTCTCCGGCTTCGACGACCTGACCCTGGCCACGGCGGTCGAACCTGAGCTGACCACGGTCACCCTGCCGGCCGAGGAGTTCGGCGGGCGGGGCATGGCCGCGCTGCTCACCGCGGTGGACGGCGGCACGCCGGAGGACGTGGAACTCCCGGTCACGCTCACCGTGCGGGGCTCCACCGGGCCGGTGCCCGCCCGGACATGACGGTGCCCCGCGCTCCGTCCCCCAGGGGGCGGACGCGGGGCACCGCGGGGTCCCGGCCGCAGCGGCCGGAGCCCGTCAGTTCTGCGAGCCGGAGTCCGACGGGCCGTCGTCGCCGGGCAGCTCCGGAAGGTCCAGCTCCTCGTCCTCCTCGGCCGCCGCCGAGGAGGAGGCGGCCGACGGGGACGTACCGCCCGCGCCCTCCTCCAGGAGGCGGGAGAGCCGGGTGCCGACGATGCGCTTGAACTTGCGCCGCTGCGGCCTGGTGCGGTCGAGCACCGCGACCTCCAGCCGCTCGGCGGGGATCTCGCGCTCGCTGCCGTTGGTGTCGCGGGAGAGGGCGTTGACCGCCAGGCGCAGGGCCTGGGCGAGGGTCATCGCGTCCTCGTGGCGCTGGTCCAGGTAGGAGCTGATCTGCTCGGCGTTGCCGCCGACCGCGACCGAGCCGTGCTCGTCGACGATCGAGCCGTCGTGCGGCAGGCGGTAGATCTGGTCGCCCGACGCGTCGTCACCGACCTCGGCGACGACCAGCTCCACCTCGTACGGCTTCTCGCCGCTGCTGGAGAAGATCGTGCCCAGCGTCTGCGCGTACACGTTGGCGAGGCCCCGTGCCGTCACGTCGTCGCGGTCGTAGGTGTAGCCGCGCAGATCGGCGTAGCGCACGCCGCCGATCCGGAGGTTCTCGTATTCGTTGTACTTACCGGCGGCGGCGAATCCGATCCGGTCGTAGATCTCGCTGAACTTGTGCAGTGCGCGGGACGGATTCTCACCGACGAACACAATGCCGTCGGTGTACTGGAGCACCACGAGGCTCCGTCCGCGGGCGATGCCCTTGCGGGCGTATTCCGCCCGGTCGGCCATGGCCTGCTGTGGTGAGACATAGAACGGCGTCGACACCGGCTATCCGTCCCTTTCTGTCGGTGACCCAAACAATCCAGGCGGCACAGGCCGCGACCTACAGCAGTGACGCACGGGGGCCGTCGGGCTGCTCCATACGCCGCTCCAGCACCGCCCGCGCGATCTCGGAGGTCTGCTCGTTCGTCAGCCGCCGGAAACCGTCGTCCGTGATGACGGTGACGATCGGGTAGATCCGCCGGGCGACGTCCGGTCCGCCGGTCGCCGAGTCGTCGTCCGCGGCGTCGTAGAGCGCCTGGACCACGAGGGTGGTGGCTTGCTCCTGCGTCAGGTCTTCGCGGTACAGCTTCTTCATGGAGCCGCGGGCGAAGGTCGAGCCGGAGCCCGTCGCCGCGTACCCGTGCTCCTCGGAGCGGCCGCCGGTGACGTCGTAGGAGAAGATGCGGCCGCGCTCGCGGTCCACGTCGTACCCGACGAAGAGGGGGACGACCGCCAGGCCCTGCATGGCCATGCCGAGGTTGGAGCGGATCATCGTGGAGAGGCGGTTGGCCTTGCCCTCCAGGGAGAGCTGGGCGCCTTCGACCTTCTCGAAGTGCTCCAGTTCGAGCTGGAAGAGCTTGACCATCTCCACCGCGAGACCGGCGGTTCCGGCGATGCCCACGGCCGAGTGCTCGTCGGCCGGGAAGACCTTCTCGATGTCGCGCTGGGCGATGACGTTCCCCATGGTGGCGCGCCGGTCTCCGGCGAGGACGACCCCGCCGGGGAAGGTGCTCGCGACAATGGTGGTGCCGTGCGGGGCCTCGACCACGCCCTGGACGGGCGGGAGCTGACGGTTGCCCGGCAGCATCTCGGGCTGATGCTCCGACAGGAAGTCCACGAACGACGAGGACCCGGGCGTCAGGAAGGCAGCCGGCAGACGCCCGGTGCTACGAGTGATGGCTTCCACACGTTTCCTTCCGGATAGGCGGCGGCCTGACCCGATCGCCGGGCGGTGCCCGACGTGCCGGTGGCCGAATAGCAGGTGAAGCACGTTACGCCAGGGACCCTACCCGCCCGGGGGCGGTGATCCACCTGGGATACGGGAGAAGACGGACGCCTCCCGCGAGCCGCCCGCCCCACGCCGCGCAGCCCCTCGGCAGAGGCCGCGGGACGGGGCGGTACGCAGCGGCGGGGGGCGTCCAACAGACCCCCCCCGCCCCCCGGGGGGCAATC
>NZ_JBHXJE010000063.1:0-28243 GCF_042723275.1 Streptomyces sp. NPDC058373 | reverse complement strand
GCGGTGAAGACTCGACACCTCCACCACACCGGAGGTCTTCGCCATGATCAAGACCCGTCGGCGTTAACAACGCTCGTGGTCAATACACCTAGGGGTATCCGGGGGGCCTGTGGGGCGGCTCACGCGCGGGCCGCCGCGTTCTCACGCAGAGTTGAGATCCGGCTACGCGGGTCAGGGGGTTTCGTCCGGCTCTGTCCGGGTCGTGGAGGGCTTTCGGTCGCTCTGCGTGGGCGTACCGTCGCCAGTCGTCGTGGGATCCGGCTCACCGGCACCCGGCGTGGGAGGCCCCGCCGCCTCGGCGTCGGCGAACCGTACCGGGGTGTCGAAGGCGGCACGGCGGGTGGCCCGGCGCAGGGCCCGCAGGACCGAGGGGCCCAGCACCAGTGCCAGCACCACCGTGAGCGCGGCGCGCGGCAGGTCCCAGCCCAGGGAGGTGGCGAGGCAGTAGACGAGGAAGCGGCCCAGGTTGTCGGCGACCGGGTCGCCCGGCACGAAGGAGACGCCGGTGGACAGGCCGCCCAGGTAGGTCCAGCCCTGGAGGTTCATCACCGTGCCGTAGAGGACGGAGGCGAGGGCGCCGTAGGCGGCGATCAGCAGCAGTTCGCCGCGCCCCCGCAGCCTGTCGCGGCCCGGCAGCAGACCGGCGCCCATGCACACCCAGCCCATGGAGAGCATCTGGAACGGCATCCACGGCCCGACCCCGCCGGTCAGCAGCGCCGAGGCGAACATCGACAGCGAACCGAGCACGAACCCGAAGCCGGGTCCGAGCACCCGCCCCGAGAGCACCATCAGGAAGAACATCGGCTCGATGCCCGCCGTCCCCGCCCCCAGCGGACGCAGCGCCGCCCCCGCCGCCGCCAGCACGCCGATCATGGCGATGGCCTTGGAGTCGACCCCGTTGTCGGAGATGGTCGCGACGACCACCGCCAGCAGCAGCGGCAGCAGCGCGGCGAAGAGCCACGGCGCGTCCTGCGCATGAGCCAGCCCCGATTCCGGGGCGGCCAGCAGCGGCCAGCCGAAGGCCGCGACCCCGACGGCACTGACCAGCGCCAGGGTCAGCGCCGACCGGAGCCCGATCCGCACCGCCCGCGTCTGCCGCTGCACGGCCGGGCCCCCGCCGGGGCCCTGGCCGCCCGGCGGCGGCCCGGTCTGCGGCAGACCGCCCCGCGAGGCGCCCTTGCGAAGCCCGGCGCTCCCTCCGGCGGTCCTGCCGCCGGACTCCGTACGCCGGCTCACCGTTCCCCCTCGGATGCCTGGCCCGGACCGTCGCCGGGCCGGTGACCAGGGCCTTCGGCCTCGTGATCCGCCGACGGGGCCGCGCGCCCGGCCTCGGGAGGTTCGGCCGCCCGGGTGGGCGCGGCTTCCGCCTCGGTCCCGGTGTCCCCGGCCGCGTCCAGCGCCGCCCGCACCTGGGAGACGGTCAGCCACGGCTGCGGCGCCATGATCTTGGTGACCTGCGGAGCGAAGGAGGGCGAGGAGCGGACGACGTCGGCCGTGGGACCGTCGGCGACCGCCTCCCCCTCGGCGAGGATGACGACGCGGTGGGCGAGTTCGGCGGCCAGCTCCACGTCATGGGTGGCGAGGACCACCGCGTGCCCCTCGGCGACCAGGTTCCGCAACACCTCGACCAGCCGCGCCTTGGCCGCGTAGTCCAGGCCGCGGGTCGGCTCGTCCAGCAGGATCAGCGGCGGGCGCGCGGTGAGCACGATCGACAGGGCGAGGGTGAGCCGCTGCCCTTCGGAGAGGTCGCGGGGGTGGGTGGCGTCGTCGATCCCGGGCAGCAGGCGGGCGACCAGCGCCCGGCAGGTGCCCGGTTCGGCCCCGGCGTCGGAGTCGGCGGCGGCGCACTCGGCGGCCACCGTGTCGGCGGAGAGCAGGTCACGGGGGTCCTGCGGCACCAGGCCGACGTGGCCGATCAGTTCCTGGGGGCGGGTCCGGTGCGGGGTCAGCCCGCCCACCCGGACCGTGCCCGAGAAGGGCTCGACCATGCCGACCAGGGAGCCCAGCAGGGTGGACTTGCCCGCGCCGTTGCGCCCCATCAGGGCCACCGTCTCGCCGGCGCGGACCCGCAGCGACACCTCCCGCAGCGCCTCGACGCGGCCCCGCCGCACCACCAGCCGGGAGGCCTGCGCGTACGGCTCACCGGTGGCGCGCTCCGCCTGGGGGCGGGAGGAGCCGAAGAGCCCCCGCAGCCTGCCCCGGCGCTGCTCCCGCCGCGTACCGCCGGTACCGCCGTCGGCGCCGCCCCGCCGCGCGGGCGGACCCGGCAGCCGTACCCCGCCCGGCGGCGGCACCGGGACCTCCGCCAGCCGCTCACGCAGCCCGGCCGCCCGGCGGCGCGCGTCGCGGACGGTGAGCGGCAGCGGGGCCCACCCGGCGAGCCCGCCCAGCGCCACCACGGGCGGGCGGACCGGCGAGACGGCCATGACCTCGGCCGGGGCGCCCGTCACCAGCTCGGCGCCGGGAGCCGCCAGCAGGGCGACCCGGTCGGCGTACTGGACCACGCGCTCCAGCCGGTGCTCGGCCAGCAGCACGGTGGTGCCCAGGTCGTGGACGAGGCGCTGGAGCACCGCCAGCACCTCCTCGGCGGCGGCCGGGTCGAGTGCCGAGGTCGGCTCGTCCAGCACCAGGACCCTGGGGTGCGGGGTGAGGACCGAGCCGATCGCGACGCGCTGCTGCTGGCCGCCGGAGAGGGTGGTGAGGGGGCGGTCGCGCAGTTCGGCCAGGCCCAGCAGGTCGAGGGTCTCCTCGACGCGGCGGCGCATCACGTCCGGGGCGAGGCCCAGGGACTCCATGGCGTAGGCGAGCTCGTCCTCGACGGTGTCGGTCACGAAGTGGGCCAGCGGGTCCTGGCCGACGGAGCCGACCACGTCGGCCAGTTCGCGGGGCTTGTGGGTGCGGGTGTCGCGGCCCGCCACGGTGACCCGGCCGCGCAGGGTGCCGCCGGTGAAATGCGGGACGAGGCCGTTGACCGCGCCCAGCAGGGTCGACTTGCCGACCCCCGAGGGGCCGACGAGCAGCATCAGCTCGCCCTCCGCCACCGTGAGATCGACCCCGCGCACGGTCGGCTCCGGCGCACCGTCGTACCGCACCGAGACGTCCTCGAACCTGATCACACCGCACCTCCACGAGAGCCCTGCCACCGCACCACCGCACCACCCGCGCCCGCCCCGCCGCGCGTCGGACCGCCGCCGCTCACGTCCCCTCCCGGGGCCGGGGCGCCACGAAGGCCGGGACCAGACCCAGCAGCACCGCCGCGGCGGGCCGCAGCGGCAGCGTCGGAGCGGTCAGCGGCACCGTCGGCGGGGTGAGCTGCCCCGGTGCCACCGAGCCGAGGTGGACGAGGAGCGCGGCGACCGCCACCCCCGACCCGGCGACCACCCAGGCCCGCACCCCCCACCGGTCCGGCCGGTACCTGCTGCGCACGCTCCGCCGCCCGCCGAGCCACAGCCCGGCCAGCGCGGCGGCAAGCCCCAGCGCCAGCACCGGCCCCCCGAACCCGCCGCCCTGGTCGGCGAGGAGCCCGTACGTGCCGAGGCAGACGCCGATCAGCCCGCCCAGCGTCAGCGCGGCCGTGGTGCGCCGGATCGCGGGCGGCACGGCGGCGGTCCGGCCGTAACCCCGCGCGTCCATCGCGGCGGCCAGCGCGACCGACCGCTCCAGCGCCCCTTCGAGCACCGGCAGCCCCACCTGGAACAGGCCGCGCAGCCCCCGGTCGGGGCGCCCCCGCAGCCGCCGGGCCGCGCGCAGCCGGCGGACGTCGGCGACCAGGTTCGGGGCGAAGGTCATGGCGACGACGACGGCGACGCCCGCCTCGTACAGGGCGCCCGGCAGGGACTTCAGCAGCCGCGCCGGGCTGGCCAGCGCGTTGGCCGCGCCGACGCAGATGAGCAGGGTCGCCAGCCGCAGCGCGTCGTAGAGCGCGAAGAGCATGCCCTCGGCGGTCACCCGGCCGCCGAGCCGCACCCCCCGCGCCCACTCCGGCAGCGGGACCTCGGGAAGGGTGAACAGGACATGGGTGCCCGGCACCGGTGAGCCGAGGAGCATGGCGAAGAGCAGCCGGATCGCGATGATCACCAGACCCAGCTTGACGAAGGCCCCGTAACTGCGCGCCCACGGCGAGGAGGTGCGGCGCGCCGCGACCACGTATCCCGCGACGCCGATCAGCAGGGCGAGCAGCAGAGGGTTGCGGGTCCGCGAGGCGGCGGCGGCCAGGCCCAGCGCCCACAGCCACCACGCCCCGGCGTGCAGCGCGTTGGACCGCGTCGCGAGCGGGGCGAGGAGCGCCGGGCGCGCCCGGCGGGCCTGCTGGAGGGGGCCGTGCATCACCGGACCGCCGCTCAGCCGCGCCGTCGGCGGGACTGCCACACCGCCGCCGCGCCCAGCACGGCCACGGCGCCGGCTCCGACCAGCAGCCCGGCCGAAGGACCGCCGGGACCGGAGCCGGAATCCGCACCGGATTCCGGCTCCCCGGCCTCGGGCGAGGCCGCCTCCGAGGTCCCCTCGGCGGACGGCTCGCCCGAGCCCGACACCTGCTCGCCGCACCCGGCCTCCGGGTAGCCCACGATGGCGCAGAGCATCGCCGAGGAGTCGTACCGCAGCGGCGGCGCGACGGCGGCCAGCGCGTCGGCGGCGCTCGCCTCCTCGGCCACACTGGCGCAGGCGGTGCGGGGCTTCGGCGGGCGCTCGCCCTCCGGCGCGTCGGCGGCGGTGCCGAAGTCGATGACGAGGGCGACCCGCTTGCGGCCCGCGCGCTCCTCGGTGGCGGCGCAGATCTCCGCGAACCCGGCCTTCGCCCGGGGCGCGGCCGAGTCGTCGGCCTCCGCGCTCACCGCGAACCGGAACCCCTGCACCGAACCGTCGCCGGGCAGGGCCTGGGTCGGGCCCTGGGTGGCGTAGCTCCAGGTGGAGCCCTCGCGCTCCCAGAACGACCAGTACCGGTACCCGGCGGCCTGCGCGGGCGCCGCCACCAGCAGGGCGAGCAGCAGCCCGAGGAGCAGCGCGAACCCCGCCCGCAGGGTGCGGCGGGCGGGGCGGGACGCGGCGGAGCCGGGGGTCACTTGCGGCCGGACTTGTTGCGCAGGCTCAGCATCAGGCCGACACCGGCGCCGACGAGCAGGCCGACGCCGATGATCCACCAGACGCTGAGCTGCGAGCCGTCCTCGTCCGCCGCCTGCTCCTCGCCGCCCTGGGCGTCGGAGCCGCCCTTCCCGTCGGCCTCCGGCTCGGGACCGGTGGCGTTCAGCGCGGCGACCAGGTCGGTGGAGCCGAAGGCGCGCGGGTCGGTGCCGGTGGCGTGTGCGGTCAGCACGAGCTGGGCGTAGGCGGAGGGGCCGGACTGCTTCGCCCAGGCGGGTCCGTTCTTCTTCAGCCAGGCCAGCGGCTTCTTCGCGGCGTCGGTCAGCCCGGCCGCGTACAGCGCGGTCACCGCGTCGGCGGTGTTGCCGATGTCGGGCTGGTCCTCGGCGCCGGGCGTGGTGGAGGTGAGGTGGCCGTCCTTCTCGAGCAGGCCGGCGAGGTGGGCGGCGCCGTTGGCGGCGGCCGTCCGGGCGTCGGCGGGCTTCTCGCAGGCCGGCTGCGCCCCGGTCTTGCCCTTGGTGACGACCAGCGAGGAGCCGAGGCCGCCGAGGACCCCGGCGGCGGTGGCGTCGGCGTTGGCGTTCAGATCGCCGTTCTTCTCCGGCTGGAAGGCGAAGGCACCACCGCCGGCGCACTCCAGGCTGAGGCCGAGCAGCGCGTCCTCGGGCGTCCTGTCCTTCCCGGAGGTGACCGACGCGGCCTTCGTCCCGGTAGCGGCGAGCGCGCCGACCACCAGCGAGGTCGAGTTGGTGTCGGTGTCGTCGCCGGGGGTGTAGCTCCAGCCGCCGTCGTCGTTCTGGACCGACTTCAGCCAGTCGACGGCCTTGCCGACCGCCTTGTCGTGACCGCCGAGCGCGGCGAGCGCCTGCACGGCGGTGGCCGTCTGGTTGGTGTCGACCGGCGTCTTCGCGTCGCAGGCGGCCGACGGGTCGGCGCGGAACGGCGCGAACGAACCGTCCTCGCACTGCTGCCCCATCAGCCAGTCGACGGCCTTCGCCGCGGGCTCCACCCCGGCGGTGTCCTGCGCGAGCAGGGCCAGGGACTGGCGGTAGACGCCGTCGTAGGTCGGGTCGCCGTCGCCGTACAGGCCCGAGGGCACCCGGACGGAGGGGGACGGAGCGGGGGAGTCCTCGGCGACGGCGGCCGGAGCGAAGGCGGCCGACGCCGCCGTCAGTGCGGTCAGCGCGGTGAGCGCCAGGGCGCTGCGACGGACGGTCATGAGTGGTGGGTGCCCTCTCCTGAAGGAAGCCGGGCACGGGCGCGCGAAGGCGCCGGGCTCGGCTCCGTATGCCTCGACGGTGCCGGCCGCCGGAGGGGTCCGGCGGCGCGAGCCGGTCATGAGTCCGGTGAGGCATTCCGGCTGTGCCGGCCCGGATGTCCGGGCGGCTCACGGCTGCGGGTCAGCGCCGGATTCCCACCGGCTTCCCCTCACTCGGTCCTGACGACGACCTGGTCACTGTACCGGTGCGGGGGTGTGGTGGGCCGGGGCCGTTTCCCGGTGGCCGGGAGCCCGGGGCCCGCGCCGTCCGGGTCGTGGTGCGAATCACCTGTTCCGGAGGACCCGAAAGAGCTACCTGCCGGTAGATTCGATGCTTCGTGAACGATCAAGACCGACCGCGCCGAAACTTGTTGCGGATCGGAGTCCCGGCGTAACCTCCCGGGACATTGTGCTGGCAGAAGGGGGCCGGGTAGTGACCGCTGAGGCCATGGAGGCGGACCCCGCACGACAGCAAGCCTCCCCGGAACCGGCCTCGGGCGACCCCCTCGCGGGTGGCGACCGCCCGCTGCGCATCGCCCTCCTCACCTACAAGGGCGACCCCTTCTGCGGCGGCCAGGGCGTCTACGTCCGCCACCTCTCCCGCGAACTGGCCCGGCTCGGCCACCACGTCGAGGTCATCGGCGCCCAGCCCTACCCGGTCCTCGACGAGGGCGTGGAGCTGACCGAACTGGCCAGCCTCGACCTCTACCGCCAGCCCGACCCCTTCCGCACCCCCCGCCGGGGCGAGTACCGCGACTGGGTCGACGCGCTGGAGGTCGCCACCATGTGGACCGGCGGCTTCCCCGAGCCGCTCACCTTCAGCCTCCGCGCCCGCCGCCATCTCGCCGCGCTCGCCGGACGGTTCGACGTCATCCACGACAACCAGACACTCGGTTACGGCCTGCTCGGCGGCGCCCGCGCGCTCGGTGCCCCGCTCGTCACCACCGTCCACCACCCCATCACCGTCGACCGGCAGCTGGAACTGGACGCCGCCGACTCGTTCGTCCGCCGCCTCTCGGTCCGCCGCTGGTACGGCTTCACACGGATGCAGAAACGTGTCGCCCGGAAGCTGCCGTCGGTCCTCACCGTCTCCGGCACCTCCCGCCAGGAGATCGTCGACCACTTCGGCGTGCGGTCCGAGCGGGTCCACGTCGTCCACATCGGCGCCGACACCGACCTCTTCTCGCCCGACCCGTCCGTCGCCGAGGTGCCCGGCCGGATCGTCACCACCTCCAGCGCCGACGTACCCCTCAAGGGCCTCGTCCACCTGGTGGAGGCGCTCGCCAAGCTCCGCACCGAGAACCCCGACGCGCACCTCGTCGTCGTCGGCCGCCCCGCCGAGGACGGCCCCGTCGCGCAGGCCATCGAGCGGTTCGGCCTCACCGGCGCCATCGAGTTCGTCAAGGGCATCAGCGACGCCGAACTGGTCGACCTGATCCGCTCCGCCGAGATCGCGTGCGTCCCCTCCCTCTACGAGGGGTTCTCGCTGCCCGCCGCCGAGGCCATGGCCACCGGCACCCCGCTGGTCGCCACCACCGGCGGCGCCATCCCCGAGGTGGCCGGAGCCGACGGAGACACCTGCCTCGCCGTCCCGCCCGGCGACGCCGGGGCCCTCGCGACCGCCCTCGGCAAGCTCCTCGCCGACCCGGAGCTGCGCCGCCGCCTCGGCACCGCCGGACGCGCCCGGGTCCTCGCCAAGTTCACCTGGCGCCAGGCCGCCCTCGGCACCGTCGCCCACTACCGCCAGGCCATCGCCGGGAGCCCGGGTCGCCCCGCCGCCCCGGCCGCCACCGCCCGACCCGACCGCGAAAGCAGGTCCACGTGCTGACCGTCGACTTCACCCGCTTCCCGCTCGCCGCAGGCGACCGCGTGCTCGATCTGGGCTGCGGCGCGGGGCGCCACGCCTTCGAGTGCTACCGGCGCGGCGCGCAGGTGGTGGCGCTGGACCGCAACGCCGAGGAGATCCGCGAGGTCGCCACCTGGTTCGCGGCGATGAAGGAGGCCGGTGAGGCCCCGGCCGGAGCCACCGCCACCGCGATGGAGGGCGACGCCCTCAACCTGCCCTTCCCCGACGAGTCCTTCGACGTCGTCATCATCTCCGAGGTGATGGAGCACATCCCCGACGACAAGGGCGTCCTCGCCGAGATGGTCCGCGTCCTCAAGCCCGGCGGCCGCATCGCGGTCACCGTGCCCCGCTACGGCCCGGAGAAGGTCTGCTGGGCGCTCTCCGACGAGTACCACGAGGTCGAGGGCGGCCACATCCGCATCTACAAGGCCGACGAACTCCTCGGCAAGATGCGCGGCGCCGGACTCAAGCCGTACGGCACCCATCACGCGCACGCCCTGCACAGCCCCTACTGGTGGCTCAAGTGCGCCTTCGGCGTCGACAACGACAAGGCGCTGCCGGTGCGGGCGTACCACAAGCTGCTGGTCTGGGACATCATGAAGAAGCCCGCGCTGACCCGGGTCGCCGAGCAGCTCCTCAACCCGGTCGTCGGCAAGAGCTTCGTCGCCTACGCCACCAAGCCCCACCTCCCGACGGCGGCCGCCCAGTGACCTCTCCCCGGACGGAACACCTGGTCCTGCCCGGGGTTTTGACCGAGCAGGAGGCCCGCGCCACCGTCGCGGGACTGCTCGCCGTGCAGCGCGGCGACGGGGCCATACCGTGGTTCCGCGGGCACCACCTCGACCCGTGGGACCACACCGAGGCCGCCATGGGACTCGACGCGGCCGGCGAGCACGACGCCGCCGCCCGTGCCTACGAGTGGCTGGCCCGCCACCAGCTCCCCGACGGCTCCTGGTACGCCGCCTACGCCGACGGCGACGCCGAGGAGCCCACCGACCGCGGCCGCGAGTCCAACTTCACCGCCTACGTCGCGGTCGGCGTCTGGCACCACTACCTCGCCACCGGCGACGACGCCTTCCTCGACCGGATGTGGCCGGTGGTCGCCGCCGCCGTCGAACACGTTCTCGCCCTCCAGCAGCCCGGCGGGCAGATCGGCTGGAAGCGCGAGGCCGACGGTACCGCCGTCGCCGACGCGCTCCTCACCGGCTCCTCCTCCGTCCACCAGGCACTGCGCTGCGCGCTGGCCATCGCCGAGCAGCGCGAGGAGCCCCAGCCCGACTGGGAACTCGCCACCGGCCTCCTCGCCCACGCGATACGCCGCCACCCCGAGCGGTTCCTCGACAAGGAGCGCTACTCGATGGACTGGTACTACCCGGTCCTCGGCGGCGCCGTCACCGGCACCGAGGCCAAGGCCCGCATAGACGAGGGCTGGGACCGCTTCGTCGTCCCCGGCCTCGGCGTGCGCTGCGTCGTGCCCAACCCGTGGGTCACCGGCGGCGAGAGCTGCGAACTGGCCCTCACCCTCTGGGTGATGGGCGAGTCCGACCGGGCCCTGGAGATCCTCCAGTCCGTCCAGCACCTGCGGGACGCCGAGAGCGGCCTCTACTGGACCGGGTACGTCTTCGAGGACGAGGCGGTCTGGCCGCGCGAACTCACCGCCTGGACCGCCGGCTCACTCCTCCTCGCGGTCGCCGCGCTCGGCGGCGACGAGCCGACCTGCGCGGTCTTCTCCGGGGACCGGCTCCCGTCCGGCCTCGAACCCGAGTGCTGCTGACCCGCACCCACGCCCCCACCCACGAGAAGCGGCCCCGCCCCCGGACTTCCTCCGGGCGGCGGGGCCGCTTTCTCGTGCGGGTGGTCGCGGGGGTCAGCCGCGCTGGATGCCCGTGGTGTCCTGGAGGACGCCGCGGCGGCCCTCCTGGGTCTGCGCGATCAGCGCCGCACCACGCTGCTCGACCGCCAGGTACCAGTTGCCCGGGGCGAGTTCGGCGATCGGCGTCGGCGCGCCGTCCTCGCCGTAGAGCGGGCGGGCCACCGGCACGGCGAACCAGAACGGGGCGAACTCCCCGCCCTGCGACGGCGCCTGCGGCTGGCCCTGCTGCTGCGGCTGGGGCGCCTGCTGGGCCTGCTGGGCCTGCTGCGCGTCGAAGGGCTGGCCGGGCTGGCCGCCGTACGACTGGGGCTGGCCGGGCTGCGCGCCGTAGGGCTGCTGCTGGGCGCCCGGGTAGCCGTAACCGCCCTGCGGCTGGCCGCCGTACGGCTGCGGGGTCTGCGGCTTGGGGGCGCCGATGAGAGCGCCCTTCAGGGCCGGGACCAGCGGGGTGGCGACGGCGGCGCCCGCCAGGACCAGTGCGGCGATCAGGCCGAGGATGAGGCCGATGCCCGCGTCCGGGCCCGCGCTGCCGGTGTCCAGCGAGCCGCCCGGGTCGAAGATGGCGCCGAGCGCGCTCCACGCGGCGAACACCGAGATGACGATGCCGGCCTGGCCGAGGCCGATACCGGCGACCTTGAGGGGGTTGGGCAGCATCCGGGCGACCACGATCAGCGCGGCCCCGATGACACCGGCGAGGTAGACACCCATCACGAGGGCCCCGTTGTCCCACGCCATCGGGAGCTCCACGCCCTCGCAGGCCGAGCCGTCACAGCTCCAGGTGGAGAGGAACGAGGCGACGAACAGCAACACCGCTGCCACGATCACCACGCCGTCGCCTCTTGTGAGAGAGCGGATATTCACTTCAGGTCCTTCGTCAGTCGTCTCGTGGTCAAGTGGGCGTCCGCTGTCGCCCTGGCTCAGTGCCGGTGCGAAGCGTGGGGGCGACCCCCCATCGTACGGAGGACACTACCGCCCGTCCCCGTGGGGTGTCTGCCGGGAAAGGAGGTCCGCCAAGACCTGCACAGCCTCCCCCCGAACGGCCGTCCGGGCGCCGCCCGGACGCCTACCCCCGCAGGTAGACGGTGATGCCGTCGGCCATGCCGAGCGCCGCCTTCTGGCGCCATTCCCCGTCGGTCAGCAGGGCGGCGTCCTGCTCGTCGCGCATGTTGCCGCACTCCACGAAGACCTTGGGGACCGTGGAGAGGTTGAGCCCGCCGAGGTCGTCACGGACGTCGAGGCCGGTGCCGCCGCCGATGTAGTTGGAGGGCGCGGAACCGGTGCGCTCCACCAGTTTCCCCGCGATGCGCTCACCGAGACGGCGGGATTCCTCGACGATGGGGCGGGTGTCGGCGCCGCCGCCGTGCACGGTCGCCGGGAGGATCACGTGGAAGCCCCGGTTGCCCGCGGCCGAGCCGTCGGCGTGGACCGAGACGACCGCGTCGGCCCCGGCCTCGTTGCCGACCCGGGCCCGCTCGTCCACGCACGGGCCGAAGGGCCGGTCCCCGTCCTGGGTGAACTTCACCGTGGCGCCCCGCTCTTCGAGCAGCTTCCGCAGCCGGTGCGCCACGTCGAGGGTGAACTCCGCCTCCGGATACCCCGCGTTGGTGGCCGTACCGGTGGTGTCGCACTCCTTGCGGTGGGTGCCCACGTCGACCTGGCGGTTGATCTCCGCCGTGTGGTTCCGGTTCCCCGGGTTGTGGCCCGGGTCGACCACCACGGTCTTCCCGGCCAGCGGTCCCGACGCGGGCTTCCGCGAAGGGCCGGCGCCCGGCGAGGCCGGTTTCTCCGGCGGCTTCCCGGAGGACGGTTTCTCCTCCGGCTCCCGCGACGGCTCCCCGGAGGGTGAGGCGGGCGCGCTCACCGAGGGCGCCGCGGCCCCCTGTCCGTCCGTACCGCCGTCCCCGCCGTCGCCCAGCGTCTGCCACGCCAGCCACCCGGCCAGCGCGGCGGGCACCACGGCCGCGGCCGCCACCAGCCCCCACCGGCGGCCGGCCGGGCGGCGCTCCTCGTCTGCTTCCCCGTCGTACGACACGCCCGCGATGCTATCCGCGCTCCTCGGCCCCGGGCACGCCCTTGCGCAGCACCCGCAGCGAGCCGGTCACCGAGACCTCGGTGAACTCCCCGGACTCCAGCGCCCGCAGGTAGATCCGGTACGGGGCCTGGCCGCCGTCGGCCGGGTCGGGGAAGACGTCGTGGATCACCAGCAGGCCGCCGTCCGCGACCTTCGGCGCCCATCCCTCGTAGTCGGCCGTGGCGTGCTCGTCGGTGTGGCCGCCGTCGACGAAGACCAGGCCCAGCGGGCCCTGCCACACCGCCGCCACCTGCGGGGAGCGGCCCACCAGCGCCACCACGTGCTCTTCCAGGCCCGCCGCGCGCAGCGTCCTGCGGAAGGTCGGCAGGGTGTCCATCCGGCCGACCACCGGGTCCACCACCTCGGGGTCGTGATACTCCCAGCCGGGCTGCTGCTCCTCGCTGCCCCGGTGGTGGTCGACGGTGAGGGCCAGGACCCCCGCCCGCCGGGCCGCGTCGGCCAGCAGCACCGTGGAGCGTCCGCAGTACGTGCCGACCTCCAGCAGCGGCAGCCCGAGACCGGCGGCCTCCACGGCCGCCGCGTACAGCGCCAGCCCCTCGTCCACGGGCATGAAGCCCTTGGCGTTCTCGAACGCCGCGAGGATCGGTGAGCCGGGGACGGCGACGGCCTGCTGTTCCATGCGGGACGCTCCAGTACGCGAGGGGGCGATGGCCGCCCCATCGTGCCGCACCCGCCCCGCGCCCCGTCCGCCGGGGCGCCCGCCCCGCAGGTCAGGGCGCCAGCGCCGCCCCCGCCCTGACCGCGTTCGCCACCAGCTCGACGGGGCCGGGCGCGGCGATTCCGTCGGTGCGCACCGTCAGCGCGTGCGGGGCGTGCCCCGTCGCCGAGGCGACCAGGAGGTGGCGGCCGGGCCCGGGCGCCGTCAGCCGGAACGCGCCCGCCTCGTCGGCGGTGGTCCGCGCGGTCTGGACGCCGCCCGGGGTGAGCAGGGTGACGTTGGCCCGTGAGACGGGAGAGCCCTCGGCGTCGCGCACCCGGCCCGTCAGGACGTACGGCCCGTCCGGCTCACCGGAGGCCGGCCGCGGCTCCGCCGTGACGAGGACGGGCTCCGGCCGGGGCGGCGGCCCGGCGGGGAGGAAGAAGGCCAGCACCAGGCCGACGGCGACGGCGCCCGTGGCGATCACGAACGCTAGCCGGAACCCGGTCATCGACGGCACCTCCACCCCGCCGAAGGGAACGGCGGTGCGGGCCAGCACCATGCCGATGACGGCGCTGGAGACGGAGGTGCCGACCGACCGCATCAGAGTGTTGAGGCCGTTGGCCGCGCCCGTCTCGCGCTGGTCGACGGCGCCGATGATCAGTGCGGGCAGCGAGGAGTACGCCAGGCCGATCCCCGCGCCGAGGACCGCCGCGATCACCGCCGTCTGCCAGGCGGCCGAGAGCAGCGCCTGGCCGCCGCCGTAGCCGAGCACGATCACCGCCATGCCCAGCAGCAGCGTCGTCCGGGGCCCGTGCCGGGTGGACAGGCGCGCGTAGAGCGGGGAGACCAGCATCATCGTCAGGCCCAGTGGGGCCATGCACAGGCCCGCCATGACCATCGACTCGCCCAGGCCGTAACCGGTGGCGGTGGGCAGCTGCACCAGCTGGGGGAGGACCAGCGAGACGGCGTAGAAGGCGACGCCGAGCATGACCGAGGCGAGGTTGGTCAGCAGGACCGTGCGCCGGGTGCTGGTGCGCAGGTCGACCAGGGGCGAGGGGGAGCGCAACTGGTGCAGCGCCCAGCCGGTCAGCACCAGCGCGCCGGCGCCGAACAGGCCGAGCGTCGCCGGTGCCGTCCAGCCCCACTCGGCGCCCTTGGTCACCGGCAGCAGCAGGCAGACCAGGCCCGCCCCGAGCCCCAGCGCCCCGGGCAGGTCGAAACGGCCCTCGGCGCGGACCGGGCTCTCCGGGCAGACCCGCCAGGCCAGCGCGAAGGCGGCGGTGCCGAGGACGGCGGCGGCGACGAACAGGGCGTGCCAGTCGGCGTGCTGGGCGATCAGCGCGGCGGCGGGCAGGGCGAGCCCGCCGCCGACGCCTATGGAGGAGCTCATCAGCGCCATCGCCGAGGGCAGCCGCTCGGCGGGGAGCACGTCCCGCATGATGCCGATGCCCAGCGGGATGGCGCCCATCGCGAATCCCTGGAGCGCCCGGCCGGCGATCATCGGCACCAGGTCGGAGGTGAGGGCGCAGAGCACCGACCCGCCCACCATGACGGCGAGGCAGAGCAGCAGCAGCCGCTTCTTGCCGTACAGGTCACCGAGCCGCCCCATGACCGGCGTGGCGACCGCCCCCGCCAGCAGGGTCGCGGTCATCACCCAGGTCGCGTCGGCGACGCTGGTCCCCAACAGCGCCGGCAGGTCCTTGATGACCGGTACCAGCAGGGTCTGCATCACCGCGACCGTGATCCCCGCGAAGGCGAGGACGGCGACGACGCCCCGGCCGCCGCCGGAAGAGGCGGGTGGGAGCTTCGAGGCGGGGGCCGGATCGGGGAGCTGCGGCAAGAGGGACCTCCTGGGGGAGAGGGAAGCGGGCGAACGGGCGACCACCGGCGGGCCGGCTGGGCCACCGGCGTGCCAAGTACGTGTAAGAAGAAGCTGGTTGACGGCACCACTATTCCCCCTCGCCGCCCGCACCGCGCGGGCGCCCCGGTGGCACGCGCCCCGGCACCGGACGCGTCAGGGGGCGCACCGGGGAGCGCGGGGGAGCTCACCGACCGACCGGACGCGGCCCGTCCGGACGTACACCCACCCCGCGGAGCCGGCCTCCGTCATGGACCGGACCCGATCCGCTCGTGCAGAGTGATCCCGTCGCGCGACGCTCTACGGCACCCGCCGCATCCCGGGGACGACCCCTGCCCCGCCCACCAGTGGAGGACGCATGCAGCAGCCCGCCCCCTCGGGGCACTGCCCCGGCCCGCTCGCCACCTCCCTCTACGAAACGCAGCTCGCCCTGGACGTCAACTGGGCCACCGCGCACTTCGCCACCGGCGAGCGCCCGACCCGGCTCGGCTCCGGCCACCCCAGCCTCGTCCCCTGCCAGGCGTACGCCACCGAGGACGGGCACCTGGTCGTCGCCGTCGGCAACGACGCCCTCTTCCGCTCCCTCGCCACCGCGCTCGGCCTGCCCCACCTCGCCGACGACCCGCGCTTCACCACCAACCGCGCCCGCGTCACCCACCGCGACGCCCTCAACGCCCACCTCGAACCCCTCCTCGCCACCCGCCCCACCACCCACTGGAGCGCCGTCCTCCAGGCCGCCGGTGTCCCCGCCGCCCCCGTTCGCCACCTGGGCGAGGTCTACGCCTCCCCGCAGACCGAAGCGCTCGGCATGGTCCGGACCGTCGACCACCCGGCCCCCGGCCCCCTCAGACAGGTCGCCTTTCCGGTGAGCTTCCAGGGCGTCCGCCCACCGGTCCGCACCGCCCCGCCCGCACTCGGCCAGGACAGCGCCGCGATCCTCGCCGAACTCGGCCACGACGAGGCCGAGTCGGCCCGGGCCCTCGGCCACCCCGCGCCCTGACGAGCCCTCCGGTACGCGGCCCCGGACCGGAACCGCCCGCCTGGCCGCCCCCCGACCTCGTATCCCCGCACCCATCCCCGACCCTCAGGGAGACCGCATGTCCGCCAGCACCCGCCGCGCCGCCCTCGACCCCGTCGACCCGCTCGGTCTCGAAGCGCTCCTCGGCGACGAGGACCGGGCCGTCCGCGACACCGTCCGCCAGTACTGCGACGACAAGATCACCCCGCACATCGGCGACTGGTTCGAGCGCGGCGACATCCCCGACCTGCCCGGCCTCGCCCGCGACTTCGGCGCCATGGGCCTGCTCGGCATGCACCTGGAGGGGTACGGCTGCGCCGGGACGAGCGCCCTGGCCTACGGCGTCGCCTGCCGCGAACTGGAGGCCTGCGACTCCGGCCTGCGCTCCTTCGTCTCCGTGCAGGGCTCCCTCGCCATGTACGCCCTGCACCGGTTCGGCTCCGAGGAGCAGAAGCAGGAGTGGCTGCCGAGGATGGCCACCGGGGAGGCGATCGGCTGCTTCGGCCTGACCGAGCCCGAGCACGGCTCCGACCCCGCCTCGATGCGGACCCGCGCCCGGCGCGACGGCGGCGACTGGGTCCTCGACGGACGCAAGATGTGGATCACCAACGGCTCGGTGGCGGCCGTCGCCGTCGTCTGGGCCCAGACCGACGAGGGCGTCCGCGGCTTCGCCGTCCCCACCGGCACCCCCGGCTTCTCCGCCCCCGTGATCAAGCGGAAGATGTCCCTGCGGGCCAGCGTCACCAGCGAACTCGTCCTGGACGGCGTCCGCCTGCCCGCCTCCGCCGAACTCCCCGGCGCCCGCGGCGTCTCCGCGCCCCTGACCTGCCTCAACGAGGCCCGCTACGGCATCGTCTGGGGCGCGCTGGGCGCCGCCCGCTCCGCCTGGCAGGCCGCCGCCGCGTACGCCGGGCAGCGCGAGCAGTTCGGCAAGCCCATCGCCGCCTTCCAGCTCACCCAGCAGAAGCTGGTCGACATGGCCCTCGAACTCCACAAGGGCACGCTCACCGCCCTCCACCTCGCCCGCCTCAAGGACAGCGAGACCGGCGTCCACCCCGTCCAGATCAGCTTCGGCAAGCTCAACAACGTCCGCGAGGCCATCGAGATCTGCCGCACCGCCCGCACCATCCTCGGCGCCAACGGCATCTCGCTGGAGTACCCGGTCATCCGCCACATGAACAACCTGGAGTCCGTCCTCACCTACGAGGGCACCACCGAGATGCACACCCTCTCCCTCGGCCAGGCCCTCACCGGCCACGCCGCCTTCCGCTGACAACCCCCTCCGCATCGGCCTGGTAACGGTCCACGCACCCCCCCTCCCCCCACCGCTGACCTGCGGATACGTTGGCAGCTCCGGCGGGGCGCGGGGGAGCGGCACGCAGTGCGCCCACCGGGTGGACAGTGAGGGGCGCCGTCACGGACGCGCGCCGTCGACAGGGGGGACACGACATGGCGTACGGACAGCCAGGACCGGGCGACGGACACGCGGGAGCGGGCGACGGGAGCGGCGGCCCCGGGCCGCAGGGCGGGCCGCCGCCGTGGCAGGGGCCCGGGCAGCCCGGCGGGCCGTCGTGGGGGCCGCCGCCCCCGCCGCCCGGGTGGGGTGGCCCGCCGCCGTGGGGCTGGGGCTGGCCGCCGCCCGCGCCGAAGCCGGGCGTCATCCCGCTGCGGCCCCTCCAGGCCGGTGACCTCTTCGGCGGCGTCTTCGCCACCATGCGCCGCTACCCGGGCGCGCTCTTCGGCGTGATCGCCGTGGTCTACGGCGTCTACGCCGTCATCGCCGGAGCCGCGCTGCTCGGCGCCTGGTACTCCCGGCGGGACGCGATCGACCGGATCTTCGACATCTCCGCCGACGCTCCCGCGCCCCTCCCGGAACTGACCTCCGTGGCGGTCACCTTCGGCCTGGTCTGGCTGGCGATCATGGTGCTGGCGGTGGTCGCCAACGCGGCCGTCGCCGTGGCCTGCACCACCGTCGCCCGCGAGGCGGTGCTGGGCCGCCCCGCCTCCTTCGGTCATGTCCTGCGGTCGGTGAAGGGCTTCCCCACCGTCCTCGGCATCCACCTGCTGAGCGGATTCGCCGCGCTGGCACCGATCGCGCTGGGGATCCTCTTCCTCTTCCTGACCATGATCGCCCTGCTCGACCGGGGCGACGTCGGCCTCTGGCTGAGCCTGCTGCCGTTCCTGATCCTCGGCGTGGGCGCCCTCGCCGTCTGGCTGTGGGTCCTGCTCGTCCCCGCCACCCCCGCCGCCGTCTTCGAGGGGCAGGGGGCGGTCGGCGCGATACGCCGCTCGATCCGCCTGGTACGCGGCAGCTGGTGGCGCACCTTCGGTCTGCTGCTGCTCGCCGGGCTCATGGCGATGGGGGTGAGCCTGGCCGTACAGATCTTCACCGGCGCGTTCCAGGGCGCTCCCGCGCCGTTGGCCCCCGACGCCGACACCGGGGAGTTCGGCAGCGCCGAGATACGGGCGGTCTTCATCGACACCCTCGCCGCCTCGGCGATCGGCTCCTTGGTGGGCCTGCTCGTCCAGATCGCCGCCATGGCTCTCACCCACCTCACCGCCGCCCTGGTCTACGTCGACCTCCGCATCCGCAAGGAAGGACTGGCGGACGCGCTGATCGCCAACCTTGAGCCGGGGGCCGGCGACGGCACGGGCCCGGGGCCGGCGGGGCCGCCTGCGGCTGGGCAGGGCGGCTGACGGCGGGGGCGTTCGCCGCGGGGAAGCGGGGGCCGTGTGCGGCAAGGAGGCGGACCGTGGCCGGGCCGGCCACGGTCATCCGCGCTCGAAGCAGTGGGAGCGGCCGACGACGGCGAAGCCGCGCCGCTCGTACCAGTGGCGCGGCCAGTCCGCCGCGTCGGCGGTCAGGAACCGGACGCCGCAGCCGCGGTCGGCGGCCAGGCGCAGGGCGGTGGCCAGGACCGCGCCCGCAGAGCCCCGTCCGAGATGTGCCTCCGAGGTCATCAGGTCCTCGATCTGCGCCGCCCCGGTCACCGGGTCGAGGCAGAGGTCGGCCCATGCGGCGACCTCACCCTCCTCCGTGCGCGCACCGAGGAAGCGAACGGTCTCCACCCCGCGGCGGCGGGCCTCCCGCCGCTCGACCAGGTGGCGACCTCGGTGAAACCTCGGCGACGAGCCTTCGGGGGCGGTCGCCGGACCCGGACCGGAAGGCTTCCTCGGCCGCAGGACCTACGTCCGCCTGCCCGGGGACTGGTCCCTTGTCCCGGGGTCCCCCTCACCCGGTGTACGGGGCACGCCTCGCCTGCGACCATGACAGGCATGGCCGACCACCCCCTTCCCGATTCCGCGCGCACCGCGGGCCGTCGTACCCCTCCGACCTGGGCGGTCCTTCTCGCCGTCTGCGCCGGGCAGTTCCTCGTCGTTCTCGACGTCTCCGTCGTCAACGTCGCGCTGCCCTCGATGCGCGAGGACCTGGCGCTGAGCGCCACGGGCCTCCAGTGGGTGGTCAACGCCTACTCCATCGCCTTCGCCGGGTTCATGCTCTTCGGCGGCCGGGCCGGGGACCTCTTCGGCCGCAAGCGGATGTTCCTCGTCGGCCTCGCCGTCTTCACCGCCGCCTCCCTGGCCGGGGGAGTGGCCCAGGAAGGCTGGCAGCTCCTCGCGGCCCGCGCCGTCCAGGGACTGGGCGCCGCGGTCCTCGCCCCCTCCACGCTCACCCTCCTCACCTCCGCCGTCCCCGAGGGCCCCGCGCGAGCCCGCGCCATAGGCACCTGGTCGGCGGTGGGCGCCGGCGGCGGCGCGGCGGGCGGACTGGTCGGCGGCGTCCTCACCGACGGCCTCTCCTGGCGCTGGGTCCTCCTCATCAACGTGCCCATCGGCATCGCCGTGCTCGCCGCCGCCGCCCGCTGGCTCACCGAGAGCCGCGCCGCCACCGGCCGCCGCCTCGACCTGCCCGGCGCCGTCCTCGTCACCGCCGGACTCGCCGTCCTCGCCTACGGCATCGCCGAGACCGAGGCCCAGGGCTGGGACGCCCCCGGCACGCTGGTGGCCCTCGCCGTCGCCGTCCTGCTGATCCTCGGCTTCCTCCTGGTCGAAGCCGGGTCGCGGTCCCCGCTGATGCCGCTGAAGCTCTTCCGCGTCCGCTCGGTCTCCGCCGCCAACGCCGTCATGATCATCAGCGGCGCCGCGATGATGGGCATGTGGTTCTTCATGACGTTGTACGCCCAGAACGTCATCGGCTACTCCCCGCTGCTCGCCGGTCTGGCCCTGATACCCAGCTCCCTCGCCGTCGTCTCCGGCGCCAAACTCGCCCCCGTGCTCATGCGCTCCCTGGGCGCCCGCCCGGTCGTCCTCCTCGGCACCGCCGTGGCCGCAGCCGGATTCGGCTGGCAGTCGACGATGCGCGCGGACGGCACCTTCCTCGGCGACATCCTGGGCCCCGGCATCGTCATGATGGCCGGTGCCGGTCTCGCCGGGACCCCGCTCGCCTCCCTCGCCGTCTCCGGCGCCGACCCGCGCGACGCCGGACTGGTCTCCGGCCTCATCAACACCTCCCGCACCATGGGCGGCGCCCTCGGCCTGGCCATCCTCTCCACCGTCGCCGCCTCCGCCACCGCGGGCGCCACCGACCCCGAGGCCCTCACCAGCGGCTACGCCCTCGCCTTCCGCACCGCCGCCCTGATGCTCGCCGGAGCCTTCCTGCTCGGCCTGGTCTGGCTGCCCCGCGAACGCCGCCGCACTCCCCGCGCCACCCCGACCGCCTCGGGCCACGCCCCGGCCCCCGGGCCGGACAGCTCCGCTGCGGACCACTCCGGGCGTGACGACACAGGCCACGACAGGACGGAAACGGACCGTCCCGCGGCCGACCCCCGCCCCTCGGAGACCGTCGTCCCCGCGCCCGACATCAACCCCACGGCCGCCCGCGGCGACACCCCGGGCCCGACCCCGCTCCGGCAGGAGAGCTGACCGGGGGCCGTCTGGGGACGACCGGCGGGTCTGGCTCCCGGAGGCGGGGCACCCACGCGACGCCCGCCCCGCAAAAGGAAGTGCCCCGGCCGAAACGACCGGGGCACTTCCTCATGGCCACGCGTGCGGGGCGGCCTCGCGGGACGGTCCGCGGCCGCCCCCGCTCACGCCTTCGCTCACGCCTTCGCTCACGCCGTCTCGGACTCGTGGCCCTCGGACGGCTTGCGGTGACGGCCCTGCGGGGTCGTCCCCTCGTCGTTCCCGGCGGCCGGGCCCCGGTGCTTTCCGGCACCCGGTGCGGGCTCCCGGACGTGCGGCGGCGCGACCTCGTTCTCCGTGCTGGTCCTGGTCATGGACAACTCACCCCGTAACACAGTCGATCTTTACAGCCGGGCGAGTTTAACCAACCTCCGCACGCCCCGTCAGCGGAGCTTCCTGCAGTGGCACCGGACGAGGCGCCGCCGGGGATTCCGCTTCCGGTACCCCCGCTGCCGCGCCCTCCACCGGTTCCGAGGCAGAGACAGGGAACGGCACATCGGCCACGCCGCACGGCACATTCCGGGTCGCGTACGGAAGTCGCAACACGCCCGCGCGTGTCCACCGCCCGGCCCCCGCCAGCCACCCCTCCGGCGGCACCAGCCCCACCACGTGCCGGCTGGTCGGACGCCACAGGCCGATGCCCGTCCCGCCGGGCCCGTCCATCCGCAGCGCCACCGCGCACCCCTCCGGGGTGAGGAGCTGCCCCGGCTGGATCGCGAACGGAGTCAGCAGCAGGTCAGGGGCGCGCAGACAGCGCGGAAAACGCACCGGCAGCATGCTGCCGAGCACCCCCCAGCCGATCCGGTCCTCCCCGGCGGCGTCGGACCGGACCAGCAGGAGCCCGCTCTCCGCGTCGGCCAGCAGCAGCCGGTCGTTGCTGCGTTCGCCGATCTGCAGCAGCGGAGTCGTTTCTCCACCCCGCCCCAGATCCACCACCACGGTCTTCGTCACCCCGTCGCGCTCCCGGTCCAGCGCCAGCAGCCGCCCCGAGATGTCCAGCCACGCCCCGCCCCCGCAGAACCCGGGCACCTCCGCCACGCGCTCCGGCCCGAACGCGCCCCCCGCCACCCGCCACACCGCGGTGCTCGCCTCCCCGGGCGCCAGCGCGTACGCGGTGACCCCGTCCGGCGCCGCCGGGAGCAACGACAGCGCGTCGCACTCCACCGACCCCAGCGGACGCTCCCCGGTCTGCCGCCCGGTGGCGGGCCCCGTCGCGGGACCCGTCGGATAGAGCAGCGAGAACATGTGCAGCCCCGCCGGATTCCGGTGGATCAGCACCTGCCCGTCCGTCAGCGGCAACACCTCCGTCCCCGGCTCCTCCGGCTGGTTCCCGGCGAGCGCGACGGCGTACGGCTCCGGCCCGAACGTCCAGCGTTCCGGATACCAGGAAGGCCCCTCCCTGGTCAGCCGCGCCGCGTACGAACCGTCGGCAGCGAACGTACAACCGGCCGGAACCACCTCGGCCCCCACCCGCACCGCCGTCGCCACCCCGCCCGGCGCACCGGTATCAGGGGGAGCACTGTCGATGGCACAAACACCCGTAGTCATCGGGCCGTCACCTCCGGCGACGAAGCTAGTGACCCCACGCGCCCTGAGGGCACCGTTTATCCCCCTGATTCACCCCAAAGAGTGGCTGTATTCTCTGCGGCGGCTTCGCCTCCGGGGCGCCACATGTCGTCGTCGAGCCACCCGACGTGCTCGTGCGTTTCTCTGCGGCGGCTTCGCCTCCGGGGCGCCACATGTCGTCGTCGAGCCACCCGACGTGCTCGTCCGCTTCGCTCCCTGCGCGCGACGGGCGTCTCGACAACGACGCGCCCCTTCGGCTCCGCCGCCGGCCAAGCCACGGGCACCCGCGCCGGAACCGCACCCTCCCCGCACCCCACGCCCCGACCACACCCAGCCACCAGCCTCACCACCCCTCTCCGTCACTCGAAAACGAACCAGCACCCTCAACCACCCCACCCACCACCGGCGGTTCCCCGCCGACGAGACGGGAGGGTGGGGCCGTACCGGGGTGCCCCCGCAGCAGACTGACGGGACCAGCCAGAACTCAAGACGCACTCCCACCTCGTCAGTCTGTGAGGAGGTGCCCCGGTACGGCCCCGCCCGCGCCACCCGCCGGCCGAACCGCGACCCCCAAGCCCGGCCGGCGTTTGAGGCCAATCGGTGACCGGCACGGTCGAGCCGCGGCGCAGCCAAACCCCAGCCTGGCCGGCGCTTGAGGCCATCGGTGACCGGCACGGTCGAGCGGCGCCGCGCTCAAAGACAGCCTGGCCGGCGCTTGAGGCCACCAGTGACCAGCACGGCCAAGCGGCACCCAGCCAACAGTCCAGCCCGGCCGGCACCTGAGGCCACCCCACGGCCGCCCCAACCGAGCCAAGCAAAAGGAACAGCCCACCGGCGCCTGAGGTACCCCCGCCCCCCAGGTAGCCTTGCCCCCGTGCCCCGCCTCTCAGAAATCCTCCCCGCCCTAGACTCCCTCTGGCCCCAGTCCCTGGCCGAGCAGTGGGACGCGGTCGGCACGGTCTGCGGAGACCCGGACGCCGAGATCACCCGCGTCCTCTTCGCCGTCGACCCGGTCCCCCAGATCGCCGAGGAGGCGATCCGCACCGGCGCCGACCTGGTGATCACCCACCACCCCCTGTACCTGCGGGGCACCACCACCGTGGCCGCCGACACCTTCAAGGGCCGCGTCGTCCACACCCTGATCAAGAACGACATCGCCCTGCACGTCGCCCACACCAACGCCGACCGCGCCGACCCCGGTGTCTCGGACGCCCTCGCGGGCGCGCTCGGCCTGCGCGTCGTGGGCCCCCTGGTGCCCGACCCCGCGGACCCGCACGGCCGCCGCGGCCTCGGCCGGGTCTGCGAGCTGGACCACCCGATGACTCTGGCCGCCTTCACGGCGCTGGCCGCCGAACGCCTCCCCGCCACCGCGCAGGGCATCCGCGCCACCGGCGACCCCGAGGCCCTGCTCACCCGGATCGCGGTGAGCGGCGGCTCCGGCGACAGCCTCTTCGGCGAGGTCCGCGCCGCCGGTGTGGACGCCTTCCTCACCGCCGACCTACGCCACCACCCCGCCTCCGAGGCCGCCCTGCACGCCGGTTCCCCCGCGCTGATCGACGCGGCACACTGGGCCACCGAGTGGCCCTGGTGCGAACTGGCGGCCACCCAGCTCGACGCGGTCTCCGAACGCCACGGCTGGGGCCTGCGGACCTTCGTCTCGCCGACGGTCACCGACCCCTGGACCGCCCACGCGGCGTCCGCCCCCTCTGTTTCCCACGATTCCTCTGGAGCCCCCAACTGAACGCCGCGCCCGCCGACCAGATCCGCCTCCTGGACGTCCAGGAACTCGACACCCGCCTCGCCCAGCTCGCCCACAAGCTCTCAGGCCTGCCGGAGCACGCCGAGATCGAGTCGCTCACCAAGGACCTCGCCCAGCTCCGGGACCTGCTCGTCGCGTCCCAGACCGAGGAGAGCGACTGCGGACGTGAGCAGACCAAGGCCGAGCAGGACGTCGACCAGGTCCGCCAGCGTGCCGCCCGCAACCAGCAGCGCCTGGACTCCGGTGCCGTCTCCTCCCCGAAGGACCTGGAGAGCCTGCAGAGCGAGATCGCCTCGCTCGCCAAGCGCCAGGGCGACCTGGAGGAGATCGTCCTGGAGATCATGGAGCGTCGCGAGGCCGCCCAGGAGCGCGTCGGCGAACTCACCGAGCGCGCCGCCTCCGTACAGACCCGCATCGACGAGGCGACCGCCCGTCGCGACGCCGCCGCCGCCGAGCTCGATGCCGAGACGGCGACGGCCACCAAGGAGCGGGCCGTCGTCGCCGGCTCCGTCCCGGCCGACCTGCTGGCCCTCTACGACAAGCTCCGCGCCCAGCACGGCGGCGTCGGCGCCGCCCGCCTCTACCAGCGCCGCTGCGAGGGCTGCCGCCTGGAGCTCAACATCACCGAGGTCAACGAGGTGAAGGCGGCCGCCCCCGACACCGTGCTGCGCTGCGAGAACTGCCGCCGCATCCTCGTCCGTACGGCCGACTCGGGCGTCTGATGCGGCAGTTCGCCGTCGAGGCGGACGGCGGGTCCCGGGGTAACCCGGGGCCCGCGGGGTACGGCGCCGTCGTCGTCGACGCCGCCACCGGTGAGACCCTGACCGAGACCGCCGGCTTCCTCGGCACCGCCACCAACAACACCGCCGAGTACCGCGGCCTCATCGCCGGCCTCCGCGCCGCCCGCGACCTCGACCCGGAGGCCCGGGTCGAGGTCCGGATGGACTCCAAGCTGGTCGTGGAGCAGATGGCGGGCCGCTGGCGGATCAAACACCCCGACCTCCAGCCCCTCGCGGCCGAGGCCGCCGCGGTGTTCCCGCCCGGCCAGGTCACCTACACCTGGATCCCCCGGGCCGAGAACCAGCACGCCGACCGCCTCGCCAACGAGGCGATGGACGCCGGAGCCCGCGGTGAGCGGTGGAGCGCCGCCGGGTCGACGGCCGACCTGCCGGCGGCCGCACCGCCCCCGGCTGCCGCCCCGCCCGACCTGGGCGCCCCCACCACCTTCGTCCTGCTGCGCCACGGCGAGACCGCCCTCACCCCCGAGAGGCGTTTCTCCGGCAGCGGCGGCAGCGACCCCGGCCTCTCCGACACCGGCCGCCGCCAGGCCGCCCGTACCGCTGAGGCCCTCGCCGCTCGCGGCACCGTGCAGGCCGTCGTCAGCTCCCCGCTGCGGCGCTGCCGCGAGACCGCCGAGGCCGTCGCCGAGCGCCTCGGACTCGGCGTCACCGTGGACGAGGGGCTGCGCGAGACCGCCTTCGGCGCCTGGGAGGGCCTGACCTTCGGCGAGGTCCGCGAACGCTGGCCCGACGACCTCGCCGAGTGGCTCGCCTCCCCGGACGCGGCGCCCACCGGCGGCGGCGAGTCCTTCGGCGAGGTCGCCGCCCGCGTCGCCGAGACCCGCGACCGGCTCCGCGCCGCGCAAGCGGGACGTACGGTCCTGCTGGTCAGCCACGTCACCCCGGTCAAGACCCTGGTCCGGCTCGCCCTGGACGCGCCCTGGCAGGCGCTGTTCCGGATGGAGCTGGCCGCCGCCTCCCTCTCGGCCGTCGCCTACTACGCCGACGGCAACGCCTCGGTCCGTCTCCTCAACGACACCGGCCACCTGCGCTGACGGGTGAGGACCCGCACACGACGCCGCCCGGGGCCTTCCGCGTGGAAGACCCCGGGCGGCGGGACGTTCTCGTACGGCCCTGTGCGGCTCAGTGACGGCCGTGCGCCGTGCTCGACGCTCCGCCGAAGAGGCGGGCGACCGCGCGGAACGGCAGGGTGACGACGGTGGCGATCGCACCGCCGATCTGACGGAAGACATCTCCGATGGCCTTCAGCATGCGTGCTCCTCCGTTCGGTCTCCGACTGGCGGCCGGGGCGCCGGAAAGCGCCGTTGCCCGGCGCGTACCCGGGCCCGGCGGCGGAAAACCCCGGTCGCCCACCGGCCGGTACGGGTCACGCCGACGGGCGCAGCCCCGACGCCTCCCGGGCCAGCCGCTCGACCCGGTTCCAGTCCTTCGCGGCGAGCGCGTCGGCGGGCAGCATCCACGAGCCGCCCACGCACCCCACGTTGGGCAGGGCCAGGTACTCCGGGGCGGAGGCGGGCGACACCCCGCCGGTCGGGCAGAACCGCGCCTGCGGCAGCGGCCCCGCCAGCGACTTCAGGTACGGCGCCCCGCCCGCCGCCTCGGCCGGGAAGAACTTCATCTCACGGACCCCGCGCTCCAGCAGCGCCAGCACCTCGGAGGCGGTCGACACCCCGGGCAGGAACGGCACACCCGACGCCTTCATCGCCGCCAGCAGCGTCTCGGTCCACGCCGGGCTGACGAGGAAGCGGGCCCCCGCCGCGACCGCCGCGTCCACCGTCTCCGGCGACACCACGGTCCCGGCGCCGACCACGGCCTCCGGCACCTCGGCGGCGATGGCCCGGATGGCGTCGAGCGCCCCGCCGGTCCGCAGGGTCACCTCCACCGCCCGCAACCCGCCCGCCATCAGCGCCCGCGCCAGCGGCACGGCGTCCGCCGGGTCGTCCACGACCACCACGGGCAGTACGGGGGCCAGCTCCAGCACGGAGGCGGAGGCGGGATCGGCGGAGGGCAGGGGCGTAGGGCTCATGCGCCCATGATGGCGGCCGATACGCACTCTGCGCAAAGCTCGTTGCGCAGAGCGCAACGCGCCAGTGGGGCGGCTCAGCGGCCGTGGACGTCGGTGACCACCACGTCCAGCGCCCACGGCGTCCCGGCCTTGGCCGGCTCGCGCGCCTCCACGACGTACCCCAGCTCCCGCAACGTCTCCACCAGCTCGGCCGGAGACCCGGGCTCGGCCCCCGCCACCAGCAGGTCGCGGGCCAGCCGCCCCTTGGTCGCCTTGTTGAAGTGGCTCACCACCGAGCGCTTCTCCACCCCGCCGACCATGCGCGCGTGCAGCACCCGCACCGTCGCCGTACGCTCCGCCACCTCGCCCTTCGGCTTCCACGCCCCGGCGTACGCCGCCGACCGCAGGTCCAGCACCAGCCCAGACTCCGCCACCGCGGGCAGCACCTCGGCCATGGCCCCGCGCCAGTGCGCCGCCAGCGCCCCGAGGGACGGCAGCTTCACCCCCATCGAGCAGCGGTACGAGGGGATCGCGTCACCCGGCCGCACCGCGCCCCACAGCCCCGAGAAGACCAGCAGCGACCGCCCGGCCCGCCGCGCCGCCGCCTCGCCGAGCGTGGCCAGGCCCAGCGCGTCGTAGAGCACACCCGTGTAGATCTCCCCGGCCGGACGCGTCCCGGCGGTGCGCAGCTCCACGTTCTTGCCGATCTCGCCGCGCAGGCCCTCGCTCAGCCCGAGGACGGACCGTGCCTGCTCCTCGTCGGCGGCGCACAGCTCGACCAGCTCGTCCAGCACGGCTTCCCGCGCCGCGGTGAGCCCCGGCAGCGACAGCTCCTCCAGCTTCAGCGGCGAGCCCTGCCCCGAGGCGGCCTTCCCCTCGGACGGCGGCAGCAGCACGAGCACGATGTGACTCCTTCGGCGACGACAGACCCCAGGCGGCCGCCAGGGCCGCCCGAGCCAGCGTAATGGCCCGTCCCCGCAGGCCGCGCCGTGCTCACCGCCTCGGCCTGCGGGTACCATGAGCGCACGGCAGACGAGCCGGGCGGACGGCCGCGTGGGGATCCCCGGATCCCCCCGAGGAACGTCCGGGCTCCACAGAGCAGGGTGGTGGGTAACGCCCACCCGGGGTGACCCGCGGGACAGTGCCACAGAAAGCAGACCGCCGGGGGCCTCGGCCCTCGGTAAGGGTGAAACGGTGGTGTAAGAGACCACCAGCGCCTGAGGTGACTCAGGCGGCTAGGTAAACCCCACCCGGAGCAAGGTCAAGAGGGGCCGCCGAGAGGCGGCCCTGCGCGGACGCCTGAGGGCTGCTCGCCCGAGTCCGCGGGTAGACCGCACGAGGCCGGCAGCAATGCCGGTCCTAGATGGATGGCCGTCTCCCCGGAAGCCGCGAGGCTCCCGGGCGACAGAACCCGGCGTACAGCCCGACTCGTCTGCCGCTCTCCGCGATTTTTTCCTCAGCGAGCACTCCGGCCTGCGGGCGTCGGC
>NZ_JBHXJE010000062.1:0-30304 GCF_042723275.1 Streptomyces sp. NPDC058373 | reverse complement strand
CTCCCGGATGAGACCGGGAGAGGCGGAGCCGCCCTTCGACTGGTGCCCGGCCTCGGCCCGGCGGAGGCGTCGCGCGCCGCCACGGGGCCGTACGGCCGGGGCGTCAGAGCCGGTCCGCGCCGGTGGGCGCGGGCCTCAGGCCGCCTTGGGCGTCAGTCGACGCTGGGCAGGATGTGCGGTTCGGCGAGGTCGTCCTCGTAGCCGGCCAGCCGGATCGGCGCCGACCGCGACCACACTTCGAGGCAGCCCGGGTTCTGGGTGGTCTTCGCCCGGCGGTCCGGCCTGGTCCGGGGAGGTTCGTCCTGGATGATCTGCTCTGCTGTCACCGCGCACTCCTTCGTATCGGTTACCCGTCGGGTGCCGCGCGTCCGGTCGGTGTACCGGGCGCCCGCCGTCGTGGGTCCTGCTGCTCAAGGCCGTTCGGGCGCGGTGGCGCCGGGAATCGTGCGGGAGGGCCACCGGGTGACCGGTGAGTCCCGGGACGCGCCGTGGGTGAGGTGGAACCCGGATGGACTGTCCGTCGCCCAGACTAACCAAATGAGCGGCATCGCGCTCGATGGCGCTCGAATGCCGGACGGAATTTCGGGACGAGCCCGCCTCTTCCGGCCATGATCCGCCCATGCGGCACGGCCCGCCCCTCCGGAGGAGGAACGGGCCGTGCGGGGGCGCGGAGCGCGGAGCGGTGTTACGCGGTCACCACTGGCCGGGGGCGTAGTCCTTGAGGAAGACCCCGTACAGGTCTTCGCCCGCCTCGCCGCGGACCACCGGGTCGTAGACGCGGGCGGCTCCGTCGACGAGGTCGAGCGGGGCGTGGAACCCCTCCTCTGCCAGCCGCATCTTGTCGGGGTGCGGGCGCTCGTCGGTGATCCAGCCGGTGTCGACGGCGGTCATCAGGATGCGGTCCTTCTCGAACATCTCCTGGGCGCTGGTGCGGGTCAGCATGTTCAGCGCGGCCTTGGCCATGTTGGTGTGCGGATGCCCGGCGCCCTTGTACCCGCGGCCGAACACGCCTTCCATGGCGGAGACGTTGACGATGTAGGCCCGCCCGGCCTGCTCGGCGGCGGCGGCCATCACCGGCCGGAGCCTGCTGATGAGGATGAACGGCGCGGTCGAGTTGCAGAGCTGCACCTCCAGCAGCTCCACCGGGTCGACCTCGTCCACGGTCTGCACCCAGCTGTTGGAGTCGTGCAGGTCCGGGACGAGTCCGCCGGCGTCGATGGCGGTGCCCGCGGCGATCCGGGCCGGGGTGGCGGAGCCGGTGACCAGCGCCAGCTCGGTGATGTCCTGGGCGCTGAGGCCGCCCTGGCGCGGGCCGGGGAGGGCGGCGACCGCCCCGGAGCCGAAGCCGCCGATGATCTCGGAGGCGGGCAGCTCGCCCGCGGGCAGCGGCGCCGACTCGGCGCCGAGCAGCTCGCTGTAGGCCTGCGAGGAGCGGCGCACGGTCTGGGCGGCGTTGTTGATGAGGATGTCGAGGCGGCCCTCGGCGGCCAGCGAGTCGCTGAGCGCGACCACCTGGGCGGGGTCGCGCAGGTCTATGCCGACGATCTTGAGCCGGTGGATCCACTCGTCGCTGTCGGGCATCGCCTTGAAGCGGCGGATCGCGTCGTTGGGAAAGCGCGTGGTGACGGTGGTGTGGGCGCCGTCGCGCAGCAGGCGCAGCGCGATGTACATGCCGATCTTGGCGCGGCCGCCGGTCAGCAGCGCCCGCTTGCCGGTGAGGTCCGCGCGGGCGTCGCGCCGCTCGCGGTTCTCGTGGGCGCAGCTCTGGCAGAGCTGGTGGTAGAAGACGTCCACCTCGACGTAGCGGGTCTTGCAGATGTAGCAGGAGCGGGGGCGCTGGAGCACCCCGGCGATGGTGCCCGCGGCGGAGGCGGAGGGCAGCAGCCCCTGGGTCTCGTCGTCGATGCGGTCGGCGGAACCGGTCGCGGTCGCCTCGGTCACCGCCCGGTCGTGGGCGGTCTTGGCGGCCCTGCGCTCCTGACGGCGGCGCTGCTTGACCGTGCGGTAGATCCCGGCCGTGGCGCGGCGCACGGCGATCGCGTCCGGGTGGTCGATCTCCAGGCCGTCCAGCTCGTCCAGGACCGACAGGCAGACGGCCAGACGTTCGGGATCGATGCCGGGGCCGAACGGGCCCTCGGGTGCCACCGTCATCGTTGTGTTCCTCGTGTGTTCGTCCGCGAGGGTCCCGGGGCGGTGCCGACCGGGACGGGCTTCTCGCGGGGCGGGCGGGCACGCCGGAGCCGGCGGCCCCGCCAATTTTGCCATGCCGCCGGGCCACTCCGGGCGCGGCGGGTTCCGGGCGCGGGGAACGGGCAGGAGCGGGAGACTGAAGAGAGGCGGAGGCCGCCGCCGGAAGCGGGCGGCCGCCTGCACGGGACGGAACCACTCACGGCCTCGTGTACTCCAGCGGCAGTAGACGCGATGGCCTCCGTGGAACGACGACAGAGGCTCCGCCCACGGGCAGGGTGGTCGGCAGGGATGCCGGCCCACAGGGGGCGGCGCTGCTCCGGGAGCCGATTGCCTTGAACGACCTCACGCTGTCCGTCCTGCTGTGCCTGGCCTCCGCGGTCGCCTACGCGGCGGGGGCGATCGTGCAGGAACGGGTGGCGGGCGAGCAGGGCCCCTCGTTCGTCCCGTGGCGGCGCCTTGCCTGGTGGGGCGCGGTGGCGCTGAACGGCGCGGGCGCCGTCCTGCACGTCCTGGCGCTCGCCTTCGGACCGCTCACGCTGGTGCAGCCGCTGGGGGCGCTGACCATAGTCTTCGCGCTGCCGATGGCGGCGCTGCTGGTGGGACGCCGGGCCGGGTCCACCGCGTGGCGGGGCGCGCTGATGGCCACGGCGGGACTGGCCGGGCTGCTGGCGCTCACCGGTTCGCCCGGGCAGGGCGGTCCGGACGCCACCGAGCGGACGGTGCTGGTGGTGGTCACCGGTGCGACGGTGGTGGTGCTGGCCGGGGCGGCGCTGGCGGTGCACCGGCACCCGGCGGTGCGGGGCGGGCTGCTGGCGGCGGCGGGAGGCGTGGCGTTCGGCATCGCCTCGGTCTTCACCAAGATCGTCACGCAGGCGCTGGCGGAGCGCGGCATCTTCGGGCAGATCCCCGACCTGGCGGTGGTCGGCGTACTCGCCACCGGCGGCCTGCTGCTCTCCCAGGCCTCCTACCGGGGCGCGGGACTCGCGGCGCCGCTGGCCACGGTGACGGTGGTCAACCCGGTGGCCGCGGCGGCGGTCGGCCTGGTCCTCTTCGGCGAGGGCTTCCGGTACGGCACGGCGGGCACCGTCCTGGCGCTGAGCTGCGGGGTCGTCGCGGCGGGCGGGCTGATCCTGCTCACCACGGAGCGCATGCAGGACCGCCTCGCCACCCCCCGGCACGCCGGTGCGGGCCAGGGCTCCCCCGGCCCGGGGCCCGGTCAAGGGGAGCCGCAGCCCGCGCGGCACCGCTGAACCGGGCCCCGCCGGGCCGGGCGGTCAGACCCTGACGCCGCCTCCCCGGAGATAGGCGAGCGGGTCGATGTCGCTGCCGAAGCCGGGGCCGGTCCGTACCTCGAAGTGCAGGTGGGGGCCGGTGCTGTTGCCGGTCGAGCCGGAGCGGGCGATGCGCTGCCCGGCCTGGACGCTCTGGCCGCTCTTCACGGTGAGCGCGGAGAGGTGGGCGTACTGCGAGTACTTGCCGTCCGCGTGTTTGAGGACGACCTGGTAGCCGTAGGACCCGCCCCAGCCCGCCGAGACGACGGTGCCCGAGGCGGCGGCCTTGACGCTGGTGCCGGTGGGGACGGGGAAGTCGACGCCCGTGTGGTACCCCTTCGACCAGGACGAACCGGAGGCGCGGTAGGGGGTGCTGGGGCCCGCCTCCACCGGGGAGCTGAGCTTGGCGGTGCTGGGCGCGGCGGCCTTCTTCGCCTGCTCGGCCTTCTTGGCCTGTTCCGCCTTACTGGCCTCTTCGGCCTTCTTGGCGGCCGCCGCCTTCCGGGCCTCCTCGGCCTTCTTGGCGTCCGCCGCCTTCTTGGCCTGGGCGGCCTCCGCCGCCTTCTCGGTCGCCTTCTTCGCCGTCGGTTCCGGGCCTGGCCGGTCCTTCGCCTTCGGCTGGGGCGGGCGGCTCTTCGAGGGGGCGGCAGCGCCGGGCTTCAACTGGAGGCGCTGGCCCGGGACGATCAGGTCGGGGTCGGCGCCGACCTCGGCGCGGTTGGTCTGGTAGAGCCGCTGCCAGCCGCCCTTGACCCGCTGGTCGTCGGCGATCTGGGAGAGGGTGTCCCCGCGGACCACGGTGTACATCTCCGCGGTGCCCGCCTTGGACTGCGGGGTGGTGGTGGGCGTCGCCGCCGGGGCCTTCGCGGGTCGCGGGGCCGCCTCGGGTGCCGCCGGGGCGGGGCCGCCCCGGGTGAGGCCCGCCGTCTGGGAGCAGGTGGGCCAGGCGCCGGGGCCCTGGCCGTCCAGCACCTTCTCGGCGACCGCGATCTGCTGGTCCTTGGTGGCGAGGTCGGCCCGGCCCGCGTAGGCACCGCCGCCGTACGCCTCCCAGGTCGACTGCTTGAACTGGAGGCCGCCGTAGTAGCCGTTGCCGGTGTTGATGCTCCAGTTGCCGGAGGATTCGCAGGCGGCGACCTTCGCCCAGGTGTCCCCGGAGGCGGCGTCGGCGGTGCCGGCCGCGACCAGCGGCAAGGCGACCGCTCCGCCTGCCGTGACGGTGAGTGACGCCCGGTTGATTCTGCTCTGCTGCCGGCGCCGGTGACGTCCGCCTACGGCCATGACAGGCCCCCCTTGACTCTGCGCGCCCGGGGCCCGCCCCGGCCGGGCGTGGTGTGAAGACCCGAACGTAATGGGAGCGAACGCTCCGTGACAAGGGGGCGCACGACGGGCGCACGTGGCACCGGGCTCCTCATGGGGCGGCCACGGGTGCCTCCCGCGTGGCACGGCACCCTGGCACATGCCCGCGCGCGGGCCGGGTGCGTGGGGCGGCGGGGCGCGGGCAGACGGCGCCGGGCGCGCGGACCAGCGGCCGCGCGCCGATACTGACCGGGACGGCGACGGTCCGGCCCGCCGGTGACCGGCGGCCGCGCGCCCCGTACCTGACTCCCTTCCCGATCCTGTGAGAGAGACGGCATGAGTGAGACAGCCCAGATCGGTGTCACCGGTCTCGCGGTGATGGGCCGCAACCTGGCCCGGAACTTCGCCCGGAACGGCTACACCGTCGCGGTGCACAACCGCACCGCCGCCAAGACCGAGGAACTGGTCTCCGAGTTCGGCGAGGAGGGCACCTTCCTGCCGGCCACCACCCCCGAGGAACTGGTCGAGTCGCTGGAGCGGCCCCGGCGGGTGCTGGTCATGGTGAAGGCCGGCGCCCCGACCGACGCGGTGATCGAGGAGTTCGCCCCGCTCCTGGAAGAGGGCGACATGATCATCGACGGCGGCAACGCCCACTTCGAGGACACCCGCCGCCGCGAGAAGGCACTGCGGGAGCGCGGCATCCACTTCGTCGGCACCGGTGTCTCCGGCGGCGAGGAGGGCGCGCTCAACGGGCCCAGCATCATGCCGGGCGGCTCGGCCGAGTCGTACCAGGCCCTCGGCCCGATGCTGGAGCGGATCGCCGCCGAGGCCGGCGACGGCACGCCCTGCACGGCTCACATGGGGCCGGACGGCGCCGGGCACTTCGTGAAGATGGTCCACAACGGCATCGAGTACGCCGACATGCAGCTCATCGCCGAGGCGTACCAGCTGCTGCGCGGGGTCGCCGGGTACGAACCGGCGCGGATCGCGGAGATCTTCCGCGGGTGGAACACCGGGCGGCTCGACTCGTACCTCATCGAGATCACCGCCGAGGTCCTCGCCCACGTCGACGAGCGGACCGGTGGACCGTTCGTGGACGTGGTCCTGGACCAGGCGGAGCAGAAGGGCACCGGCCGTTGGACGGTGCAGGTGGCCCTCGACCTGGGCGTGCCGGTCTCGGGGATCGCCGAGGCGGTCTTCGCCCGCTCGCTCTCCGGCCACGCGGAGCTGCGCGGGGCCTCGCGCGGGCTGCCCGGCCCCACGCCCCGCCCGCTCGACGAGGGGGCGGCCGCGCGCTTCGCCGACCGGGTGGAGCAGGCACTGTACGCCTCCAAGCTGGTCTCCTACACGCAGGGGTTCCAGATGATCCGGGCGGGCAGCGAGGAGTACGACTGGGGCATCGACCCGGGCACGGTGGCGGCGATCTGGCGGGCCGGCTGCATCATCCGGGCCGCCTTCCTGGACCGCATCCGCGCCGCCTACGACGGCCGCCCCGACCTGCCGTCGCTCCTCTCCGACGAGACCTTCGCCCAGGAGATCGGCGAGGCCCAGGACGACTGGCGGGCCGTGGTCGCCGAGGCGGCCCGGCAGGGCGTGCCGGTGCCGGGCTTCGCCGCCGCCCTCTCCTACTACGACGCCCTGCGGGCCGAGCGGCTGCCGGCCGCGCTGGTGCAGGGGCAGCGCGACTACTTCGGGGCACACACCTACCGCAGGACGGACGGGGACGGCGTCTTCCACACGCTCTGGGGCGGCGACCGCACGGAGGCGCGGCAGGAATGAGGCGGCGCGGTACGCGGGCGGCCCGGCACCGGTGGGGCTCCACGGGTGCCGGGCCGTCGTCCGCCTGCGTCAGCGCTCCGGGCCGGGTTCGGGCTCCGGGGGCGGCGCCGGGTCGGGGTAGGGGGCCGGGTCCGGCGGGGGTTCGGGCAGCGGCCCGGGGTCGCCGGGGGCGGGCCCGCCCGGCCTGGGCCCGGGGCCCGGGAGCGGGCCGGGGTCCGGTGGCGGCCCGGGCGGGGCCGGGTCAGGGCGGCCGGGGCCTGGGGGCGGCGGCGCGGGCTTGGGAGCGGGCGGCACCGGGTCGGGCCGGTCGGGCCCCGGCGGCACGGGCTGCGGGCTCGGGGGCGCCGGGGGGACGGGGTCGGGGTACGGGTGGGTCATCGTGTCCTCCAGCCGGGGCGGCCGGGCGGGGCGGCCCGGCGCTGCCGGGCGCTGGTGCCCCGCCGTGCGGCCCGCACCCGGAGCGGGCGTGGACGGGCGGCGCCGGAAGGGTTCCGGCTCCTGATGTGTCCCACGGCTACCCGGCGGGCGCGCGCCCACTCATCCGTTCGGGGGAACGGGCGCTCCGGTGGCGGCCCGGGCAGCGGCCGCGAAGCCCGGGCCGGGGCTGGCGAAGACCGGCGGCCGGCCGGGCAGCAGGGCGCGGGCCGGTTCCATCGACGCCTGGGCCAGCACCACGGCGTCGGTTCCGGTGAGCGGGGCGACCGCGTCGGCGACGGCCCGGTGGTAGCCGGTGGTGTCGCCCGCCTCGAAGAGGTCCCAGGCGCCCGGGACCAGGAGGGTGGTGACGCGGGGCGCGCGCCCGGCGCGGTCGGCGGTCTCGGCCACCAGGCCGGCGGTGGGCCCCAGGGTGGAGGCGAGGGCGGCCACCACGGTGATCCGTCCGTCCCCTGCGCGGGCCACGGCCGCCTCGGCCATCGGCCGGTCGACCCGCAGCACGGGGACGGGGGCGGCCACCGCCTCGGCGACGGCCCCCAGCGTCGAGCAGGTGCACAGGACGGCCCCCGCCCCGTCGGCGGCAACCCGCCGCACCACCTCGGCGATCTCCTCCACGACGGCGCCGGGCCCCTCCCGCCGGGCGCGGTCGAGCAGCCCGGGCTCGACGGTGTGGCGCAGGGTCAGGCCGGGCCGGTCCCGGTCCCGCAGGGCGTCGAAGACGGGGACGTGCACGGGTGAGGTGTGCAGCAGGGCGAGCATCCGCCGATCGTACGTCCGGGCGGCGGGCGGGAATTCACCAGAGCGTGGGGTCCTCCGCGACCTTGGCGCGGGCCGCCGACAGCAGTTCCTCGGAGGCGGGGGCCGCCTGCTCGGGGTGGCGCTGGGCCCACTTGGCGACGTAGGTGCAGAGCGGTGCCACGGCCAGGCCCTCGCGGTCGGCCCTCGCGTAGAACTCGGCGGCCAGCGCGGAGGCGACGCCCTGCCCCTCGTGGCCCGGGTCCACGATGGTGTGCACGGGGGCGAGGGCGGCCTCCGGCGTCTCCAGGACGAGGTACTGGATGTGCCCGATCACCTCGTCCTCGGCGACGGCGCGGAGCATGCCCGCCGTCCGGTCGTCGATCAGCTCGGGGACGGGGCGCTCGCCCGGGGTGTCGCTCATCTTCGCTCCTCGGCCTGTCCGGCGGTTCCGGTCGCCACGGTACGTTCCGGGCGGGCGGGCGGCACGTCCGGCCGCCCGTCAGCCGACGGGGTCCTTGGCGGCGGCCGGGGCGAACTGGGTGCGGTACAGCTCCGCGTACCGGCCCTCGCGGGCCAGCAGCCCAGTGTGGGTGCCCTGTTCGACGATGCGGCCGTCCTCCACGACGAGGATGCGGTCGGCGGTGCGGACGGTGGAGAGGCGGTGGGCGATGACCAGGGCGGTCCGCCCGTCGAGGGCTTCGGCGAGGGCTTCCTGGACGGCCGCCTCGGAGGTGTTGTCGAGGTGGGCGGTGGCCTCGTCCAGGATGACGACGCGGGGGCGGGCGAGGAGCAGCCGGGCGATGGTCATGCGCTGGCGCTCACCACCGGAGAGCCGGTAGCCGCGCTCCCCGACGACGGTGTCGAGCCCTTCGGGCAGGGAGGCGACGAGGCCGTCGAGGCGGGCCCGGCGCAGCGCGTCCCAGAGTTCCTCCTCGGTGGCGCCGGGGCGGGCGAGGAGCAGGTTGGCGCGGACCGACTCGTGGAAGAGGTGGCCGTCCTGGGTGACCATGCCGAGGGCGCCGCGCACGGTGTCGGCGCCCAGTTCGCGGACGTCCCTGCCGCCGATCCGGACGGTGCCCGTGTCGGTGTCGTAGAGGCGCGGCAGCAGGGCGGCGATGGTGGACTTGCCCGCGCCGGAGGAGCCGACCAGGGCGACGGTCTGCCCGGGCTCCGCGCGGAAGCTGACGCCGTGCAGGACTTCGGTCCCCTCCCTGCCGTCGAGGACGGCGACCTCTTCGAGGGAGGCCAGGGAGACCTTGTCGGCGGCCGGGTAGGCGAAGGTGACGTCCTCGAAGGCGACGGAGAGGGGGCCTTCGGGCAGGGCGCGGGGGTGCTCCGGTTCGGCGACGAGCGGCTTCAGGTCGAGGACCTCGAAGACCCGCTCGAAGCTGACCAGGGCGGTCATCACCTCCAGCCGGGCCCCGGCGAGGGCGGTCAGCGGGGCGTACAGGCGGGTGAGGAGGAGGGCGAGGGAGACGACGGCGCCGGGCTCCAGGGCGCCGCTCAGCGCGAGCCGGCCGCCGAAGCCGTAGACGAGGGCGAGCGCGAGGGCGGAGACCAGGGTCAGGGCGGTGATGAACGTGTACTCGGCCATCGCGGTGCGCACGCCGATGTCGCGGACCCGGCGGGCCCGGGCGGCGAACTCGGCGGACTCGTCGGCGGGCCGTCCGAAGAGCTTGACCAGGGTGGCGCCGGGGGCGGAGAAGCGTTCGGTCATCCGGGTGCCCATGGCGGAGTTGTGCTCGGCGGCCTCGCGGCGCAGCGCGGCCATGCGGCGCCCGGTGCGGCGGGCCGGGATGACGAAGACGGGGAGCAGGACGAGGGCGAGGAGGGTGACGCGCCAGGAGAGGCCGACCATGACGACGAAGGCGAGGAGCAGCGTCACCACGTTGGAGACGATGCCGGAGAGTGTGTCGCTGAAGGCGCGCTGGGCGCCGATGACGTCGTTGTTGAGGCGGCTGACCAGGGCGCCGGTGCGGGTGCGGGTGAAGAAGGCGACCGGCATCCGCTGGACGTGGTCGAAGACGGCGGTGCGCAGGTCGAGGATGAGTCCTTCGCCGAGGCGGGCGCTGAGGCCCCGGGCCGCCATGCCGAGTCCGGCCTCGGCGACGGCGATGACGGCGATGAGCAGGGCGAGCCGGGGGACGAGGGAGGGGTCGGAGCCGGAGACGATGGTGTTGACGACCTGTCCGGCGAGGAGGGGGGTGGCGACGGCGAGCAGCGCGGTGGCGGCGCTGAGCAGCACGAACCAGCCGATGCGGGTGCGGTGCGGGCGGGCGAAGGCGGCGACACGGCGCGCGGTGGCGCGGGCGAGGGGGCGGCGGTCCTGTTCGGCGTGGAGGACGCTGTAGAGCTGCGTCCATGCCGTGGTCTCCATGCTCATACCGGCGAAGGTAGAACCTCGACTTAAGTCGAGGTCAAGCCGTCGCGCCGGGCGCCGCCCTGGGGCCGCCGGAACCGGCCCCGGCCCGGGAGGGCTCCCCGGGCCGGGGCGGCGGGCCCAAAGGCTCAGCCGAGGGCGGCCGCGAACATTCCGGGCTCGTACGAGCCGCCGGGCTGACGCACGATCACGGCGAGCCGGTTGGCCGCGTTGATCAGGGCGACCTGGCAGACCAGGGCCGCGACCTGGTCGTCGTCGTAGTGCGCGCGGACCCGCTCCCAGGTGGCGCCACAGACGCCTTCGTGGGCGTCGGCGAGCCGGGTGCCCTCCTCGGCGAGGGCGAGCGCGGCCCGCTCGGCCTCGGTGAAGACGGTGGACTCGCGCCAGGTGGCGACCAGGTGGAGCCGGGTGGCGCTCTCCCCGGCGGCGGTGGCCTCCTTGGTGTGCATGTCGTCGCAGTGGCCGCAGCCGTTGATCTGACTGGCCCGCAGAGACACCAGTTCCTGTGTGGACCTCGGCAGCGGCGACTGCTGGACCACCAGGGCGCTCCCGGCGAACCGCTTGGCGAACCTGACGGCGATCTCGTTCTCGAACAGGGGGAACCGGGTGTCCATGGCGAAGTCCTCACTCGTGGCTCGGTGTGGTGCGGAACGCTCACAAGACGCCCGGCACCCGGCACCCTGTGACAGGGCGGCCGCGTGACGAGCGCCACCCCGGCGAGGTGTCACAGGGCCGCGGGCGGCGGCGTCCTGTGGGTGTGAGCGATCGTGGAGAGCGACCAGGGCAGGAGCAGCCGCGGGCCCACGTCGCGGCGCGCCGCCCGCGCGGCGCCGCGTCCCCGGCCGAGACGCGGAAGGCGCTCGACGCGTTCCGCCGGGCGGCCGCGACCGGCGACATCCAGGGCCTGGTCGACATCCTGGCGCCGGACGTCGTCCTGCTGGGCGACGGCGGCGGTATCAGGCAGGCCGCGCTGCGGCCGGTGGTGGGCGCCGACAAGGTGGCCCGCCTGCTGGCGGCCGGGCTGGGCAAGGTCGGCGGGATCACCGAGGACGCGCTGCGGCCCGCGCAGGTCAACGCCCATCCGGCGCTGGTCCTCCGGCTCGGCGGCGCGATCGACACGGTCGTGGCGGTACGGCTGGACGACGGTGTCCTCACCGGGCTCTACGCCGTACGCAACCCCGAGAAGCTCTCCGGCATGGGGCGTGCGGCGGCCCTCTCCCGCTGAGCGCCGGCCCGCCCCCGCCTCACCCCAGCAGAAGGAGCTGCGCACCGCCGACGACGGTGGCGGCGAGGACCAGCCGGTCGAACAGCACCTGGTTGACCCGGTGGGCCAGCGCCCGCCCGACCAGGGCGCCCGGGACCACGAAGAGCACCAGCACGGCGTCGAGCAGCAGGGACGGCCCGTCGATGAGGCCGAGGCCGACGCTGAAGGGCACCTTCGAGGTGTTGACGATGAGGAAGAACCAAGCGGACGTCCCCAGGAAGCCCAGCTTCCGGAAGCCCGCGGAGAGCAGGTAGAGGGACATCACCGGGCCGCCCGCGTTGGCGACCATGGTGGTGAAGCCGCCGAGGACGCCGTAGGTACGCGCCTTGAGGCGGGCGGCGCGGCCCGCCCCGGCCGCGTCCGCCCGCGGCGCGTCCGAGGCGGGCACGGCCTGCGCCGACGCGGCCCTGGACGCCTTCCTGCGGCGCCAGTACACCATCGCGGACATGGCCAGCAGGATCGCGCCGATCGAGGTGCGGACCGCCCCGTCGTCGGCGAGGGCCAGGAAGGCGGTTCCGACGAGCACTCCCGCGGCGACCGCGGGGAAGAGCCGCCAGAGCGTTGGCCAGTGGGCGTGGCGCCGGTAGACGAGGACGGCGCAGACGTCGCCCACGATGAGCAGCGGCAGCAGGACGCCGGTCGACTCCTTCGCGGGCAGTACGGCGGCGAAGACGGCCAGGCTGATGGTGTTGGCGCCGCTGACGGAGGTCTTGGAGAAGCCGACGAGCAGAGCGGCGGCGGCGAGCAGGGCGAAAGCCCCGGGGGTGATCGTGTCCATGCGGAGGCCGATCCTATGCCGGGGTGTCAGGTGCGCGTCCGGCGGTCCCCGCCGCCTCCACGGCCCGGCCGCCCCTGCGCCGGGGCGGCCGCTCCTCGGGTGGGCGCGCGGCTCAGCCCAGGGATCAGTGCGCGATGACGTCGGAGTCGTCGGCGGACGCCTCGCCCCGGTCCAGCGCCGAGATCGCGTCCAGCTCCGCGCCGCTCAGCTCGAAGCCGAAGACGTCGAGGTTCTCCCGCATCCGCTCGGAGTGGCCGGACTTCGGCACCGGCACGATGCCCTGCTGGACGTGCCAGCGCAGCACGACCTGAGCGGGGGTGCGCCCGTGCCGCTCGGCGGCCCGCCGGACGGGCTCCTCGGCGAAGACGGTGCCGTCCCGGCCGAGCGGGCTCCACGCCTCGGTCACGATGCCCAGCTTCTCGTGGTGGGCCCGGGCGGCGTCCCGGGTGTGGTACGGGCTCAGCTGGATCTGGTTGACGTCCGGCACCACCCCGGTGGTCTCGATGACCCGGTCCAGGTGGTGCGGCTTGAAGTTGGAGACTCCGACCGCCTTCAGCGTCCCCTCCCCCATCAGGTCGGCCAGGGTCCGGAAGGTCTCCCCGTACGCGTCCTGGGCGGGGTCGGGCCAGTGGATGAGGAACAGGTCGAGGTGGTCGGTGCCGAGGCGGGCGCAGCTCTCCTCGACGGCCCGGCGGGTACCGGTGCCCTGCTGCTCCTTGGTGAGCTTGCTGGTGACGAAGAGTTCGTCGCGGGCGACGCCGCCGCCGCGCAGGCCCCGGCCGACGCCGATCTCGTTGCCGTAGAGCGCGGCGGTGTCGATGAGGCGGTAGCCGTTCTCGATGGCGGTGGCGACGGCGTGCTCGGCCTCGGTGTCGTCGAGCGGGTAGGTGCCGAAGCCGAGGCGGGGCATCTCGGCGCCGTGGCGCAGCCGGACGGTCGGGGCGAGGGGCGGGATCGGTCCGGTCATGGCGGTCGGGACTCCTCGGGTCGGGGTCGGGCGGGCCGTGGCGGCGGGCTCGGGGCAGGTTGCCCACCGGCTTCCATGATCCTTAGGGTGCGGGGCATGTGCGACACGATCTCGGCCAGCCGGTGAGCAGCGACCCGTCCGGCATAGCGGCTGCCCGGAAAGTCCCGGGTGATGCGTGCGCCGGGCATCACGGGCACCTCGCGGGCCTCTGCGGCCGCCCTCTGCCCCGGGGCCTCCGGTGACCGGGGTCCTGGAGGGGTTCGCGGTCATCGGCGCCCTGATCGCCGCCGGTTACCTGGTGGGGCGGACCCGGGTCCTCGGCGAGCAGGGCGGCCCCGTGCTGACCCGGCTCGCCTTCCACGTGGCCTCCCCCGCCCTGCTCTTCACCACGCTCGCGGACGCCGACCTCGGCGCGCTGGCCTCGCCGGGCCTGCTGGTCACCGCCGCCTCGACGCTGCTGGTGGCGGGCGTCTACATCGCGGTGGGCGCGCTACGCCATTGGGGTACCGGGCCGACCGCGATCGGCGCCCTCTGCTCCGGCTACGTCAACGCCGGGAACCTCGGCATCCCCATCGCGGTCTACGTCCTCGGCGACGCCACCCTGATCGCTCCGGTCCTCCTCTTCCAGCTGCTGCTCGTCTCACCGCTGGCGCTCACCGTCATCGACCTCTCCCGGCCCGGGGCCCGCGCCTCGCCGCTGGCGGTGGTGACGGCGCCGCTGCGCAACCCTGTGGTGCTCGGCTCGCTCGCCGGTGTGCTGGTGGCCGCGCTGGGCGTACGGGTGCCCGCGCCCGTCCTCGACCCGGTGGAGCTGGTGGGGGCGATGGCGGTGCCGGCGGTGCTGCTGGCGTTCGGGATCTCACTGCGGGGCGCCACTCCGCCGGCCCGGGGCCCGGAGCGGGGGCAGGTCCTGCTGGCGGTCGGCCTCAAGACGGTCGGCCAGCCGGTGGCGGCGTGGGCGGTGGGCGCGGGCGTCTTCGGACTGGCGGGCCCGGCGCTGCTGACCGTGGTGGTCACCAGCGCCCTCCCGGCCGCGCAGAACCTCTTCACCTACGCCTCGCGGTACGACACCGGTGTACGGCTGGCCCGGGAGGCGGTGCTGCTCTCCACGGTGCTGGCGGTACCGGCGCTGGTGGCGGTGGCCGTGCTGCTGGGCTGAACGGCGCTGCCCGGCCGGTCGGCGGGGCCGTACCCCGCGGGTCACGGCGCGGCCGGGCCGGGAGCACATACGGCGCGCCCGGTCCGGCCGGTCGCGGTCAGGAGGGGCGGCCGCTGTCGGGCGCGGGCACCGGGGCCGCGAGAGCCTCGGCCACGGAGTCGTGGACGGGCAGGGCGCTCTGCAGCCCGATGAGCCCGAAGAGCCGCTCGACGAAGGGGGAGAGCGCGGCGAACCGCAGCCGGGGACCTATCGCGCCGTAGGCCTGGAGGAAGACGTTGACCGTACTGGAGTCGGCGAAGCCGACGGCGGAGAGGTCCACCACGACCGGGCCGGAGACGCTGGCGGCGGCGTCACTGAGGGCGGGGCCGAGGGGGGTGATGTTCTCCAGGTCGAGATCGCCGCCGAGCAGGACGACGATGCCGTCGCCTTGGGGGCGCTGCTGGATCTGCAAGGAGCGGTCCGCGGGACGCGGGGACGGCTGGGCTGAGGACACGACAACCTCTCTGATCAACCGGCGGCAAGCCGGTGGTCGTGGACGATGCGCCCCGAAGCCCCGTGCACCGCGGCCACGTGGGCGCGGCGCGAGGCCTCACGATATGAGCGAGCGTCAGGCTTTGACAACAAGCGGCATCCCCCGTTCCTTCACACTTCCCCCGGAGAACCTCCGCGACATGGTCAGGTCGGCGGAGATCCGGTCAGGTCACACGGTGGCCCGGGGAGGCAGGGTGAAGGCAGCGGTGACGCGCTTGCCGACCGGCACGCGCTCGGCGGTGACGCGGTCGGCGACGGCCCGGACGATCTCCAGCCCGTGCCCGCCGAGTCGCGTCGGATCAGGCTCGTACCAGCGCGGCAGGGCCGAGCTGCTGTCGTAGACCGTGACCGACAGGTGGGTGTCGGTGCCCTCCAGTTCGAGGACGTACGGCCCGTGGCTGTGCCGCTCGGCGTTGGTGACCAGCTCGCTGACGACCAGCAGCAGGTCGTCGCCGAGGCGGGGCCGCGGAGCGGCCAGCCACTCGGCCTGGAGCTGCTGGAGAAAGCGGCTGGCGAAGTGCCGGGCCTGCGCTATGCAGCCCGGTTCCCCGTCGAACTCCACTGCCTGCCGCAGCGGTTCGACGGAGTCCGCCGCGGTGAAGGGAAAGCCCGTGTCCATGGTGACCTGTTCGTTCATCTGCTCCTGCCCGTGCACCCGGTGAGAAGCTCTGGGGTTCTCCTCCAACCCCTTGTTCCCCGCGATTCCCCGGGTATGTCTCCCTTCCGCCGTGAAAGGGGTCACCCGGCGGAAGGAGGGGGTCAGGACCGGCCGGGGAGCCGGACCACGGTGACGAAGAAGTCGTCGATCTGCTTGACCGCCGCGATGAACTGGTCGAGGTCCACGGGCTTGGTCACGTAGGCGTTGGCGTGCAGCTTGTAGCTGCGCAGGATGTCCTCCTCGGCGGACGAGGTGGTGAGCACCACGACCGGGATGAGGGCCAGCGCCGCGTCGGCCTTGATCTGCGCGAGGACCTGCCGGCCGTCGTACTTGGGCAGGTTGAGGTCGAGCAGGATCAGGTCGGGCCGGGGCGCCTCGGGGTAGGCGCCGCGCTGGTAGAGGAAGTCGAGGGCCTCCTCGCCGTCGCGGACGACGTGGAGGGTGTTGCGGATCTTGTTGTCCTCGAAGGCCTCGCGGGTCATCAGCTCGTCGCCGGGGTCGTCCTCGACGAGCAGGACTTCGATGGGCTGGGCGGGCGTGGTCACTGGCCGTCTCCCGAGAGGCTGGTGGTGGCGGGGGTGAGCAGGTCCGACCGCGAGCCGGTCGCGGCGGCGGGCAGGGTGAAGTGGACGCTGGTGCCCTGCACCGCACCGGCGTCGCCGTCCTCGCCGGTGCCGGTGACCGGCTCCAGCCAGATCCGGCCCCCGTGGAACTCGACGATCTTGCGGCAGAGGGCGAGGCCGATGCCGGTGCCGCCGTAGGCGTCCTTGGCGTGCAGCCGCTGGAAGATCACGAAGACCTTCTCGGAGAACTCCGGCGCGATGCCGATGCCGTTGTCGGTGACCGACAGGTGCCAGGTGTCGTCGTCCTCGCGGACGCAGTCCACCACGATCCGGCTCGGCACGTCGGGGCGGCGGAACTTCAGGGCGTTGCCGACCAGGTTCTGCCACAGCATGGCGAGTGTGGTCGGATCGCCGCTGATCTCGGGCAGGGGCGTGTCGCGGACGACGACCGCCCCGCTCTCCTCGACGGCGAGTTCCAGGTTGCCCAGGGCGCGGTCCAGCGCGCCGTCGAGCGAGGTCTGCTGCCAGGCGTCGCCGACCCGGCCGACGCGGGAGAAGGTGAGCAGGTCGTTGATGAGGACCTGCATCCGCTTGGCACCGTCGACCGCGAAGTCGATGTACTGGCGGCCGCGGTCGTCCAGTTCCGCGCTGTACCGCTTCTCCAGCAGCTGGCAGAAGGAGGCGACCTTGCGCAGCGGCTCCTGGAGGTCGTGCGAGGCGACGTAGGCGAACTGCTCCAGCTCGGCGTTGGAGCGGCGCAGCTCGTCGGTCTGTCCGGAGAGCAGGGCCTCGCGGGTCCGGGCGGCGACGAGTTCGTCGACCAGGCGGCGGCGCATCGCCTCGACGGCGGCGCCGACGGCCCGCAGGTCGGAGGGGCCGCCGACCTCGATGCGGCGCTCGAAGTCGCCTTCGCGGACGCGCCCGGAGGCGGTCAGCAGGCTGTCCAGCGGGCGGCCGACCATGCGGTGCAGGAGCAGGGCGAGGACGACCACCGCGAGGACGAAGACCACGAGGACCACGATGAGCACGATGTCGCGCACCGAGCGGGCGTCGTCGAGTTCGGCCCGGGTGGCGACGCGGGCCTCCTCCAGGTGGTTCTGCTGGGCGTCGAAGAGGTCCCGGAGGTAGTCGAACTGGAGCTTGCTCTCGGTCACGTCGACGGCGGTGGCGGCCTGCGGGCCGCCCTCGCGGACGGCGGCGATCAGCGGTTCGGCCTGCTCGCGCCGCCATTCGGCCGCCGACTTCTCGATGCGCTCGACATCGTCCGCGAAGCGGGTGTCGTCGCCGATGTACCGCTCGATCCGGGCGACCTGGTCGCGCTCACCGGCCTGCCCCTCCTCGTAGGGGGTGAGGAAGGAGGCGTCGCCGGTGAGGGCGTACCCGCGGACGCCGGTCTCCTGGTCCAGCAGCGACTTCTCGAGCTGGAAGGCGATGGAGCGGGCGGGCTGGATGCGGTCGACCAGTTCGTTGGTGCGGTCGTTGGTACGGGAGAGCAGCGCGCCCGCGGCCGCGGTGCAGCCGAGGACGACGACGACCAGCGCCACCAGGACCAGGCGGACCCAGCCCTGGACGGAGAGGCGTTCCTGAAGCGTCTTGCGGGTTCCGGTCACGACTTCCCCCATCCGAGATGCAGGACGGCGACGTCGTCGGCGAGGCCGCCGTAGGGGGCGGCGCCTTCGGCGGCGCCGTCCACGAGTGCGTCCACGAAGGCGGCGGGCTCCAGGTCGGCGTTGCGCAGGGCCAGTTCCAGCAGCCCCTCCTCACCGAGGCGGGTACCGGGTCCGGTGCGGCCCTCGAAGAGGCCGTCGGTGAAGAGGACGACGTGGCCGCCGGGCGGCAGCGGCACCTCCTCCTGCGGCCACTCCCCCCGGCCGGGGAGCAGGCCGAGCGCCATCCCGCCGGGCGTCTCCACCTGGCTGACGGTGGCGCCGGAGCGGATCAGCATGCCGGGGTGCCCGGCGCGCACCACCCGCACGGAGCCCCGGTCGGCCGGGAAGACGAGGAGGGTCACGGTGGCGAAGACGTGCGGGTCGGAGCGCTCGGCGACGAGGATCTCCTCCAGCAGCCGGACCTTCTCCAGCTGCTCGGTGCCGCACAGTACGGCGGTGCGCCAGGCGACGCGCAGGCAGACGCCGAGCGCCGCCTCGGCCGCGCCGTGGCCGGAGACGTCGCCTATGACCGCGTGGACGGCGCCGTCGGCGGTCTGCACGACGTCGTAGAAGTCGCCGCTGAGCAGCCCGTGGGCGCGTCCGGGCTCGTACCGCGCGGCCGCGCCGAAGTCCTCGCCGTGCAGCAGCGGGACGGGCAGCAGGCCCCGTTCGAGGCGGGCGTTCTCCTGGGCTATCCGCTCGTTGGCGCGCAGGGCCGCCGAGGCGCGTTCGACCTGCTTGCGCTGGAGGGCGTAGCGGACGGCGCGGCTGAGGGTCTCCGGGTCGAGGTGGCCCTTGCCCAGGTAGTCCTGGGCGCCGGTGGCGACGGCGGCGAGCCCCGCCTCGGACTCGGCGAGGCCGGTCAGGACGACGATGGCGGCGTCCGGCGCGGAATGCACGATACGGGTGACCGAGTCGAGGCCGTGCACGTCCGGGAGGTGGAGGTCGAGCAGGACGCAGACCAGCCGGTCGCAGTCGGCGAGGTACGCCTGCGCCTCGGCGAGGGTGCGTACGCTGACCAGTTCCGCGTCGAGGTCGCTGTCGGCGAGCGTCTCCTCCAGCAGGAGGGCGTCGCCGGGGTCGTCCTCGACGAGAAGCAGTACGGCGTCGACGGCTCTGAGCGAGCCGTTGACCGGTCCGGTGCCGTTCAGTGGGTTCATCGTTCCTGCCGTCCTCGAAGGAGGCGGCATCACCTGCGGGAGCAGCACGGCTGCGCTCCACCCCCCTCACTCACCTGTGACTCGCGCGTGCGGCGCCACCGGCCGGAAGCATATGCGACAAGGGCTCGCGCGTGTGCCCTCGGTAGGGCTACGGCAGGCAGCACCCCGCCACGGCAAGGGATGAGCGCCGCGCGCTGTGTCCGGGCTCACTCGGTCATACCGGGGCAAGGGGCGCGCACGGCCCGTCGCAGGGGCGCGATCCGGTCAAGGTGATCACTCCGGGGAGCGCGCGCCGGTCCCGCGCGCGGGCCCGGGCCCTGGCGGCCGGGCGCCGGGGGGCGTAGGGCAGACTCGGGCGGGTGCGCAACATCTATGTCATCGGTATGGGATCGGGAGATCCGGATCAGCTCACCCTTCAGGCGGTGAAGGCGATGCGGCGGGTCGACGTGTTCTTCCTGCTCGACAAGGGCGAGGAGAAGGCGGACCTGCTGCGGCTGCGCCACGAGATCCTCGCGGAGCACGCCGGGGACCGCCCGTACCGGCTGGTGGAGGCCCGGGATCCGGACCGCGACCGGGACCGGAGCGCGGGGACCGCCGCGTACACCGAGGCGGTCGAGGACTGGCGCGGCCGCCGGGCCGACGTGTACGAGCGGATGATCACCGACGAGCTGCCCGAGGACGGCACCGGCGCCTTCCTGGTCTGGGGCGACCCGGCACTGTACGACTCCACCCTCGGCATCCTGGAGGAGGTCCTGGAGCGCGGCCGGGTGAGCTTCGACCACGAGGTGATCCCCGGCATCAGCAGCGTCTCGGCGCTGCTCGCCCGCCACCGCACGGGGCTGAACCGGGTGGCGAGGCCGGTGCAGTTCACCACCGGCCGGCGGCTGGCGCAGGGGTGGCCCGAGGGGGTGGACGACCTGGTGGTGATGCTCGACGCCCAGCAGGCGTACCGCCACCACCTGGCCGAGGACCCCGTCATCCACTGGGGCGCCTACGTGGGTACGCCCGACGAGATCCTGGTCTCGGGCCGCCTCAGCGAGGTCGCCGACCGCATCACGGAACTCCGCGCCGAGGCGCGCGAGCGCAAGGGCTGGATCATGGACACCTACCTCCTGCGGCGCGACTGACCCGGACCGCCACCGCCCCCGCCCGCCTCACCTCTCCGGCCTCTCCCGCACCCGGGAGGGCCGGACGGCCTTTCCGGCCCTGCCGCCACGCCTGCCTCCCCCTCGGCCGGGCAGACGCTCCCCATGCCCGCAGCCGGACCGCGCGCCCCCCGCCCGTCCCGCGCACCGCAGGTCGCCCTACCCCCCGGGGGGGACCTGCTACGGTGACACACATACCCCCGGGGGGTACTGCAAAAGCCGATCGGCGGCTGACGGCCCGACCGTCGTCGCCGTGAGAGCGGAGCAAGGAGTGAGCAGCAGCGTGTACTTCGTCGAGACGATCGAGACACCGGGGCTCGGCAACCGTCACTACCTGGTGGGCGGTTCCACCGCCGCCGTCGCCGTGGACCCCCCGCGCGACATCGACCAGGTCATCGCCGCCGCCGCGCGCCGGGGCGTCCGCATCGCGCGGGTCGTGGAGACCCACGTCCACAACGACTACGTCAGCGGCGGGCTGGAACTGGCCCGGGTCACCGGGGCCGAGTACGTCGTCCCGGCCGGTGCCCGCGTCAGGTTCCCCCGCACCCCGGTCCACGACGGCGACACGGTGGCCGTCGACGAGGCCCTCACCCTGCTCGCGGTCGCCACCCCCGGCCACACCCCGCACCACACGGCGTACGTCCTGCGCGAGACGGGTGCGCCGGTGGCCGCCTTCACCGGTGGCTCGCTGCTCATCGGTACCGTCGGCCGCCCCGACCTGGTCGAGCCGCGGCTCACCGAGGAACTGGCCCGCGCCCAGCACGCCTCCGCGCACCGCCTCGCCGACACCCTGCCCGACGCCACGGCGGTCCTGCCCACCCACGGCTTCGGCAGCTTCTGTTCCTCGGCGCAGGCCACCGCCGACAGCAGCACCGTCGGCGAGGAGCGGACCGCCAACGAGGCCCTGGTCAAGGACGCCGACACCTTCGTCGAGGAACTGCTGGCGGCTCTGGACGACGTCCCGGCCTACTACGCCCACATCGGCCCGGTGAACAGCTTCGGTCCCGCCCCGGTCGACCTCACCCCGCCCGCCACCGCCGACCACGCCGCGCTGGCCGACCGCCTCTCCGCCGGTGAGTGGGTGGTCGACCTCCGGCACCGGGTGGCGTTCGCCGAGGGGCACGTCCCCGGCACCTACAACTTCGAGGCCGACGGGCAGCTCGCCACCTACCTGGCGTGGCTCATCCCCTGGGGCAAGCCCGTCACCCTGCTCGCCGAGAGCCCCGCGCAACTCGCCGACGCACAGCGCGAACTGGCCCGGGTCGGCATCGACCGCCCGGCCGCCGCGGCGACCGGCGGACCGGCCGACTGGCTGCCCTCCGGCGCCGCGCCCGCCTCCTTCCGGCGCGCCACCTTCGCCGGGCTGGCCGGCGAGCACCCCGCCGCGGTCCTCGACGTCCGCCGCGACAGCGAACGCGCCGGACGCCGGATCGCCGGGTCCCTGCACATCCCGCTCCACACCCTTCCCGGGCGCCTGGCCGAACTCCCCGACGGGCCGGTCTGGGTGCACTGCGCCGGAGGACCGCGCGCCGCGATCGCCGCCTCCTTCCTGGACGCGGCGGGGCACGAGGCCGTGACCGTCGACGACTCCCTCGACCACGCCGGGGCCGCCGGCCTCACCCTCACCTGAGCCCGGCCGCCCCCGACCGCACCACCGCACGAACGGAACCACCCCGCACCATGCCCCACCCCGGCTGTACCCCGCTCCGGCCCGCCCTGCCCGGCGGCCCGGCATGAGCCCCGTACTCCTCGCCCTGCTGGCGGGAGCGGTGGTCGGCCTCGCCCTCGGCGGCATGGGCGGCGGCGGGAGCCTCCTCGCCGTCCCCGCCCTCGTCCACCTCCTCGGTTTCGCCCCGGTGGAGGCGACCACGGCGAGCCTGGTCATCGTCGCGATCACCACAGCCACCTCGCTCGCCGCCCACGGCCGCGACGGCAACGTCCGGTGGCGGCCCGGGCTGCTCTTCGCCGCCACCGGGCTCCTCCCGGCCGCCCTGGGCGGCCTGCTCGCCGCCCGGCTGCCCGCGGCGCTGCTCACCGCCGCCTTCTCGGTCCTGGCCGCCGTCGCCGCCGCGGGCATGCTGCGGACCCGCGACGACACCCCGCGCACCGGCTCGACGAGCATCGCGCGGGCGGCCGGGGCGGGCGCGGGGCTCGGCGCGGTCACGGGGCTGCTCGGAGTGGGCGGCGGGTTCCTCGGCGTGCCCGCCCTGGTGCGGGTGGTGGGGCTGCCGGTGCGGGCGGCGGTGGGCACCAGTCTGCTGGTCATCGCCCTGACCTCCACCGCCTCCCTCGCGGCCAGGGGCGGGACGCTCTCCTCGCTGGACTGGGCGGTGGTCGGGCCGTTCACGGCCGCTGCCGTGCTCGGCGCCTGGGACGGGAGGCGGCTTGCCGCCCGAATCTCCGGGCGGGTCCTCCAACGCGTCTTCGGTGCGGTGCTACTCACCGTGGCCGCGCTGATGCTGCTGGACGCGCTCGTCCCGCGCTGACGGCGTGGCACCCGCTTCTGCGGAACCGGCGCCGGGCAGGGGGCGGGCGTCCCCTCCCCGATGACCAGCACCAACCAGAAGCAGCCGGGGGGCCGAGCGCGGGGCGGGCACCACCGGGGGCTGCCTCTCCGCCGTCCTCGGGGCGGCCGCCGGGCTGGGATCCTGGGCGGTGGCGGAGGCGGGTACGGCCGTCCTCGCGCCAGGCGGCCCCGCTGACACGCTCCGGTCCGACGGCGTCCACCTCTCCCCCGCCGGCGGCGCGGTGGCCCACCGCGCCGTCCTCGCGGCTCTCACCGGTCCGACGGGCGGTCCAGGCCCTCGGTGACCGGCACGTCGCGGCCACAACGCCGCGACGATCACGGAAGATCCCCCCATGGGATTCTTCGACGCCCTCTTCGGCCGCCGCAAGCAGATCCAGCCCAACCTGGACGACTGGTTCGCCCTCCCCTCGGCCGCGCTGGAGCTCCAGGCGGCCACGGGTTTCACGCCCACCGGGCGGGGAGCCGTCTGTTTCACCGGGGTCGAGGGCGGGCAGTTCGCGCGGCTGAAGCAGGAGATCAGGGAGTTGCTGGACACCGACACCGCCCACGGCGGGCAGCCGGTGGAGTACAGCCAGGACCGGTACGGCTACACCTGGCTCCAGGTCGAGCAGCCGCCGGACGACCTGCCGGGCCTCGTCAACGACCTGCACACGATCAACAGCATGCTCCAGGACCACGGCTGGGGCCCCCAGCTCCTCTGTTCCCTCGTCGGCTTCACCGGCCCGGCCGACAGCCAGGAGGCGGGCCTGCCCCTCGGCCTGGTCTACCTCTACAAGCGCGGCACCTTCTACCCGTTCGCGCCCCGCGCGGCGGACCGCCGCGACAACGCGCTGGAGCTGCGCGTCCAGGGTGCGCTGGAGCACGAGCTGCCGCTGGAGGCGGACCTCGGCCGCTGGTACCCGCTGTGGAACAGCCCCGCGCTCAGCGGTCCGTGACGGTCCGGGCGGCGCCGGGCTCGCGCCCCGGCTCGTCGCCCGTGGTGTACGACGAGGTGGAGCCGGAGGCGCCGCCCGCCAGCCCGGCGAGGAGGAAGACCACCATCAGCACGGTGGCGGGCGTCCCCAGGACCAGCGGCCGGGCGGCCGACCCGGCGGCGCCCAGGTTCTCGGTGACCCGCCCGACCTCCTCGGCCTCCTCGGCGTCGGTGCCCAGGACGCCCGGGCGGTCACCGAAGAAACCCTTCGGGTAGGCGGGGGTCAGCATCATGGCGTACGCGCCGGTACGCATGCGGAAGCGCAGGACGGCGGCGGACGCCTCGAAGAGGGGCTGCGGAACGCGGCCGAGGACGAGCACGATCAGCCACCAGACGAGGCAGAGCGTCCACCAGCCGGAGAAGGCCAGCGCCTGCACGATCACCGCCGGGATCATCAGGATCAGGCGGAAGAGGACGGCAAGGCGGTTGAGGCGGTCACCGGTCACCTCGACGCGTACCGGGTACCCCGGGGCGTGCAGCGCGAACGGCGGGTACCGGTCGACCAGGAGCATCGCCTCGGCGTCCACCCGGGTCGCCCAGCCGAGGTAGCCGGAGAGGAAGCGGTCCAGCGGGTCCGGGACCCTGGCGGTGGCGAGGGCGGCGAACCAGGTCGCGATCGTCGCGAACCACGCGGCGATGTGCAGGAAGAACAGCACGACGAAGTGCGGGACGAGCAGCAGCAGCCGGAAGAAGACGGTGAGCCGGCGCTGCGGCACCGGCTCGGGGATGTCGAGCTGCGGCAGCCGCTCCATCGGTGCGGAGGGCGGAATCGGCTCCGCCCACTGGCCTTCGGTCATGGTGGTTCACTCCCGGCCCGGTCGGCGCAAACCCTCAGATTTCCGGCACGGGAGGGGGCGGGCAAGCCAGGGCGGCCGGGCGGGTGAGCGGCCGGGGTGCGCGGGGCCGGCGATCGAGCGGCCATTGGTATGGACATGTCCACTCGGCGCTTCTAAGCTCCTGCCGAGACTGAATGAGAGCGCTCTCACCATTTCCGTTCCCTCCCACTTCGCTGGAACGACGAAAGGGTCATCCCCGTGAGACGCACCACCGCAGCACGTGTCGGCCTGTCCTCCTTACTCCTCGCCGGAAGCTGGGCCGCGTTCGGCCTGACCCCGGCGGCGAGCGCCGCCCCCGACCCCGCCCCCGTCGCGTCGAGCGCGGTCCTGACCGGGATGGAGCGCGACCTCGGCCTCACCCCCGCCGAGGCGAAGGCCCGGCTGGCCGCCGAGAAGAAGGCGACCGCCGTCGAGAAGAAGGCCCAGCGCGCGGCCGGCGCCGCGTACGGCGGCTCCTGGTTCGACGCGAAGAGCAACTCCCTGGTGGTGGCGGTCAGCGACCGCGACGCCGCCGACGCCGTGAGCGAGGCGGGCGCCTCGGTCCGGCTGGTGGAGCACAGCGCCAAGACCCTGGACGCGGCGAAGGAGCGGATCGACGCCCTGGCCGCGCCGGGCGGCGTGGCCGGCTGGCGGGTGGACCCACAGGCCAACAGCGTCGTGGTGAGCGTGGTCGAGGGCCAGGCGGACGAGCGGGCGGTACGCGGCTTCGTGGAGCGGGCCCGCGCGACGGGCCCGGTCGAGGTCGAGACCGTGGCGGCGGCGCCGGAGACCTTCGCGGCGGGCACGGTCGGCGGTGACCCGTACTACACGGGCAACGTCCGCTGCTCCATCGGCTTCTCGGTGCACGGCGGCTTCGTCACCGCCGGTCACTGCGGCCCGGCGGGCCAGGGCGTCAACGGCTGGGACGGCAGCGCGATCGGCTCGTTCCAGGGCTCCTCGTTCCCCGGTGACGACTACGCCTACGTCAGCGTCGGCAACGGCTGGTGGACCGAGCCGGTCGTGATCGGCTGGGGCACCGTCTCCGACCAGCTGGTGCGCGGTTCGGCGGAGGCACCGGTCGGTGCGTCCATCTGCCGGTCCGGCTCGACGACGCACTGGCACTGCGGCACGGTGCTGGCGAAGAACGAGACCGTCAACTACAGCGAGGGCGCGGTCCACGAGATGACCAAGACCAGCGTCTGCGCCGAGGGCGGTGACTCGGGCGGTTCGTTCATCAGCGGCGACCAGGCCCAGGGCGTCACCTCCGGCGGCTGGGGCAACTGCTCCAGCGGCGGTGAGACCTGGTACCAGCCGGTCAACGAGATCCTCAACCGGTACGGGCTGACCCTGCACACGGCCTGACCTCCTCGAACGGCGACGCGGTCCCCCGCGCACGGCTCCGGCCGGCGCGGGGGACCGCGTGCGTTCGCGACCGGCGTGACGGACGGTTCAGCACGTTTCCCACCGGTGAGGGGAGAATGGGAGGGAAAGAGTTGTCAGCCGGTGAGAGGTGCTCCGATGGCTGGTCGGCGGGGATCGCGGTTCGCGGGTGACCGGGGGCTCACCGCGCGCATGGTCATGACGATGTTCTTCATCGGACTGCTGTACGTGGTCCTGGTGGGGGTGCTGCTGGCGGTGGCGCGCGGCTCCTGGCCACTGATCGTTCTGCTGGTCGGCGGGCTCTTCGTGGCCCAGTTCTGGTTCAGCGACTCCATCGCGGCGTACGGGATGGGGGCGCGGCGGGTCACCCGGGAGCAGGCACCGGAGCTGCACGGGGCGGTGGACCGGATCTGCGCCCTGGCCGACATGGAGAAACCGAAGGTGGCCATCGCCGACAGCGACGTGCCGAACGCCTTCGCCACCGGCCGCAGCGAGAAGACGGCGCTGGTCTGCGTCACCACCGGCCTGCTGCGTCGGCTGGAGCCCGAGGAGCTGGACGGCGTACTGGCGCACGAGATGTCGCACGTGGCCCACCGGGACGTGGCGGTGATGACGATCGCCTCGTTCCTCGGCGTTCTGGCCGGGGTCATCACCCGGGTGGCCCTCTGGGGCGGCCTGGCCCGCGGCGGACGCGGCGGCAACAACCAGGCGGGCCTGCTCCTCATGCTGATCCCGCTGGTCAGCGCGGTGGTGTACGCGGTCGGGTTCCTGCTGACCCGGCTGCTGTCGCGGTACCGGGAGCTGTCGGCGGACCGGGGCGCGGCGCTGCTGACCGGGCGGCCCGCGGCACTCGCCTCGGCGCTGACGAAGATCACCGGGCAGATGGGCCGCATCCCGACCCGGGATCTGCGCGAGGCCGAGCCCTACAACGCGTTCTACTTCGTGCCGGCCTTCTCCTCCGGGCAGAGCATGGCCCGGCTCTTCTCCTCGCACCCGACGCTGGACCAGCGGCTGGAGCAGCTGCGGAAGATCGGCCGGGAGCTGGGGCGTCCGTGAGCCCCGGCCCCCGGGCCGGTCGGATCAGCGGTTGCGGCGGAACTCCTCGACGAGCCGGGTGTAGGTGCGGCCGCTGGTCTTCATGGTGCGGCGCTGGGTCGGGTAGTCGACGTGGACGAGGCCGAAGCGCTTGTCGTAGCCGTAGGCCCACTCGAAGTTGTCCAGCAGCGACCAGGCGTAGTAGCCGTCGACGGGGGCTCCGGCGCGGGCCGCGCGGGCGCAGGCGGCCAGGTGGTCCTGGAGGTAGGCGGTGCGCTCGGGGTCGTGGACGGAGCCGTCGGGGGCGACGGTGTCGGGGAAGGCCGAGCCGTTCTCGGTGACGTAGATGGACTGGGCGCCGTACTCCCGGGTCAGGCGCAGGAGGAGTTCTTCCAGGCCGCCCGCCTCGATCTCCCAGTCCATGCCGGTGCGCGGGACGCCCTCGCGGCGGACGGTGCGGATGTGCGGGTGGGGGGCGTCCGGGGCGTCGGCGACGACGGCCGGGAAGTAGTAGTTGAGGCCGATCCAGTCGAGGCGCTGGGCGATGGTGTCGAGGTCGCCGGGGCGTTCGGGCAGGTCGACGCCGTAGACCTCGCGCATGTCGGCGGGGAAGCCGCGGCCGTGGACGGGGTCGAGCCACCAGCGGTTGGTGTGGCCGTCCATGCGGCGGGCGGCGGCCTGGTCGGCCTCGCTGTCGCCGGCGGCGTACACGGTGGAGAGGTTGTTGACGATGCCGACCTGGGCGTGCGGGGAGGCGGCGCGGACGGCCTGGGCGGCGAGGCCGTGGCCGAGGAGGAGGTGGTACGAGGCGTGGACGGCGGCGGTGATGTCGCGCAGGCCGGGGGCCATGGTGCCTTCGAGGTGGCCGATCCAGGCTGAGCAGAGCGGTTCGTTCAGGGTGGCCCAGCGGCCGACCCGGTCGCCGAGGCGGGTGGCGACGGTCGAGGCGTAGGCGGCGAAGTGCTCGGCGGTCTCGCGGACGGGCCAGCCGCCGCGGTCCTGGAGGGCCTGGGGCAGATCCCAGTGGTAGAGGGTGACGTTGGGGGTGATCCCGGCTTCGAGCAGGGCGTCGACGAGCCGGTCGTAGAAGTCGAGGCCGCGCTCGTTGACCGGGCCGTCACCCTGCGGGTGGACGCGGGGCCAGGCGATCGACATGCGGTACGCGTCGACGCCCAGCTCCCTCATCAGGGCGAGGTCCTCGGGCCAGCGGTGGTAGTGGTCGCAGGCCTCGTCGCCGGTGTCGCCGCCCGCGGTCTTGCCGGGGGTGTGGGAGAAGGTGTCCCAGATCGAGGGGGCGCGGCCGTCCTCGGCGACGGCGCCCTCGATCTGGTAGGCGGCGGTGGCGACGCCCCAGGTGAAGTCGGCGGGCAGGCCACTGAGGTCGGGGGGGCCGAACGCGGGGGCGGGGAGGGGCGAGGGTTCCGTGGTGGTCACGTGCGGGTCCTTTCGGGAGCCGGTGGGGGCAGGGCGCGCCGCCGTACCGGCGACGGGGCGAGCGGCCGGGTGCCGGTACGGGCTGCGGGCGGAGCGGGGGTTGCGGGCTGCCTGGCGCGTGGCCGGGCGGTCCGGCGGATTACTTGACGGCGCCCGCGGTGAGCCCGGCGACCAGGTAGCGCTGGAGCAGCAGGAAGCCGGCGACGACGGGGACGCTGACCACGAGGGAGGCGGCCATGACCTGGTTCCAGTACACGTCGTTCTGGGTGGCGTACGACTGGAGGCCGATGGAGAGGGTCCGTGTCGTGTCGTTGGTCATGACGGAGGCGAAGAGGACTTCTCCCCAGGCGGTCATGAAGGAGTAGACGCCGACGGCGACGATGCCGGGGGTGGCGGCGGGGACGACGACCCGGAAGAGGGCGCCGAGCGGGCCGCAGCCGTCCACGGTGGCGGCCTCGTCCAGTTCGCGCGGGACCGACTCGAAGTAGCCGATGAGCATCCAGATGGAGAACGGCAGCGAGAAGGTCAGGTAGGTGAGGATCAGACCGCCGCGCGAACCGAAGAGGGCGGTGCCGGTGGCGTTGCCGATGTTGACGTAGATGAGGAAGAGCGGCAGCAGGAAGAGGATGCCGGGGAACATCTGCGTCGACAGGACGGTGACGGTGAAGACGCGCTTGCCGCGGAAGCGGTAGCGGCTGACGCCGTAGGCGGCGAAGACGGCGACGACGACCGAGAAGACCGTGGCGGCACCGGCGACGATCAGGGAGTTCACGAAGTACTTCGCGAGCGGGACGGTCTCCCAGATGTCGAAGTAGGGGCGGACGGTGAGTCCGCTGGGGATCCACCGGAACTCGCCGGAGACGTCCTGGAGCGGCTTCAGGGAGCTGGAGACCATCACGTAGATGGGGACCAGCACGAAGACGGTGAGCAGGGCGAGGAAGATCCACCTGGTCCACACGAACGAGCGCGGCGAGGCCATCGGCGAGCGGCCAGGCCGGGGGCGCGGGCCGGTGGGCGCGCCCGGCGCTCCGGGTGCGCCCGCGGGAGCCCGCCCTGCGGGCTCCTGGGCCTTGGTCAGAGTGGTGTCAGCCATCGGAGGACTTCCTTCCGCGGGAGGTCACCAGGAGGTACGCGGCGGTCACCACGAGCAGGAACAGCAGCAGCAGCGCCGACATCGCCGATCCCGAGCCGAAGTTCCAGGTGACGAACGACGACTGGTAGATGTGGATGGAGATGAGGTCGGCCGATTCCGGGGCGGAGTCGCCGAAGAGGACGAACGGCGTGTTGAAGTCGTTGAACGTCCACAGGAACAGCACCAGGATCAGCACCTGGTTGACCGGCTGGAGCGAGGGCAGCGTGATCCGGCGGATCTGCTGCCAGACACCGGCACCGTCGATGGCGGCGGCCTCGTAGAGCTCCTTGGGGATGTTCTGGAGCCCGGCCATGACGATGAGGAAGGCGAACGGCCAGCCCTTCCAGACCGAGACGGTCAGCAGGGCGATGAAGGCGTTGTCGCCGATCAGCCAGAACGGGCGGTCGCCGGTGAGGCCGAGCTGGTCGGTGAGGACGTGGTTCACCAGGCCGTAGTCGCGCTGGAACATGAACGCCCAGGTGATGACGGCGGCGTAGACCGGCAGCGCGTACGGGGTGAGGAAGAGGGCGCGCAGCACGCCGCGGCCGCGGAAGTTGTCCTGCATGAAGATGGCGGCGGCGGTCCCGAGGAACCAGCACAGGCCGACCGACAGGACGGTGAACATGCAGGTGGTGACGGAGGAGCGGAGCAGCGACTCGCCCACGGGGGCGTTGAAGTCGACGGCGAGGGCGAAGTTGTCGAGCCCAGCCCACGGGGCGTCGCCCCAGTTGGCGATATAGAACTGCGTGATCTCCTTGAACGCCATCCAGATGCCGATGACCATCGGCACGAGGTGGACCAGGAGTTCGAGCAGGAGCGCGGGGAGCAGCAGCAGGTACGGCAGGCCGATCTTGCGCAGGCGGGCCGGGACGCGCGGGCGCCGCCGCGCCCCGGCCGGGCCCCGGGAGGGCAGGCCGGGGCCGGCCGCGGCCCCGCCCCGGCCCGGGGGGCGCCGGGGGGGGGCGGGGGGGGGCGTGACGCCCAACCCAACAAACAATCCCGCCTCGGGGCGGCCGGTGGGCGGCGCCGCGATTAGGCGGGC
>NZ_JBHXJE010000061.1:0-31534 GCF_042723275.1 Streptomyces sp. NPDC058373 | reverse complement strand
GGGGCTCTTGCGGGCCCCCGGCCCGGGGCGCTCGGGCCCGTCCGTGCGGGTCTCGGCCGACCGGAGACGCGCCGAGGAAGGACCCGGGGTACGGGCGGCTCTGGTTGCCCGTACCCCGGGGATGTGGGGGCCGCCCCGCTCGGCGGCGGTGGGGTCAGGCCGCCGGGACCGCCTGCTCCTGCTCGGCCTCGACCTGGGCGTTCCAGTCGCGCTTGGAGGCCTGCCAGCCGTCCTCGTTGTGGCCCAGGCGCCAGTAGCCGGAGATGGAGAGCTGCTCGCGGGCGATGCCGCGCTCCATCCGCAGGTGGCGGCGGAGCTCCTTGACGAAGCCGGCCTCGCCGTGGACGAAGGCCAGCACCTCGCCGCCGGGGAACTCCAGCTCGCGGACGGCCTCGGTGAGCAGCGAGCCGACCGGCCGGTCGCCGCGGTGCAGCCAGACCACGTTCTTGCCCTGCGGCCCGTCGATCTCCTGCTCCTCCTCGGGCCCCGAGACCTCGACGAAGGCGCGGACCTCGGCGTCGGCCGGCAGCGACTCCAGGGCGGCGGCGATGGCCGGCAGGGCGCTCTCGTCCCCGGCCAGCAGGTGCCAGTCGGCCTGGTCGCCGGGGGCGTAGGCGCCGCCCGGGCCGAGCAGGCGGATCTCGTCGCCGGGGACGGCGGCCGAGGCCCACGGGCCCGCGAGCCCGGCGTCGCCGTGGATGACGAAGTCCACCGTCATCTCGCGCGCCTCGGCGTCCCAGCGCCGGACCGTGTACGTACGGGTCACCGGCCACTGGTCGCGCGGCAGCTCGGCGCGGATCGCCGCGATGTCGAAGGGCTCCGGGTAGGTGACGCCCTGCGGCGGGAAGAGCACCTTCACGTAGTGGTCGGTGAACTCGTCCGCCGAGAAGTGGGCCAGGCCCTCGCCGCCGAGGACGATCCGCCGCATGTGGGGGGTGAGCTGTTCCGTCCGCACCACCCGCGCGAGATGGGTCTGCGGAGCCTTGCGTGCCGGACGGTCCGCCATGGAGGGGCCTCCCTGATCGGGTGTGGTTAGGTGAGCCTAAGTTAACACCCGGACCGGGGCCCGTGACGAGGGCGGCCCACGTCCGCCCCGGAGCTCAGGAGCGCAGCACCGCCAGCAGCCGCTCCAGCGAGCCCCCCAGGTTCCACCGTTCCGCCAGCGCCGCCAGGGTCTCGGGGTCGCGCGGGGTGCGGGGCAGGGCCGGGTCGAACGGGGACAGCTCGACGTCGGTGGCGACGCGCACCACCTCGGGTGCGACGGCCAGGTAGGGGCGCGCCTCCAACAGCCTCTTCCGCTGGGCGGGCGTCACCTTGGAGCGGGGGTCCTCGGCCGCGGCGACGATCCCGGCCACGTCGCCGTAGGTGGCGAGCAGCTTGGCGGCCGTCTTCTCGCCGACGCCGGGGACGCCGGGCAGGCCGTCGCTGGGGTCGCCGCGCAGCAGGGCCAGCTCGGCGTAGCCCGCGCCGTCGACGCCGTACTTCTCGCGCAGCAGCTCCTCATCGGTGAGCTGGAGGGTGCCGACGCCCTTGAGGGGGTACAGGACGCGCACGCCGCGCGCGTCGTCGACCAGCTGGTACAGGTCGCGGTCGCCGGTGACGATGTCGACCGGGCCGTCAGCCGCCGTCGCCAGGGTGCCGATGACGTCGTCCGCCTCGAAACCGGGGGCCTCGGCCCGGGCGATGCCGAGCGCGTCGAGCACCGCCTCGATCACCGGCACCTGCGGCGAGAGGGTGTCCGGCGTCTCCTCCACGTCCGGCCCCTCGGCGCTCTCCTCCGCCACGCGGTGGGCCTTGTACGTGGGGATCAGCTCGACCCGCCAGGCCGGACGCCAGTCGGCGTCCATGCAGGCGACCAGGGTGTCCGGCCGGTGGTCCTGGACCAGCCTGGCGATGAAGTCGAGCAGGCCCCGCACGGCGTTGACCGGGGTGCCGTCGGGCGCCCGGACCGTGTCGGGGACGCCGAAGTAGGCCCGGAAGTACAGGGAGGCGGTGTCCAGGAGCATGAGGCGCGGTGTTGGCTGAGTCACCCGGGCATCATCGCGCACGCCGGGTTCGGCGGTGGCGGACGGGCGGGGTGCGGCGTGCGGCTCCGTGCGCGACGGGAGTGGCTGAAAGAAACGCCTTCCCACCCCTGAATCGTCACGTAGAGTAGTCAATGTGCACCGTTGAGCGAGATCCGTGCACGGATAGTGAACTGGCTCACTCCTTTGTTTGAATTTTTTAAGTCCGGGCAGGGGCGCAGGCGGAGCAGACCCGGGCGCGGCGCCATCACGCCACCTTCCCGGGGCGCGGGCGGAACCGCGCTGCTCCACGGCCCGCCGGCGGGGGAGGCGGGCCGTCGTCGTGACAAATCGAGAGGTGTATGTGTCCAGGCTGCAAGCCGAGCACTTGTACAAAGTGTTCGGAAGACGACCCGATGAAGCGGTGCAACGACTCGAGAAGGGAGTCGACCGCAACGAGCTCCGTGCCGAAGGCACCACGGCCGCGGTGATCGACGCGTCCTTCTCGGTCGAGCCTGGCCAGATCTTCGTCGTCATGGGCCTTTCCGGCTCTGGAAAGTCGACGCTGCTGCGCATGCTGAACGGGCTCCTGGAGCCGACCGCCGGGCACGTCCGCTTCGACGGCCAGGACCTGACCGAGCTGGCCCCCGCCGACCTGCGGGCCGTCCGCTCGCAGAAGATCAGCATGGTCTTCCAGCACTTCGCGCTCTTTCCGCACCGCAGCGTGCTGGAGAACGCCGGGTACGGCCTGGAGGTCCAGGGTGTGCCGCGCGCCGAGCGGGAGCGCCGCGCCCTGGAGGCGCTGGAGCTCGCCGGGCTCGCCGGCTGGGAGAAGTCCTGGCCCGACGAGCTGTCCGGCGGTATGCAGCAGCGCGTGGGCCTGGCCCGCGCGCTGGCCACCGACGCCGATCTGCTCCTGATGGACGAGTCGTTCAGCGCCCTCGATCCGCTGATCCGCCGCGACATGCAGGACCAGCTCCTGGAGCTGCAGAAGCGGCTGAAGAAGACCATCGTCTTCATCACCCACGACCTCAACGAGGCGATGCGCCTCGGCGACCGCATCGCCGTCATGCGCGACGGCCGCATCGTGCAGATCGGGAGCTCCGAGGACATCCTCGTCACTCCGGCCAACGACTACGTCGCCTCCTTCACCCAGGACGTCGACCGTTCCCGCGTGCTGACCGCCGGGGCGATCATGGCCGACGCCGACACCGTGACGGCCGCCCCCGCCGCCACGGGCAAGTCCCTGGGCGCGGGCACCCGCACCGAGCGGGAGATCCTCGACGCCGCCCCCGCGGTGGTCGGCGAGGACACGCCCATCATCGAACTCTTCACCCCCTGCGCCACCAGCACCGAGCCGGTCGCCGTCACCGACGCCTCCGGCGCGCTGGTCGGCGTCGTCCCGCGCGAGCGGCTCCTCGCCGTGCTCGGCGAGCCGATGTCCCCCTCGGCGCCGCGTGACGCGGCCGACGAGGACGAGGGCAAGGTGAGCGCACATGCCTAGGCTGCCCTTCGGCGAGTGGGTCGACTCCGGTGTCGACTGGCTCCAGAACAACCTCTCCTGGCTCTTCGACGCCATCAGCGCCGTCGTCAAGGGCCTGGACACCGGCATCAACGCGGTCCTCACCGCGCCCGAGCCCCTGCTGCTCGCCGGTATCTTCGCCGTCATCGCCTGGTGGCTGCGCGGCCTGCTGGCCGGCGCCCTGAGCTTCGTCGGATTCGGCCTCATCATCTCGATGGAGCTGTGGGACGACGCGATGGCCACGCTGTCGCTGGTGCTGGTCGCCACCCTGGTGGCGATCGTGCTGTCGGTGCCGCTCGGTATATGGGCGGCCCGCTCCCGCACGGTCAGCGCGGTGCTGCGTCCGGCCCTGGACTTCATGCAGACCATGCCGGGCATGGTCTACCTGCTGCCCGCCGTCATCTTCTTCGGCCTCGGCGCCGCCCCCGGCATCGTCGCCACCATCATCTTCGCGATGCCCCCGGGCGTCCGCATGACCGAGCTGGGCATCCGGCAGGTCGACAAGGAGCTGGTGGAGGCGGCCGAAGCCTTCGGCACGACGCCGCGCAACACCCTGCTGCGCGTGCAGCTCCCGCTGGCGCTCTCCACGATCATGGCCGGTGTCAACCAGGTCATCATGCTGGGCCTGTCGATGGTCGTCATCGCGGGCATGGTCGGCGCCGCCGGTCTCGGCAGCTCGGTCTACGAGGGCATCAGCCAGCTCAACATCGGCCTCGGCTTCGAAGCCGGTGTCTCCATCGTGATCCTCGCGATCTACCTGGACCGCCTCACCAGCGGACTGGGCCAGCAGGTCTCGCCGGTCGGCCGCCGCGCCATCGCCAAGGCCCGCGCCACCGCCGGCGGCAAGAAGATCTGGAGCTACCGGCCGCAGACCGCCGTCGCCATGGTCGGCGTCGTCGTCCTCGCCCTGGTCGCCGGCGGCATGGGTGCCCTCGGCTCCTCCGACAACGAGGCCCAGGCCGACACCGGCAACGTGGGGCAGGGCCGCGAGATCAACATCGGTTACATTCCGTGGGACGAGGGCATTGCTTCGACGTTCCTGTGGAAGGAGATGTTGGAGCAGCGGGGTTTCAAGGTCAATACTCAGCAGTACGAGGCGGGTGCCTTGTACACGGGTATGGCCAATGGGGAGATTGATTTCGAGACGGATTCGTGGCTGCCGACTACGCATGAGTCGTACTGGAAGAAGTACGGCGACAAGTTGGAGGACATGGGTTCGTGGTATGGCCCGACGTCTCTGGAGATTGCGGTTCCTTCGTATGTGAAGGGGATCGAGTCGATGGAGGATCTGAAGGGCCAGGCGGACAAGTTCAAGGGCCGGATCGTCGGTATTGAGCCTGGCGCTGGTGAGATGCAGCTTCTGAAGGGCAGCGTGCTGAAGGAGTACGGGCTCGACAAGGAGTTCAAGGTTGTCGACGGTTCGACGCCGGCGATGCTGGCCGAGTTGAAGCGTGCGTATGCCAAGAAGGAGCCGATCGCGACGACTCTGTGGTCGCCGCACTGGGCTTACAACGAGTTCGATCTGACGAAGCTGAAGGACCCGAAGGGTGCCTGGGGCGAGGGCGACGAGATCCACACGCTGGCGCGTAAGGGTTTCTCCTCGGACTTCCCCGAGGTGGGTAAGTGGCTCAAGGACTTCAAGATGTCCGAGAAGCAGCTGACCAGCCTGGAGGCGGAGATCCAGGGCGCGGACAAGGGCAAGGAGCAGGAGGCCGTCCGCGCCTGGCTGAAGGACCAGCCCAAGGCCCTCGAGACCTGGGCCCCCGTCTCCGCCGACGGCGACAAGAAGAAGGACATCGCCGCCGAGGCCGAGCGCCCCATGGAGGTCGCCTGGTTCCCGTGGGAGGAGGACATCGCCGCCACCTACCTGTGGAAGCACATCCTGGAGGACCGCGGCTACAAGATGAACCTCCACCAGTTCGAGGTCGGGCCGATGTACGCGGCGATGTCGCGCGGTCAGATCGACGTGCAGTTCGACGCCTGGCTGCCGAACACGCAGAAGAAGTACTGGGACAAGTACGAGGACGAGCTGGTCGACCTCGGTGACTGGTACGGCCCCACCTCACTGGAGCTGGCCGTCCCCGACTACGTCAAGGACGTCAAGTCGCTCGCCGACCTCAAGGGCAAGGGCGAGCAGTTCGACGGGCGCATCGTCGGTATCGAGGCCGGTACCGAGACGATGGACATCCTGAAGAACAAGGTCGTCCCCGGCTACGGTCTGAGCGGCGAGTACGAGGTCGTCGACAGCTCCACCCCGGGCATGCTCGCCGAGCTGAAGCGCGCGTACGCCAAGAAGGAGCCGATCGCGGTCATGCTCTGGACGCCCCACTGGGCGTACAACGAGTACGACCTGCACAAGCTCGACGACCCGAAGAAGCTCTTCGGTGAGGGCGACCGGCTCCGGACCGTGGCGCACAAGTCGTTCATCGAGAACTACCCGGTGGCCTCCGACTGGTTCCGCGACTTCGAGCTCAGCGAGGAGCAGCTCGCCGGGCTGGAGAACGAGATCCAGAAGCTCGGTACGGGCAAGGAGGAGCAGGCCGTCGACGCCTGGCTCAAGGAGAACCCGGAGATGGTCGACAAGCTCGCCCCCATGTGAGCCTTGCCGCACCGCACGCGAGAGCCCCCGCGCGCCCCGGCGCCGGATGACCCCGCGTGACCGGCTCGTCACCTGAGCCGGAAGCCGGTACGCCGAAGGGGCGGGCCCCACCGGGAGGTGGGGTCCGCCCCTTCGGTATGCGCCCCCGTGCGCCCGCCGATCCCGCCGGGCATGGCTTTCCACTCGCCACGGGGCGGGTCCTTCGGGCAGGGTTACCAGGAGGGGCCGTTTCCGGACGCCCGTCCGGCGGGGGCACCGTCCGCCGGACCTGCGTAGGGTGCCGGAACACCCACAGGAGCCGAGGAACACGAGGGGGCGCCGCAGCGATGGACGAGAAAGTGACCCTCCGGGTCGGACCAGCCGTCCGACGGCGCCGCCGTGCCCTGGAGCTGACGCTGGCCGTCGTCTCGGCGCGCAGCGGCCTCTCCGTGCCTTTCCTCAGCCAGGTGGAGAATCAGCGGGCCCGCCCCAGCCTCCGTTCGCTGGAGGCCGTCGCCGACGCGCTGGAGACCACCGCCGTCGAGCTGATGGACTCCGTCGACCCCGCCCACACCGTGGAGGTGGTCCGCGCGGGCCCCGGGGGCGGCAAGGAGGTCCGCACCCTCATCCCCGGCCACCACCAGCTCGAAGCGCTGGAATTCACCGGCGACCACGACGAGGGCCGCGAACAGGTCCACCGCAACGACGAGCTGCTCTACGTCGTGGACGGCTCCGCCGAGGTCGAGGCCGAGGGCCGCGCCCACCGCCTAGGCCGGGGCGACACGCTCTACCTCACCGGCGGCGTCCGCCACCGCTGGCGCGCCACCGGGCCCGACACCCGCATCCTCGTCATCACCGTCGCCGACCACGTCGGCACCGACACCGAGCCCCGCGACTGACCGCGTACGCCCCCGGCGCCGGTGAGGCTCAGGCGGGCGCCGCGGGCAGTCGGCCCGCGGCCAGGCCGCGCAGCGTCCCGGTGAGCGCCACCAGCCAGGCGGCCACCAGCAGCACGTAGAGCCCGGTCGCCGCCAGTTCGAAGACCCGCAGGCCGGTGTGGCGGGAGAGCCCCGCCAGGCCGGTCACGCACGTCCCCACGGGGAAGGTGAACCCCCACCAGGTCAGCGAGAAGCCCATGCCCCGCCGCAGCGCCCGCACCACCAGCGCCCCGGCCAGCCCCAGCCACAGCGCGGCGAACCCCATCACCGGCACCCCGAACAGCACCGCGAGGGCGGCGAAGCCCCGCGCGTACGGCTCGGGCACCACACCCGGCGCCGCGTCGGCGAGCTGGTTGACGGCGGTGGTGGACTGGCCGAGCGGGCCGAGCACCAGGAAGAGCGTGGGCGTCAGGGCCAGGGCGGGCGGGCCGCCGGTCAGCAGCCGCCCCACCACCAGCGGGAGCATCACCAGCGCGCCGAGCAGGCTCAGCCCGAACAGCCCGTGACAGCAGTAGAGGAGCGTCTGACGGGGCTGCCCGGCCGGGAGGTGCGGTACCAGCAGCGGACCCAGTGCCGCCGAGACCATCGGGGCCACCACCGGCAGCAGCCACACCGGCGAGGCCGAGCTCATCGGCGGCCGGTGGCGGACCACCATCAGGTACGGCACGGCGACCGCCGCCAGGACGCCCGTCACCGTCCCGGCCGTGAACAGCACCAGGTCGACGGCGACCGCCGCCCGGAGGCCGATCCAGTCGGCGCCCACCACCAGCGTCGCCCCGCCGACCGCCAGCAGCGCCATCGCCAGGCAGCCGTAGAACGGGGCCATGGCCACGTCCAGCAGATGGGCCCGCGCCTGGCCCCGGTGGTGCGCCCAGTGCAGCGCCCGCGCGACGAGCAGCGCCACCAGCAGGAGCGCCGACAGCGCCCACACCACGGCCAGCGCCGTCCGCAGCCCCGGCGGCTGCCAGGGCAGGCCCGCACCGGCGGTCGCCACGATGGCGGTGCCCATCACCGACGCGTACCAGTTGGGGCCCAGGTGGCGCAGGGCGGGCAGGCGGGCGGGGCCGCCGACGGGCGGGGCGACGGGACGCGTGGTGAGGGCAACCATCCCCCTACTCTGCCTTTCCGCAGGTCGGGCCCACCAGACTCCCTCGGGCCATGAGCTCATAACCTGGTCCTATGAGCACCGACGAGCCGCCCGCCGCCGACCCGGCAGATCCGGCCGACCCCGCCCCCGCCGACCCGGCCCTCGCTCACCGGATGCCCGCCCTCGGCTCGCTCCAGCTGCTCCTCGCCGTCGCCCGGCTCGGCAGTCTCGGCCGGGCCGCCCAGGAGTTGGGCATCAGCCAGCCCGCCGCCAGCGGACGCGTCCGGGCGATGGAGCGCGACCTCGGCCTCGCCCTGGTCGACCGCTCCCCGCGCGGCTCGCGGCTCACCCCGGCCGGGGCCCTCGTCACCGACTGGGCGGGCCGCGTGGTCGAGGCGTCGGCCGCCTTCGACGCCGGGGTGCAGGCGCTGCGCGACCGGCGGGACGCCCGGCTGCGGGTCGCCGCCAGCCTGACCATCGCCGAGTACCTGCTGCCGGGCTGGCTCATCGCCCTGCGCTCCCTGCGGCCGGCCACCGCGGTCTCCCTGCGCGCCGGGAACTCCGAGGCCGTCGCCGCCCTGCTGCTGGACGGCGAGGCCGACCTCGGCTTCGTCGAGGGGCCCGCCGTGCCGGCCGGGCTCGACGCGGTGACCGTCGCCCGGGACCGGCTGGTCGTCGTCACCGCCCCCGGGCACCCCTGGACACGGCGCACCGCTCCACTGGGCGCCGCGGAACTCGCGGGACGCCCGCTGATCCTCCGCGAGGAGGGCTCGGGGACGCGCCAGGTGCTCGCCGAGGCGGTCGGCGGCCTCACCGCACCCCTGCTGGAACTCTCCTCGACCACCGCCCTGAAGGCCGCCGTGGCCAGCGGCGCGGGCCCCGCCGTCCTCAGCGAACTGGCCGTCGGCGACGAACTGGCCGCCGGACGTCTGGCGAAGATCCCCGTCGAAGGGGTCCGGCTCACCCGCGACCTGCGCGCCGTCTGGCCCGCCGGGCACCCGCCGGTCGGGCCGGCCCGGGACCTGCTGGGGCTGACGCGGGGCGGGCGGCGCTGAGCCTCAGGGGCTCGGTACGCCCGCCGCGGGGCGCGTCCCCGGTCAGCCGGAGCGCCGCCCGCCACGGGCCGCCGCCGCCTCCACCAGTGCCCGCATGACACGGGTGTCCTCGCCCATCTCCGGGTGCCACTGCACGCCCAGTACCCACTGCTCCCCGGCCAGTTCGACCGCCTCCACCGTGCCGTCGTCGGCCTGGGCCGAGACGGCCAGGCCCCGGCCGAGGTCGGCGACGCACTGGTGGTGGTAGGCGGGGACCGCGGACTCCTCGGGGACGGCCTCCGCGTAGCGGCTGCCGGGGACCGGCTTGACCAGGTGGGAGCCGAAGACTCCGGTGCCGCCGGAGTGCCCGTCCAGGTGCTGGACGAGGGTGCCGCCGAGGGCGACGTTGAGGAGCTGCATGCCGCGGCAGACCCCCAGCAGCGGGGTGCCGAGTGCCAGCGCCGCGTCGATCAGCGCCAGCTCCCAGGCGTCCCGGGCCCGCGCCGGGGGACCGGTACGCGGGTCCCGCTCGGCCCCGTAACGGACCGGCTCCACGTCCGGCCCGCCCGCGACGACCAGGCCGTCCAGGCGGGAGACCGCGGCGGCGGCCCGCTCCGGCGCGTCGGGCGGCAGCATCGTGGCGAGGCCGCCGGACGCCTGGATCAACCCGGTGTAGCCGGAGGGCAGCAGCGCCGCCGGCAGGGTCCACACCCCCCAGCGGACCTCGTCCTCCAGATAGGTGCTGACGCCGATCAGCGGTGGGACGTCCACGAGCCGTGCTCCTCACGTGCGGGTGATGTCGAACGGGATGCCGCGGGGGCCGGGCGCCCGGCGGACGGAGCCGGCCCGCGGCCGGGGTCTCAGCCCCGGTCCAGTTCGGCCTCGGCGGCGGCCAGGGCGGCGAACTCCTCCTCGGGAGCCTTCGCCACCAGATGGTGGCGGCTGTAGAGCCCGAAGTAGGCGACCGCCACTCCGTAGACCACCAGCGCGATCACGGCGGCGACCACGTCGACCAGGAAGGTCGCCACCAGCGCCGCGCAGGCCAGGGTCAGTGCCACCGCGGAGGTCGCGATGCCGCCGGGCGTGCGGTACGGACGGTGCAGCTCCGGCTCGCGGCGGCGCAGCACGATGTGGGAGAGCGACATCAGGGCGTAGCTGATGGTGGCGCCGAAGACGGCGACGTTGAGCATCCGGGCCCCGTCCCCGGTGGCGGCGGCGAGCCCGAAACCGACGACGCCCGGGACCAGCAGGCCAAGATACGGCGCCCTGCGGCGGCTGGTCAGGGAGAGGAAGCGGGGCAGGTAGCCGGCGCGGGAGAGGGCGAAGAGCTGGCGCGACCCCGCGTAGATCAGTGAGAAGAACGAGGCGACGAGGCCGGCCAGGCCCGCGTAGTTGATGATCCGGCTCAGGCTGGTCGGCTCGCCGTCCGGCTGGAGCGCCTCCACCAGGGGATTGCCCGCGTCCTGGATGGCGGCGGCGCCGCGCGACCCGGCCGAGGCGAAGAAGGTGAGCAGCGCCAGCACCACCAGGATCGCCATCGACCAGCGGATCGCCTTCGGCAGGGTGCGTGCCGGGTCGCGGGTCTCCTCGGCGGCGAGCGGGACGCCCTCCACACCGAGGAAGAACCACATGCCGAACGGGAACGCCGCCCAGATGCCGAGCAGACCCATCGGCAGCCAGGAGTTGGACCCGAAGGCGCTCGGGTCGACCGGGATGTCGTTGAGGTTGGCGGCGTCGAACCGGGTGAAGGCGCCGACGGCGAAGATGAGCAGGGCGGTCACGGCGATGCCGGTGACGACGAAGCTGAACCGCAGCGCCTCGCCGACGCCCCAGAGGTGGATGCCGATGAAGACCGCGAAGCAGGCCAGGTAGACCGGCCAGCCGGAGGTGAGGCCGAAGAGGCCGAGCGACTCGACGTAGTCGCCGATGAAGATGGAGATGGCGGCCGGGGCGAGGACGTACTCGATGAGGATGGCGGTGCCGGTGAGGAAGCCGCCCCAGGGGCCGAGCGCGCGGCGGGCGAAGCCGTAGCCGCCGCCCGCCGTCGGCAGGACCGAGGAGAGTTCGGCCAGCGAGAAGACCATGCAGCCGTACATGATCCCCATCAGCACCATGGCGACGGCGAGACCCCCGAAGCCGCCCTCGGCGAGCCCGAAGTTCCAGCCGGAGAAGTCCCCGGAGACGACGTAGGCGACGCCGAGGCCGGTCAGCAGCAGCCAGCCCGCGCTGCCCCGGCGCAGTGCCCGGCGTTCCAGGTAGTCGTCGGGGGCGTCGGGGGACCCACCGGCCCCCGGCGGGGTGCCGGGGGAGTCCCCGGCGGTGGGACGGGCGGGGTTCACGGTCATGGTCACGACTCCCACGGACGCGGTGGAGGTGCAATGGAGTGAGGCCATACCTTTGCGGGAGCCGGGGGTGGGGCGCAAGACCCGTGCGTTACGCGGTGGTTAATCCGACGGGGCGCCCCCGCGGAGGCGCCCTGGCGGCCTCAGGTCAAGAACCCCCGCAGCAGGGCCGCCGTCCCCGCGCAGTGCTCCCGCATGATCTCCCGGGCCGTGTCCGCCTGGCCGTCGAGGACCGCCTCGACCAGTGCCGCGTGCTGGCGCTGGGAGTGCTCCAGGTTGCGGACGAGGAGCGGGATGCCGTCGAGGAGGCCGTTGACCTCGGCGCGGACCGCCGCGTACCGGGCGGTCAGGGAGGGGGAGCCGGCGAGTTCGGCGAGGGTCAGGTGGAGGAGGGTGTCCTGGCGCCGGTAGTCGTCGGACGGCGCGTCACCGGTGCGCTCCAGCGCCTCCCGCAGCCGCCGCGCCCCCTCGGCGCCGAGGCCGTGCGCCGCGCACAGCTCGGCCGCGCCCACCTCCAGCACCTCCCGGAAGCGCAGCGTGTCCTCCAGTGCGACGGCGTCGGTCCGCGTGCGCGCCGGGCCCTCCCCGGCGCCGGGCGCGCGGACGAACGTACCGCCGTACCTGCCGCGCCGGGGCTCCACCAGACCCTGGTCCTGAAGGGCCCTCAGCACCTCGCGCAGCGTCACCCGGCTCACCCCGAGCCGCTCGGCGAGGTCCCGCTCGGAGGGCAGCCGTTCGCCCGCCGGGACCAGGCCCAGCCGGATCACCTGGAGGATCTGCTCCAACGCCTCCTCGAAGCCGTTGCCCGCCCGCACCGGGCGGAGTACCGGGGCGAGGCGGTCCTCGTGCGCCCCCGGCGCGTGCCGTCCTTCCGCGCCGCCGGGCGGCGCGCTCGCGTCAGTCATCCGGCGGAACCCCCTTCCCAAGCAATGGTCGTTCCCCATACCTTATGGCCCTCGGTGACGAAGGAGGAATTCCCGTGGCAGACCGCACACCCCCGCTCTCCGTCGAGGAGTTGCGCACCCTGGTCGGCGCCGGAGAGATCGACACGGTGGTCCTGGCCTTCCCCGACATGCAGGGGCGCCTGCAGGGCAAGCGGTTCGCCGCCCCGTTCTTCCTCGACGAGGTCCTGGACCACGGCACCGAGGGGTGCAACTACCTCCTCGCCGTCGACGTCGAGATGAATACCGTCGACGGCTACGCGATGGCCTCCTGGGACCGCGGCTACGGCGACTTCGCCCTGCACGCCGACCCGGCCACGCTGCGCCGCGTCCCCTGGAACGACGGCACCGCCCTGCTCATGGCCGACCTCGCCTGGGCCGACGGCTCACCCGTGGTGGCCGCGCCCCGCCAGATCCTCCGCCGCCAGCTCGACCGGCTCGCCGAGCGCGGGCTCACCGCCCAGGTCGGCACCGAGCTGGAGTTCATCGTCTTCCAGGACAGCTACGAGAGCGCCTGGGACCGCGGCTACCAGGACCTCACCCCCGCCAACCGCTACAACATCGACTACTCCGTCCTCGGCACCGGCCGCGTCGAGCCGCTGCTGCGTCGCATCCGCAACGAGATGGCCGCCGCCGGCCTCACCGTCGAGTCGGCCAAGGGCGAGTGCAACCCGGGCCAGCACGAGATCGTGTTCCGCTACGACGACGCCCTCACCACCTGCGACCAGCACGCCGTCTACAAGACCGGCGCCAAGGAGATCGCCTCCCAGGAGGGCGTCGCCCTCACCTTCATGGCCAAGTACGACGCCCGCGAAGGCAACTCCTGCCACATCCACCTCTCCCTCACCGACCAGGACGGCACCCCCGCCATGCCGGGCGAGGGGCCCGACGGCATGTCGGAGCTGATGCGCCACTTCCTCGCCGGACAGCTCGCCGCCCTCGGCGACTTCACCCTCCTGTACGCCCCCAACATCAACTCCTACAAGCGGTTCCGGCCCGGCTCCTTCGCCCCCACCGCCGTCGCCTGGGGCCACGACAACCGCACCTGCGCGCTCCGCGTCGTCGGCCACGGCCCCGCCACCCGCTTCGAGAACCGTCTGCCCGGCGGCGACGTCAACCCCTACCTCGCCGTCGCGGGCATGATCGCCGCCGGGCTGTACGGCGTCGAGCACCGCCTCGGCCTCCCCGACGCCTGCACCGGCAACGCCTACACCGCCGGTCACGAGAGCGTCCCCACCACCCTGCGCGGGGCCGCCGACCGCTGGGAGCACAGCCCGATCGCCCGCGCCGCCTTCGGCGACGAGGTGGTCGAGCACTACCTGAACATGGCGCGCGTCGAACTCGACGCCTTCGACGCCGCCGTCACCGACTGGGAGCTGCGCCGCTCCTTCGAACGCATGTGAGGCACCGCATGTCCGACCCCGTCACCGGCAACGGCCCGGCCGAACTCCCCGTCCTCAACCCGGCGACCGGCGAACTCCTCACCACGGTCCCCGCCGCCTCCGCCGCCGACGTGGACGCCGCCGTCCGCCGCGCGGCCGCTGCCCAGCGCCGGTGGGCCGCCCTCGCCCCCGCCGACCGGGCCCGGCTGCTGCGCCGGTTCGCCGCCGCCGTCGACAGCCGCACCGAGGAACTGGCCGCCCTGGAGGTGCGGGAGGCCGGCCACCCGATCGGCAACGCCCGCTGGGAGGCGTCCAACGTCCGCGACCTGCTCGACTACGCGGCCGGAGGCGTCGAACGCCTCACCGGCCGCCAGATCCCGGTCGCGGGCGGCGTCGACGTCACCTTCCTCGAACCCCTCGGCGTGGTCGGCGTCATCGCCCCCTGGAACTTCCCGATGCCGATCGCCGCCTGGGGCACCGCCCCCGCGCTCGCCGCGGGCAACGCCGTCCTCCTCAAACCGGCGGAGACGACCCCGCTGACCGCGCTGCGCCTCGCCGAGATCGCCCTGGAGGCCGGGCTCCCCGACCACCTCTTCCAGGTGCTGCCCGGGACCGGGCCGGTCACCGGGGAGGCGCTGGTCGACCACCCGGGCGTCGCCAAGGTCGTCTTCACCGGCTCCACCCGCACCGGCAAGCGCCTCATGGCCCGCTGCGCCGACCAGGTCAAACGCCTCACCCTCGAACTCGGCGGCAAGAGCCCGAACATCGTCTTCGCCGACGCCGACCTCGAACAGGCCGCCGCCGCCGCTCCGATGTCCTTCCTCGACAACTCCGGCCAGGACTGCTGCGCCCGTACCCGCATCCTCGTCCAGGCCTCCGTCCACGACCGCTTCCTGGAACTGCTCGCCCCCGCGCTGGCCGCCGTCACCGTCGGCGACCCGGCCGACGAGGCCACCGACATGGGGCCGCTGATCTCCCGCACCCAGCTGGACCGGGTACGCGGCTACGTGCCGGACGGCGCCCCCGGCCTGCGCGGCACCGCCCCCGAAGGGCCCGGCTTCTGGTTCCCCCCGACCGTCCTCACGCAGGCCGGTGAGCGCGACCCGGTCGCCGTCGAGGAGGTCTTCGGGCCCGTCGCCGTCGTCCTGCCCTTCCAGGACGAGGAGGACGCCGTCCGCCTCGCCAACGACACCGCGTACGGCCTCGCCGCCTCCCTGTGGACCCGCGACGTCGGCCGCGCCCTGCGCGTCTCCCGCGCCGTGCGGGCGGGCAACCTCTCCGTCAACTCGCACTCGGCCGTCCGCTACGCCACCCCCTTCGGCGGCTACCGCCACTCCGGGCTCGGCCGGGAACTCGGCCCCGACGCCCTCACCGCCTTCACCGAGACCAAGAACGTCTTCCTCAGCACGGAAGGTCCCGCCCAGTGACCCAGCCCAGCACCCCGCGCCCCGACGCCGCCGAGCAGCCCCTCTGCCGCCGCCTCATCGGCCGTACCGCCGTCGTCACCGGCGCGGGCAGCGGCATCGGCCTCGCCACCGCCCGCCGCCTCGCCGCCGAGGGCGCCCACGTGGTCTGCGGCGACATCGACGAGGGCGCGGGACAGGCCGCCGCCGAGGCCACCGGGGGCCTCTTCGTCCGCGTCGACGTCACCGACCCCGACCAGGTCGACGCCCTCTTCCAGGCCGCGTTCGACACGTACGGCTCGGTCGACATCGCCTTCAACAACGCCGGGATCTCCCCGCCCGAGGACGACTCCATCCTGGAGACCGGCCTGGAGGCGTGGAAGCGCGTCCAGGAGGTCAACCTCACCTCCGTCTACCTCTGCTGCAAGGCCGCGCTGCCCCACATGCGGCGCCAGGGCAGGGGGTCGATCATCAACACCGCCTCCTTCGTCGCGGTGATGGGCGCCGCCACCTCGCAGATCTCCTACACCGCGTCCAAGGGCGGCGTCCTCGCCATGTCCCGCGAACTCGGCGTGCAGTTCGCCCGCGAGGGCATCCGCGTCAACGCCCTGTGCCCCGGCCCGGTCAACACCCCGCTGCTCCAGGAGCTGTTCGCCAAGGACCCGGAGCGCGCGGCCCGCCGCCTCGTGCACATCCCCGCCGGACGGTTCGCCGACGCCGACGAGATCGCGGCCGCCGTCGCCTTCCTCGCCAGCGACGACGCCTCCTTCGTCAACGCCACCGACTTCCTCGTGGACGGCGGCATCGCGGGCGCGTACGTGACGCCGCTCTAGGCCCTGCCCACGCTCCGGCAGGCCGCGCACCCGGCCTGCCGGAGCGCGCGCCCTCACCTGTGGGACCCCCTGAGGCTCCCCCCGGAAAGGCTCTAGGGTGACGGCATGAACACGCCGCTGCCTCCACCCGGCTGGTACGTGGACCCGGCCGCGCCACCGCCCGCCGTCGAACGCTGGTGGGACGGCACCGGCTGGACCGCGCACACCCGGGCCCCCGTCGCCGGGGCCGCTCCGGGCCCGGGCTCGCCTGTGGCCCCCGACGGCGGCTTCGGCCCGCCCCGGTCCCAGGCGCCCCAGGGCGGTTTCGGCCCGGTCGGCTTCGGGCCTCCGGCCACCGCCGCGAGCCCCGCCCGGCGGCGCGGGACCGTCGCCGCGCTCGTCGCCGGTGCCGTGGTGGTGGCCGCCTGCGCCGTCGGCGGCGTGGTGCTGCTGGGCGGCGGCGACACCCCCGCCGACGCCCCCGGCGCGGCGGCCCCTTCCGCCTCCTCCGCCGCCTCCGGCACGACGCCGTCCGCCACGCCCAGCCCGACGGAGGGGCCGACCCGCGACCCCGCCCCCCGGGTGCTCACCGACGAACTCAACGGCATCACCCTGCCGGTCCCCGAGGGCTGGACGAAGTCCACCACCCTCACCGCGGGCGACGTCGCCATGGTGACCGACCCGTCCTACGACTGCCCGGGCGGCTCCGGCTCCTGCCACCGCGGCCGCATCATCTCGGCCACCCTCACCGGCAGCGACGAGACCGACCCCAAGGCCGTCGCCGAGGCCGACATCTCCGACGCCGTGGACCTCCTCTACGACCGCGACGTCGTCGACCGCCGCCCCTACGACGGCGTCACCGCCGAGCGCGAGGCGGCCGCCGGGCAGGTCGCCGTGGCCGGACGGGCCGGCTACTACGTGCGGTGGCGGGTCACCACCGGCGCCGGGGACGGCGGCTGGGTCCAGTCGCTGGCCTTCCGCTCCTCGGTCGGCAGCGAGTCGATGGTCGTCGTCCGCTTCGCCTTCGACGCCGGCTCCGAGGGGCCGCCGCTCAGCTTGATGGACACCGTCGTCAAGGGGATCGAGCCGCTCGGCGCCACCGGCGGCTCCGGCGGCGTCGGCGAAGGGCTCACCCCCGCGCCGGGCGGCTGACCCGAGCCGCCGCCCGGCGCGAGGCGGGCAGCTTCAGAGGAACGTCCGCCCCTCGCCCCGGTACGTCGGCACCGTGTCCACCACCGCGTCCCCCAAGACCAGGTGCAGCGCGGCGAACCGCTCGCACAACTCGCCCGCCTTGGCGTGCCGGAACCACACCTTGTCGCCGATCAGCAGATCGTCGGCGGGCGGTCCCAGCAGCGGCGTCTGCACCTCGCCCGCCCCCTCCTGCGGGTCGTACCGCAGCCCCTCGGGCAGGTACGGCACCGGCGACCGGTCCGGCCCGGCCACCCCGGACGCCGGGTACCCGCCGCCGAGGACCGTCACCGCGCCCACCCCTGGCCTGCGCACCACCGGCTGCGCGAAGAGCGCCGCCGGACGCCCGGAGAACGACGTGTAGTGGTCGAAGAGGCGCGGCACGAACAGCCCCGACCCGGCCGCCACCTCCGTCACCGCCGCCTCGGCGACGGTGTGCTGCACACTGCCCGTCCCCCCGCCGTTGACGAACTCCAGCTCCGGCGCGACCTCGCACACCGCCCGCACCACCGCGTCCCGGCGCGCCGCCAGCTCCCGGCGCGCCGCCCGCTGCATCAGCCGGACCGCCCGGGACCGCAGCGGACGCCCCGCCACATCGTCGCCGACGCCCGCCACATGCCCCTCGTACGCCATCAGCCCCACCAGCCGGAACCCCGGCCTGCGCGCCACCAGCCGGGCCAGGTCGGCCACGTCCGCGGGGGAGTGCAGCGGCGAGCGGCGCGCCCCCACCCGGACGCGTCCGCCCAGCAGGAGCAGCGAGGTGTCCAGTTCCAGGCAGACCCGGATCTCCTCCGCGCCCGGCCCGCGCGCCTCCTCGATCAGCCGCAGCTGCGCCGGATCGTCGACCATCACCGTGACGGCCGCCGCCAGCTTCGGATCGGCCGCCAGCTCCGCGTACCCGTCCCGGTCCGCCGACGGGTAGGCCAGCAGCACGTCGTCCACCCCGGAGCGGGCCAGCCACAGCGACTCCGCCAGCGTGTACGACATCACCCCGGCGAACCCCTCGCGGGCCAGCACCCGCTCCAACAGGGCACGGCAGCGCACCGACTTGCTCGCCACCCGGACCGGCTTGCCCGCCGCCCGGCGTACGAGATCGGCGGCGTTGGCGTCGAAGGCGTCCAGGTCCACCAGGGCCAGCGGGGCGTCGAGATGCGCCGTCGCCCGGTCGTACCGGGCACGGGCGGAAGCGAGGGGCGTCATGCCCGCAGCCTGCCAGAGAGCCCTACCCAGGGGTAGGGGGTGACCAGGAGCGCCCCGCCGCGCGGACGCGGGGCCGCGCCACCGAGGGATCATCCGGGCAGAACCGGCCCGTCGGCCCCAGCGGTTCCCGCCGGGGCCGCGCCAACCCGTAGAGTGACGCGCACGGAGGGCGCGCGATCAGGCCCCCTGCCGGGCCGCGTGAGGGAAAACGGGGGGCGCATGAGTACGCAGGCACGCCGCCCGGCCGTACCGCCCCACCCGGCGGGCCGCCCCGAGGAGCACAGGGCCGCCGCGGCCGGTCCCGGGGCCCCGCCGCCCCGGCCCGCCCTCCCGCCGAAACCCGCCGCGCCCCCGGCCGCTGCCCGGCCCGACGAGCAGCCGCCGGTCGAGGACCGGGCCGCACCGCCGAAGACCCGCCGCACCTTCCCGGCGTTCCCCGCCCCGCGCGCCACCCCGCCCCGCGCACCCGTCCCGCCGCAGCCGCCGACGCCCGACCCCGGCCCGCCCGAGACACCACGCCCGACGCCGCGCCCCCGGGGCCGCTGGAGCACCGGCGCCGTCGACCTCACTCCCCGCCCGGGCGCCGGAGCGCCCTTCGCCGCCGCGCCCAGGGGCCCGGAACGCGACGAGGCCACCACCCGCCTGCGCCCCGTGCCCCGTTCCCCGCGCCGCAGGGCCGCCGCCGTCTGCCTCGTCCTCGGCCTCGGCCTGGTCGCGGGCGGCGCGACCGGTACCTGGCTCACCGGCGGCGACTCCGCCGGGGCCGCCGCCGACAGCTTCACGGCGGGCGCCGCCCTGTGGCACGACACCCCCGTCGACCGCCTCTTCCCGCCGACGGTCAAGGGGCGCAAGGCGGGCCCCGGCGGCGCCGACCGCACCTGGACCCGGATCGCGGTCGCCCCCGACAGCGGCTGCGCCAAGGCGCTCGACCCGCTCCTCGCCTCCGTCCTCGAACCGGTCGGATGCGCCCGCCTGCTCCGCGCCACCTACACCGACGCCACCCGCAGCGAGGTCGTCACCGTCGGCCTCCTCTTCACCCGCGCCGGGGAGCAGGCCATGACCGACCTGCGGACCCGCTTCCGCGCCGAGAAGCTCGACCGGCGGCGCGACCTGATGCCCCGCCCGTACGCCGCGAAGGACACCCTGGCCGAGGGGTTCGGCGACCCGCAGCGCGCCTCCTGGTCGGTGGCGGTCCTGGCCGACCTGCCCGCCGTCGTCTACGCGGTCAGCGGCTTCGCCGACGGGCGGGAGGTCACCGAACCCCAGCCCGCCGCGGCCGCCACCGCCGACGGCGCCACCACCGCTCCCGCCCAGGCGGGCCTCGGCCACACCGCGCTCGCCCACACCGACCGCGCCGCCGCCCGCCTGCGCGGTCTGGCCCACCGCGCCACCGAGGAGCCGTGACCGTGCCCCGAGCCCGCCGCGCCCTCGGCGCCCTCCTCGCCCCGGTCACCGCCGCCTGCCTCGCCCTGACGCCCACGGCCGCGCACGCCGACGGCATCCGCGCCCAGCAGTGGGGCCTGGAGGCGCTGCACGCCGAGGACGCCTGGCGCACCACCCAGGGCAAGGGCGTCACCGTCGCCGTCCTGGACACCGGCGTCGACGCCGACCACCCCGACCTGGAGCGCAACGTCCTGCCCGGCAAGGACCTCATAGGCTTCGGCGCGGGACCGGGCGACCGGCCCTGGGCCCGCCACGGCACCGCCATGGCCTCGGTCATCGCCGGTCACGGCCACGGGCCCGACGACGGCGACGGCGTCATGGGCGTCGCCCCCGAGGCCAAGATCCTGCCGGTCCGGGTGATCCTGGAGGACGGCGACACGGCCCGCAAGAAGGCCCGCTCCACCCGCGGCGGCGCCCTCGCCGAAGGCATCCGCTGGGCCGCCGACCAGGGCGCCGACGTCATCAACCTCTCCCTCGGCGATGACAGCGAGTCCGCCCACCCCGAGGCCGCCGAGGACGCCGCCGTCCAGTACGCCCTGAAGAAGGGCGCCGTCGTCGTCGCCTCCGCCGGGAACGGCGGCGAGAAGGGCGACCACGTCTCCTACCCGGCGGCCTACCCCGGCGTCATCGCCGTCACCGCCGTCGACCGCTTCGGCGAACGCGCCGCCTTCTCCACCCGCCGCTGGTACGCCACGGTCAGCGCCCCCGGCGACGACATCGTCCTCGCCGACCCCGACCGCCGCTACTACGAGGGATGGGGCACCAGCGCCGCCGCGGCCGCCGTCTCCGGCGCCGTCGCCCTGGTCCGCGCCGCCCACCCGCACCTCGCCCCCGCCCAGATCAAACGCCTCCTGGAGGAGACCGCCCGGGACAGCCCCGGCGGCGGCCGCGACGACTCCCGGGGGCACGGCCTGGTCGACGCCGCCGCCGCCGTCGAGGCCGGCGGCAAGCTCGCCCCCGACGAGCTGAAGCCCGCCGCACACGGCGAGCGCCACTTCGGCCCCGGACCAGGCCACACCGACGCGGACTCCGGCGCCGCCTGGGCCGGGCCCGCGGCGGGCGGCCTCGGGGTGCTGCTGCTGGCCGCCGCCGTCCTGCTCTGGCGCGGCCGCGCACCGCTCCGCTGAGCCGTCCGGCACCGGCCCGCCCGGGGCCGGTCCGCCAACGCCGGGTCGATAGGCTCGCGGCGTGGCGAACAAGAACATTCCCGACTCCGCTTTCTCCGACGACGACGGCTCCGCCGACCCCCGGCTGAGCGCCGCGCTGGCCGCCTGGGCCGAGGACCGCACCCGGCACCGGCCGGTGCTGGAGGCCCTGCGCTCCACCCGGCTGCTCGTCCCGGTCGTCGCCGTCCTCGGCGAGAGCGAGGTGGACGAGAACGGGCTGCGCCACGAGAAGACCAGCGACATGGCCGTCCCGACCCTCAAGGCGGGCGAGCGCACCGCCCTGCCGGCCTTCACCTCCACTCAATCCCTCGCCCGCTGGGACCCGGAGGCCCGCCCCGTCGCCGTCGCCCTCCACCAGGCCCTGGAGGCGGCCGCGCACGAGCGGGCCGACACCGTCGTCCTCGACCTCGCAGGACCCGTGCCGTACGAGCTGACCGGATCCGCGCTGCGCGCCCTCGCCGAGGGCCGCACCGACCCCGACCCGCTCGCCGACCCGGCCGTCACCGGAGCCGTCCGCGAGGCCCTGGCCGCCGAGCCGGAGGTGCTCCGCGCCCACCTGGCCCGCTCGACCGGCGCCACCGACGGCGTGCTCGCCGTGGTGCTGGCCCCCGACGCCGACCCCGCCGCCACCTTGAACCGGGTGGCCCGGGCGATGGCCGCCGCCGAGCCGCTCCGCGCCCGCCTGGTCCGCGGCCTCGACCTGGCCGTCCTGCCCGCCACGGCCGACGGACCCGCCGAGGAGCCCGTCTACCGGCGCTGACCCGGGCGCCGCGCGCGTACGTCCTCGGTACCGGCCGCCGACAGGCAGGGTCCGGGAACCGGGGGGACAATCGGCGAAGAAACCGGAACGAACCATCCCGAACCGGAAGTAATCGCGAGGTGTGTCCATGTCTACGCGTGCGCTCATATCGGAGTTCACCGGTACCGCGCTGCTGGTGTTCTTCGCCGTCGGAGCGGCGGTCCTCGCCGGGGACTTCATCGGCACCGTCGGTATCGCCCTGGCCTTCGGCTTCGTCATGCTGGCCCTCGCCTACGCGCTCGGCCCCGTCTCGGGCTGCCACATCAATCCGGCGGTCACCCTGGGCATGCTCACCGCCCGGCGCATCGACCTGCGGACCGCCGTCGGGTTCTGGGTGGCGCAGGTGCTCGGCTGCATCGTCGGCGCGGCCGTGCTGTTCCTGCTGGCCAAACAGGTGCCGGGGCTCCAGACCCACGCGCAGTTCGGCACCAACGGCTTCGCCGACCGCTCGGCGGTGGAACTGGGGATGGGCGGTGCCTTCCTCGCCGAGGTGGTGCTGACCTTCCTGCTGGTCTTCGTGGTCCTCGCGGTCACCCACCGGGTGGCGCTGATCGGCTTCGACGGCCTGCCCATCGGCCTGGTGCTCGCCGCGATCCACATCATCGGCATCCCGCTGACCGGCACCTCGGTCAACCCGGCGCGCAGCCTCGGCCCCGCCCTCTTCGCGGGCGGCGCCGCCATCACCCAGCTCTGGCTCTTCATCCTGGCGCCCCTGATCGGCGGCGCCCTCGCCGCGCTGGCGCACCGCTGCACCCACCCGCCGGGCGGCCGGGCCGTGGAGGCCGACGCGGTCACGTGACGCGTACGTACGGAAGGGGCGGACACCCGTGGGTGCCCGCCCCTTCCTCTGTTCCGTCCTCTGGTCGCGAGGATCAGCCGAAGACCGGCCCGGTGTACTTCTCGCCCGGGCCCTTGCCCGGCTCGTCCGGCACCGCGGAGGCCTCGCGGAAGGCGAGCTGGAGGGACTTGAGGCCGTCCCGCAGCGGGGCCGCGTGGAAGGAGCTGATCTCGGTGGCCCCGGCGTCCAGCAACCCGGCCAGCGCGTGGATGAGCTTGCGGGCCTCGTCGAGGTCCTTGTGGTCCTCGCCGCCCTCGGCCAGCCCCAGGTTGACGGCGGCGGCGCTCATCAGGTGCACGCCCACCGTGGTGATCACCTCGACCGCGGGGACGTCGGCGATGTCGCGGGTCATCTCGTCGAAGCCGGGGGCCTCGCCCGCGGGGGTGGCGTCGCTCATGGCAGCTTGTCTTCTTCCCGTGTTTCCTGAGGGGTGTCCTCGCCGGTACGCCGCGAAGGCGATCGGCGAGGGCCAGCCTAGGCCCTGCCGTGGCCCGGGCGGCGAGGGGTCCGGACGCTGGTATGCTTGATAGTCGACCGGCTGGACATCTTGTGTCCGGCCACAAGTGGAGGCTCCGATCTCCCACCTGACCGTCCTCAGGGACGGCGGGTCACCGGTCAGGCGGCCGCACCCCGAGTGCGGCAGGCCCGATGCGCCCCGCGTCCACGCGGCGGTGCTCCGGTAGTCCAGGAGCCCCGCGTGTGATCGTCCGGGGCATTTTTCGTGTACCGGCTCGGTTGGTCTGATTGAAACAGACGTAACGCGGCAGCCCGCCAGGCTGTCGTGTGGTGCTACCGAGGAGGATCCATCAGCGCCGAGCCCCGCATCAACGACCGGATTCGCGTTCCCGAGGTCCGACTTGTCGGTCCCAGCGGCGAGCAGGTCGGCATTGTGCCGCTTGCCAAGGCCCTGGAGCTTGCGCAGGAGTACGACCTCGACCTCGTCGAGGTCGCGGCGACCGCCCGTCCGCCCGTGTGCAAGCTCATGGACTACGGAAAGTTCAAGTACGAGTCGGCCATGAAGGCCCGTGAGGCGCGCAAGAACCAGGCGCACACGGTCATCAAGGAGATGAAGCTCCGGCCGAAGATCGACCCGCACGACTATGACACCAAGAAGGGTCATGTCGTCCGGTTCCTCAAGCAGGGCGACAAGGTCAAGATCACGATCATGTTCCGCGGCCGTGAGCAGTCCCGGCCGGAGCTCGGCTTCCGGCTGCTCCAGCGGCTGGCGGAGGATGTCCAGGACCTCGGGTTCATCGAGTCGAACCCGAAGCAGGACGGCCGAAACATGATCATGGTTCTCGGTCCGCACAAGAAGAAGACCGAGGCAATGGCCGAGGCGCGCGAGGCGCAGGCCGCCCGCAAGGCCGAGCGCCAGGGCCGTACGGCCCAGGACGACGCCGAGAACGCCGACGACGCCGCCGAAGGCGCCGAGCAGGCCCCTGCCGAGGCATGATCCGGGGCGCGAGTCCCGCGATCGTCAACCGACACATATGACGTTCTGGACCGCCCGTTCGCGAGGACGGGCCCCAGGACGCCACTGACGAGGAGAGAACGGCGCTATGCCGAAGAACAAGTCGCACAGCGGTGCCAGCAAGCGCTTCAAGATCACCGGCTCCGGCAAGGTGCTCCGTGAGCGCGCCGGCAAGCGCCACCTGCTCGAGCACAAGTCGTCCCGTCTGACGCGTCGCCTCACCGGCAACGCCGAGATGGCCCCGGGCGACGCCAAGAAGATCAAGAAGCTTCTCGGCAAGTGACGTCACGGCCTCCGGCACACCGGAGGCCGGGCGCCGGGACCGGGACCAATTCGAACCGGGCCGTGTGAACACCACCACGGCCCCGCTACAAGGAGTCAACAAGTGGCACGCGTCAAGCGGGCAGTCAACGCCCACAAGAAGCGCCGGGCGATCCTCGAGCAGGCCAGCGGCTACCGCGGCCAGCGGTCGCGCCTGTACCGCAAGGCGAAGGAGCAGGTCACCCACTCCCTCGTCTACAACTACAACGACCGCAAGAAGCGCAAGGGCGACTTCCGTCAGCTCTGGATCCAGCGGATCAACGCCGCGGCCCGCGCCAACGGCGTCACCTACAACCGCTTCATCCAGGGTCTGAAGGCCGCCAACATCGAGGTCGACCGCAAGATCCTCGCGGACCTCGCCGTCAACGACGCCCCGGCCTTCGCCGCGCTCGTCGAGGCCGCCCAGAAGGCGCTGCCGAGCGACGTCAACGCCCCGAAGACCGCCGCCTGACCTCCTCCCCAGGACCAGGCACTCCCGTCTTCACCCGGACCCGCAGGCGCCAGCCGCCTGCGGGTCCGGTGCGTCTCCCCGTCCTCTCCGCACGCTCTCCGACACGAAGGTGGACCCCCGACCCATGGGCACCCCCGAGCTGATCTCCCCGCGTTCCACGCGGGTCACGGCCGCCAAGCGGCTGGCCCGCCGCAACGTCCGCGGCAAGGAGCGCAGATTCCTCGCCGAGGGGCCCCAGGCGGTCCGGGAGGCGCTCGGCCACCGTAGCGGCGAGGAGCCGACCCTGGTGGAACTCTTCACCACGGTGGAGGCGGCCGAGCGGTACGCGGAGATCATCGGCGCCGCCCGCGCCGAGGGTGCCCGCGTCCACCTCGCCGACGAGGCCACCATCGCGGAGATCGCCACCACCGTCACCCCGCAGGGACTGGTCGGCGTCTGCCGCTTCCTCGACACCCCCTTCGCCCGGATCACCGCCGACCGCCCCCGCCTCGTCGCCCTCCTCGCCAACGTCCGCGACCCCGGCAACGCCGGTACGGTGCTGCGCTGCGCGGACGCCGCCGGAGCCGACGCCGTGGTGCTGACCGACGCCTCGGTGGACGTCTACAACCCCAAGGCCGTCCGTGCCTCGGTCGGCTCCCTCTTCCACCTGCCGGTCGCGGTCGGCGTCCCCGTGGAGACCGCCGTCGCCGGGCTCCGCGAGGCGGGGGTACGCATCCTCGCCGCCGACGGCGCGGGCGAGGACGACCTCGACACCGAGCTCGACCGCGGCACCATGGGCGGCCCCACCGCCTGGATCTTCGGCAACGAGGCCTGGGGCCTGCCCGAGGAGACCAGGGCGCTGGCCGACGCCGTGGTCCGCGTCCCCATCCACGGCCGCGCCGAGTCGCTCAACCTCGCGACCGCCGCTGCCGTCTGCCTCTACGGCTCGGCGCGCGCCCAGCGCCACGGCTGACAGCACAGCGGCGGGCACCGGGGGAGCGGCCCATGCGCAGCACACTGGCGGAAGGCGGCTGGACCATGGCCGCCGGACTCCTGGTCATCCTGTCGCCGTCGGGCTCCGGGGCCGCACCACCCGCCCCTGGTGGCGGGCCCGGGCCGAGCGCGCCGCCCGGGCCCGGCGCCCCCGGGAACTGCGGCGCGCCGCCGACATGGCCATCGCCGCCGCCCGCCGGGCCGCCGGACCCGGCGAGCCAGCCCTGGTCCGCGTCGCCGCCGTGCGCGAGGTGGCGGTCGGCCACTTCGGGCACCGTTACGTCAGCCACCCGGAGGCCGCCGCCGCGCTCCGTGAGCGGTACGAACGGGCCGGATGCGACCGGGACTGCGTGACCGACGCCTACGACGGGCCCTGACCGGGCGCCGCCACGCCCGGTCCATCACGCGCCCCGATGTGCGCTGGTCTGCGCCCCTGATGCGCCCCTGCGCGGAGTGGATGTCCCGGCGGGGAACAGTAGAGTGGCCAACTCGGGGGCCCACGCCACGGGTTAACGGCCCCGAGCGGTTCGAGAGGCCGGAGCGGTCCGGCAGGTCCGGGCGGCCCGAGAGGTGGGATACGGGGATGGCAGCCGGTTCGAGTGAACCGCCCGCGCCGCGCGGCACGACGCGCGACCACGGCACCGGGGGACCGGCGCTCGCGCCCGACGACCTGCCCGACGGCCTGGTCGTCGCCGACCACCGCGGCCGCGTCGTCACCTTCAACCGCGCCGCCGCCCGGATCTGCGCCGTCCGCGCCGACGACGTCCTCGGCTTCCCGCTGGAGAAGGCGCTGCCGCTGGAGGACCTGAAGGGCCGCCGCTGGTGGGAGCTGACCGACCCCTGGGGCGGCCTCGCCATCCGAGGCGGCCAGCCCGAGCGGAACCTGCTCCTGCCCGGCGGCCGCGAGGTGCTGGTCAGCGCCCGCTACGTACGCGAGGAGCCGCTCGGCCCGGTGAGCCGGGTGGTCGTCAGCCTCCGCGACACCGAGGCCCGGCGGCGTACCGAACGCAGCCACGCCGAGCTGATCGCCACCGTCGCACACGAGCTGCGCTCGCCGCTGACCAGCGTCAAAGGGTTCACCGCCACCCTGCTCGCCAAGTGGGACCGGTTCACCGACGACCAGAAGCGGCTCATGCTGGAGACGGTCGACGCCGACGCGGGCCGGGTCACCCGGCTCATCGCCGAGCTCCTCGACATCTCCCGCATCGACTCCGGACGCCTGGAGGTCCACCGACAGCCGGTCGACCTCGCCGCCGCCGTCGGCCGCCACGTCCACGCCCTGGTCGCGGCCGGCCAGCCGCCGGAGCGCTTCCTCGTCCGCCTGCACCGGCCGCTGCCCGCCCTGTGGGCCGACCCCGACAAGATCGACCAGATCCTCAGCAACCTCCTGGAAAACGCGGTGCGCCACGGGGAAGGTACTGTCACCATCGACGTGGCACCCGCGCCCCTGAAGAACGACACCGAAGGAACGGCCGTCACCGTGAGCGACGAAGGACCCGGCATCCCCGAGGAATCGGTGAACCGCGTCTTCACCCGCTTCTGGCGCGGCAGCAAGCGCGGCGGCACCGGCCTCGGCCTGTACATCGTCAAGGGCATCGTCGAGGCCCACGGCGGAACCATCAGCGTGGAGCGCGCCCCCGGCGGCGGCGCCCGGTTCCGATTTACGTTGCCCGTGGCGGCCCCGGCCTATCTGGCCTGACCCCGCCCCGGGCGCCCCGCGGTCCTCCCCGGCAGGCCGCGCCCCCCGCGGGCGCCGCCCGGTGCGGGGGAAGGACCTCCAGCTCACCCCCGTTAGACTCGGTCTCCGGCACATTTTTGCGCCCTTGGCCTCTGCGGGGACCCACAGCCAGGCCCCACCATCCGGTACCCCGCGCCCGCGACACGTACCGGGCGCGGGGCGGAGCAATCGGAAGCACGGGAAGAGATGTCGGCACCGAACAAGTCGTACGACCCAGTAGAGGTCGAGGCACTGAAACCGGAAAACATCGAGCGCATGCGGGACGAGGCGCTCGCCGCCTTCGCCGCCGCGGCGGACCTCGACGCCCTCGCGCAGGCCAAGACCGCGCACGCCGGCGGCACCTCGCCGCTGTCGCTGGCCAACCGGGAGATCGGCGCCCTGCCCCCGCAGGCCAAGGCCGAGGCGGGCAAGCGCGTCGGCATGGCGCGCGGCCAGGTCAACAAGGCCCTCGCCGCCCGGCAGGCCGTGCTGGAGGCCGAGCGCGACGAGCGGGTCCTGGTCGAGGAGGCGGTGGACGTCACCCTGCCGTACGACCGCGTCCCGGCCGGCGCGCGCCACCCGCTGACCACGCTCATGGAGCGGGTCGCGGACGTCTTCGTCGCCATGGGGTACGAGGTCGCCGAGGGGCCCGAGGCCGAGGCCGAGTGGTTCAACTTCGACGCGCTCAACTTCACCCCGGACCACCCGGCCCGGCAGATGCAGGACACCTTCTTCGTCCGCGGCGAGGGGCAGAAGCCCGGCTCCCGCGAGGACGAGTCCGGCATCGTCCTGCGCACCCACACCTCGCCCGTGCAGGCCCGCACCCTGCTCGACCGCGAGCCGCCCGTGTACGTCGTCTGCCCCGGCCGGGTCTACCGGACCGACGAGCTGGACGCCACGCACACCCCGGTCTTCCACCAGATCGAGCTGCTCGCCGTCGACGAGGGCCTGACCATGGCCGACCTCAAGGGCACCCTCGACCACATGGTCCAGGCGCTCTTCGGCCCGGACATGAAGACCCGGCTGCGCCCCAACTTCTTCCCCTTCACCGAGCCGTCCGCCGAGATGGACATGGTCTGCTACGTCTGCCGCGGCGCCTCCGTCGGCAACCCGGAGCGGCCCTGCCGCACCTGCGGCAGCGAGGGCTGGATCGAGCTGGGCGGCTGCGGCATGGTCAACCCGAAGGTCCTGGTGGCCTGCGGTGTCGACCCCGAGAAGTACAGCGGATTCGCCTTCGGGTTCGGCATCGAACGGATGCTGATGTTCCGCCACAACGTCGAAGACATGCGAGACATGGTCGAGGGTGACATCCGGTTCACCCGGCCGTTCGGGATGGAGATCTGATGCGGGTCCCGCTTTCCTGGCTGCGGGAGTACGTCGACCTCCCCGCCACCGAGACCGGCCGCGACGTGCAGGCCAAGCTGGTCGCCGCCGGCTTGGAGGTCGAGACGGTCGAGCAGCTCGGCGCCGGCCTCACCGGCCCCCTCGTCGTCGGCGAGGTGCTGACCATCGAGGAGCTGGAGGGGTTCAAGAAGCCCATCCGCTTCTGCACCGTCGACGTCGGCACCGCCAACGGCACCGGCCTCCCGCAGGAGATCGTCTGCGGCGCCCGGAACTTCGCCGTCGGCGACAAGGTCGTCGTCGTGCTGCCCGGCGCCGTCCTCCCCGGCGACTTCGCCATCGCCGCCCGCAAGACCTACGGCAAGGTCTCGCACGGCATGATCTGCTCCAGTGACGAGCTGGGCATGGGCGCAGGCGGCGACGGCATCATCGTGCTGCCGCCCGAGTACGAGCCCGGCACCGACGCGATCGCGCTCCTGGAGCTGGTCGACGAGGTCCTCGACATCGCCGTCACCCCGGACCGGGGCTACTGCCTGTCGATGCGCGGCGTCGCCCGCGAGACCGCCACCGCCTACGGCCTGCCGCTGCGCGACCCGGCCCTCCTCGACGTCCCCGGCCCCAACGCCGAGGGCCACCCCGTCGAGGTCGCCGACCCGTTCGGCTGCGACCGCTTCACCGCCCGTACCGTCAGCGGCCTCAACCCCGAGGCCCGCTCGCCGATCTGGCTGCGCCGCCGCCTCCAGAAGGCCGGCATGCGGCCGATCTCGCTCGCCGTCGACATCACCAACTACGTGATGCTCGAACTGGGCCAGCCGCTCCACGCCTACGACCGCTCCCGCGTCCAGGGCGCCCTCGGCGTCCGCCGCGCGGAGCCCGGCGAGAAGCTCACCACCCTCGACGGCGTCCGCCGCACCCTGGACCCAGAGGACCTCGTCATCACCGACGAGCGCGGCGTCATCGGCCTCGCCGGGGTCATGGGCGGCGCCGACACCGAGATCGCCGACGCGGTCCCGGACCCGGAGACCGGCCGCGTCGCGGGCACCACCGAGGTGGTGATCGAGGCCGCGCACTTCGACCCGATCGCCATCGCGCGCGCCGCCCGGCGCCACAAGCTGCCCTCCGAGGCGTCCAAGCGCTTCGAACGCGGCGTCGACCCGCTGGCCGCCTCCGCAGCCGCCCAGCGCACCGTCGACCTGCTGGTGCTGCTGGCGGGCGGCACCGCCGGAGCCGGGGTCACCGAGGTCATCTCGCCCTCGGCCCCGCACACCGTCGCGATGCCCGCCGACCACCCCGCCAAGGTGGCCGGGGTCGCCTACGGCCGGGAGACCGTCGTCCGCCGCCTCCAGCAGGTCGGCTGCGACGTCTACGGCCAGGACGACCTGGTCGTCACCGTCCCCTCCTGGCGCCCCGACCTGCGCGCCCCCAACGACCTCGCCGAAGAGGTGATCCGGCTGGAGGGGTACGAGAACCTGCCCTCCACCCTGCCGAAGCCGCCCGCCGGCCGAGGTCTCACCTCCCGCCAGCGGCTGCACCGCCGGATCGGCCGCGCACTGGCCGGAGCGGGCTACACCGAGGCGCTGAACTACCCGTTCATCTCCGAGCAGGTCCTCGACCAGCTCGGCCTCGCCGCCGACGACCCGGCCCGCCGCGTCGTCACCCTGGTCAACCCGCTCTCCGACGAGGAGCCGGCGCTGCGCACCACGCTGCTGCCCGGCCTGCTCGGCGCGCTCCGCCGCAACGACGGCCGGGGCAGCCACGACCTGGCACTCTTCGAGACCGGCCTGGTCTTCCACCCGAGCGGGCGGGCCACCGCGGGCGAGCGGCTCCCGGTCGACCACCGGCCCACCGACGAGCAGCTCGCCGCGGTCACCGCGGCCCTGCCCGACCAGCCCCGGCACGCCGCGGTCGTCCTCGCGGGCGCCCGCGAGCAGGCCGGCTGGTGGGGCAAGGGGCGTCCGGCCGACTGGGCCGACGCCATCGAGGCGGCCCGCACGATCGCCCGTGAGTCCGGTACCGAACTCCTCGTCCGTTCGGGGCAGTACGGCCCGTGGCACCCGGGCCGGTGCGCGGAGCTGGCCGTCGTCCTCGACGGTGAGGAGCGCGTCGTCGGTCACGCCGGCGAGCTGCACCCGCGCGTCCTGAAGGCGCTGGGCCTGCCCGCGCGCACCTGCGCCATGGAGATCGACCTGGACGCCGTCGAGGCGGCGGGCACCGGCACCGTCGAGGCGCCGCGCATCGCCACCTTCCCGGTCGCCACCCAGGACGTGGCCCTCGTCGTCGACGCCGGGGTCCCGGCCGCCGACGTGGAGGCGGTCCTGCGCGAGGGCGCGGGCGAACTCCTGGAGTCCCTCCGCCTGTTCGACGTCTTCACCGGTGAGCAGCTCGGCGAGGGGCGCAAGTCGCTCGCCTACGCGCTGCGCTTCCGCGCCCCCGACCGGACGTTGACCGTAGAGGAGGCGACCGCCGCCCGCGACGCGGCTGTCGCCCTGGCGGCCGAGCGGACCGGTGCGGTCCTGCGCGGAGCCTGACGGAAGGGGGTGCCCCGGGCCCGCCCGGGGCACCCCGCCCGGCGTACCGCCGCCCGC
>NZ_JBHXJE010000060.1:0-32336 GCF_042723275.1 Streptomyces sp. NPDC058373 | reverse complement strand
CCCCACTACCCGTACAGCCTGTCCCCCACTCGCCCCCCCCCGCCGCCCCCCCCCCCCCCCCCCGGGTGCCCCCCCCCCTACGGGGGGGTGCCCCCCACCGGTGCGGGCGACAGGCCCAGGGGTCAGGGAGCCATCGCCATGGAGGGGAGCAGGGCCTCGCCGCCGCTCCCGGCGCGGCGGACACCCGCCGACGGCGGAACGGCCGCCTCCGCGAGGGGTCCGGTACCGGCCGCCTCGGCGCGGGCGGCCCGCGCGGTCCGGCCCTCCGCGGTGGTGGCGGCGTCCCCGTCCGCGGCGGTGGCGGTGCCGGTCAGGTAGGCGGAGACGACGACGTTGGCGGTGTAGGTGTTGCGGGCCTTGTCGAAGGTGCCGCCGCAGGTGATCAGGCGCAGCTCCGCGCGGCCCTGCTGCCGGGGCGCGTACGCCTTCTGCGCGTCGAACCCCTCGCGCTCCAGCACCTGGACGTCCTCGACGGTGAACTCGGCGACCGTGCCGTCCTCGCGGCCCACGCGGACGCGGGCGCCCGGCTCGGCAGCGCTCAGGGTGTAGAAGACGGCGGGCTGGGTGCGGGTGTCGACGTGGCCGACGAGCAGGGCCGCGCCCTCCTCGCCGGGCTGCGGCCCGGACTCGTACCAGCCGACGGCGTCCGGGGCGTCGAACGACGGCGGGGCGACGGCCCCCGCGTCGTCGAGGCCGCGCGAGACGACCTCGGCCGAGGAGACGCCGATCGACGGAACGTCCAACCGCACCGGGCGGGAGCCGGGCAGCGGATCGCGGGCGGGCGGCAGGTCGGCCCCGGCCGGACCGGCCACCGCCGCCGACCGCCCGTTCCCCGTGCCCGGCAGCGGGGAGCCGTCGGAGACCTCGCGTCCCCAGATCCACAGGCCGAGCAGCAGCACGGCCCACGCCGCAGTGGTGATCAGCCTGCTGTGCGCGCGCTTGCCTTCGGCCATGGTCAGTCCGTACGCCTGCCGCGGCGCAGCCGGTGGCTTGCGAAGGCGAGCACCGCCGCCGAGACCAGGGCGCCGCCGATGACCGCCTGCGAGGCGCCCGGGCCCTCGTTGCCCGACGCCTCGGCCGCGACCTCGGCCGTGCCGCCGCCGCCCGCGCTCACCGGGGCGTGCGGGTGCTGCTTGTGATGGACGACGGTGACCGTGCCCTTGGCGTGCCGGTTCTCCTTGTCCTTGCAGTCGACCTTTATCTCGTACTGGCGCGGCTGGGCGTCCGACCGGATACGGGCCTCCGCGTAGAGCTCGCCGCGGTCCGCCGAGGGGCTGAACCAGGCGTCCCCGGCGAAGGCCTCCGAGAGGCCGACCGCCTCGCGGCCCCGGCAGTTGTCGACGCGCAGCGTGACCTCGCCGCCGGGCGAGACGGTCGACGGGGAGACGGTGACCCGGCCTGGCTTGTGGTGGTGGCCGTGGTTCTCCTCGTCACCGGCGACCGCGGTGGAGGCGGCGAGCGGGGTCAGAGTCAGTGCGGCGGCCAGTGCGGCGGCACGCACGGTGATGCCATGGATGCGCATGGTGAACCTCCTGTCCCTCGCAGGTTCGCCCGCCCCCCGGGGCCGCGCCACTCGGATGCGCGAGGAAGGCGGGCGGGTCGGGGGAGGTTGCGCTTTCCGGGTGAACCCGGGGCCGCCGGTGCTTCCCGCGCCTCCCCGGCCTCCCGTGCCCCGGCGGTGAGCCGGCGCCTCCAATAAAGTGTGGTTGTCCCACGAGTCCGTATGGCAGGAGTCCGCACCTATGACAGAGCGTCAACCGATCCAATCGTGGCTCACGGACATGGACGGCGTCCTGATGCACGAAGGGGTGCCGATCCCCGGTGCCGACACCTTCATCACCAAGCTCCGCGACTCCGGCAAGCCCTTCCTGGTGCTGACCAACAACTCGATCTACACGGCGCGCGACCTGCACGCCCGGCTGAAGCGGATCGGTCTCGAGGTGCCGGTCGAGAACATCTGGACCTCCGCCCTGGCCACCGCCAAGTTCGTCGGCAGCCAGCACCCCGACGGCACCGCCTACGTCATCGGCGAGGCGGGCCTGACCACGGCACTGCACGAGGCCGGGTACATCCTCACCGACAGCGACCCGGACTTCGTCATCCTGGGCGAGACCCGGACGTACTCCTTCGAGGCGCTGACCAAGGCGATCCGCCTGATCAAGGGCGGCGCCCGGTTCATCGCGACCAACCCGGACAACACGGGTCCGTCCACGGAGGGCGTCCTCCCGGCGACCGGTTCGGTGGCGGCGCTGATCACCAAGGCGACCGGCAAGGAGCCGTACTTCGTCGGCAAGCCCAACCCGCTGATGATGCGCACCGGCCTCAACGCCATCGGCGCGCACTCCGAGTCGAGCGCGATGATCGGCGACCGGATGGACACCGACGTCCTCGCCGGTCTGGAGGCCGGGATGACGACCTACCTGGTGCTGACCGGGCTGACCTCGGCGGGCGAGCTGGACCGGTTCCCGTTCCGGCCGACCGAGGTCGTGGACTCGATCGCGGATCTGGTCGACCTGATCTGACGCCGGGTCCCGCGGCGGTCCTCAGGGGCGCAGGCGCCGGGCGAGTTGCAGCAGGACCGCGCCGCAGGCCGTCAGGGCCGTCGCGAGCAGACCGAGGAGGGTGGCGGAGCCACCGGTCTCGGCCAGCTCGGGGCGGCCCTCTTCGCCGCTCCGGCCGGGCTCGTCCTCCTGGCGGTCGCGGCCGTCGCCGGGCTGGTCGCGCCGCGGGGTCTCCCCGGTCGGGTCGGCGGTGGGGGACGGCGCGGGCGGCACCGTGCCGGGCGGGCGCGGGCTCGCCGGGGCCGTCTCCAGGCCGGACGGCGGCGGGGAGGCCGGCCGGCCGGTGGGGACGGGCACCTCCGTGGGGAAGCGGGAGGCGGGCGGGGGTTCCCCCGTCGCCCATGGGACGGGCAGGGGCCAGGGGCTGGGCGGGACGGGGACGGCGGGCGGCCGCGCGGGGGACGGGGCGGTGTCACGCGGCCGGGCCGGCTCGTCGCTGCGGGGCGGGCGCGCGGGCGGGACGGGTGGCCGCGTGTCCCCGCCCTCGGCGGCCCGGAGCGTGAAGGTGTACGTGTCCGAGTGGCCGACCCAGCGGCCTTCCCCGTCGTGGCGCTGGACCAGGGCGGCCTGGACGGCGACCCGGTCGGCCCCGGCGTCGTCGCGTACGGCGAGCCGCAGCCGTACGTCCGTACTGCCGCCGGGGCGCACGGTGAAGCCGCGGAAGCCCTTGCCGCCGTCGAGGACGCCGACGCTCTCGTTGCGCGAGGTGTGGCGCAGGCGGACGGGGAGCCACCGGTGCCCGTCGTGGAAGTCGAGGCGCAGCTGCGCGGGGACGAGCGCGCGGGCCTCGTCGACGAGGACGAGCACCGGGTGGACGCGGTGGCAGGTGACGCGGCCCGTGTTGCGGATGTGGACGGTGAAGCCGCTCGGCCCGTCGCCCGCCCGGAGGGTGCCGGGCCCGCCCCGCAGGTGCCCGGTGAGGGGGAAGGACGGCGCGTCGGGCTGGGCGCAGAGCGGGACAGGCGGGCCCGCCGGGCGGGCGCCGGGGGCGGCCGGGGCGTGGGCGGCCCCGGCGGGCGCCGGGTGGGCCGGCGCGGCGTGGGCGGAGGCGGTGGTGAGCGGGGAGGCGAGCGCCAGGACGACGGCCAGGGGGGTGCGCGGGCGCATGGGTGCCTCCAGGTCGTACCGGCGGCCGACGGCACTGGGAGGGACCGTCGGCCGTTGGCGCGACCCTGCCATGGGGGTGCGGGCGCGGTGGGGCACGCCACGCGTGGTTCGGCTGTTCGAGCCGGGCGGGGCGGCGGGAATCCCTCGGTCGGCCGATAATCCGACCATTAGGTGGCGAAGCGGTCGCGGCCGTGGGGCGTGAGCGGCGGTTCGTGCTTGGCTGGGGCCATGTCTGATGTCACCACCGCGTCCACCGCCGGGTCCGCCGGCGCCTCCGCGCCGGTCCGGGTCGCCCTCGTCGGGTACGGCCTGGCCGGTTCCGTCTTCCATGCCCCGCTGATCGCCGCCACCGAAGGCCTGGTCCTCGACACCGTGGTGACCTCCTCGCCCGAGCGGCGGGACGCGGCCCGGGCGGAGTTCGGCGAGGTCCGGTTCGCTGACACCGCCGACGCGCTGTGGCCGCGCGCGGACGAGCTGGACCTGGTGGTCGTCGCCTCCCCCAACAAGACGCACGTCGCCCTCGCCGAGGCGGCCCTGCGCGCAGGGCTGCCGGTCGTGGTGGACAAGCCGCTGGCCGGTACGGCGGCCGAGGCCCGGCAGTTGGCGGCGCTGGCGAAGGAACGCGGGCTGCTGCTGTCCGTCTTCCAGAACCGCCGCTGGGACAACGACTTCCGCACCCTCGCCGCCCTGCTGGAGGCGGGCACGCTCGGCGACGTCTGGCGGTTCGAGTCGCGGTTCGAGCGCTGGCGTCCGAAGCCGAAGGGCGGCTGGCGCGAGTCGGGCCGCCCCGAGGAGATCGGCGGCCTCCTCTACGACCTGGGCAGCCACGTCGTCGACCAGGCCCTGCACCTGTTCGGCCCGGTGGAGCGGGTCTACGCCGAGTCGGACGTGCGCCGGTTCGGCGCGGAGGCCGACGACGACACCTTCCTCGCCCTCAGCCACACCAGTGGCGTCCGCTCCCACCTGTACGTCAGCGCCACCGCCGCCCAGCTCGGCCCGCGCTTCCGGGTCCTAGGCTCGGACGCCGGGTACGTGAAGTACGGCCTCGACCCGCAGGAGGCGGCGCTCCGCGCGGGCGAGCGGCCGCTGCCGCTGGAGCCCTGGGGCGAGGAGGGCGAGGCGATGTGGGGCCGCGTCGGCTCGGGCGAGTCCCCGCTGACCGGCGGCGGCGCCCCCCAGCCGACCCTGCCCGGCGACTACCCGGCGTACTACCGGGCCGTTCACGCCGCCCTGCGCGAGGGCGGCCCGAACCCGGTCACCGCGCTGGAGGCGGCCGACGCCCTGGCCGTCCTGGAGGCGGCCCGCGAGTCGGCGCGTACCGGGGCGACGGTGGACCTGGTCGGGCGCGTCTGAGCCTGCGGTGGCCCGGGCGGGGCGGCCGTGAGCTGCAGGGCCGTCCCGCCCGGCCGCCGGACAGGGCCTAGGCGGCGGCCTCCCGTACCGCTTCCCGTATCGCCTCTTCCGCGCTCCCCATGACCTGCCGCTGCCGCCCCAGCCCGGCGATCTCCACCTCGACCACGTCGCCGGGGCGCAGGTACGGCTTGGGTTCGGGCTGGCCCATGGCGACGCCGGCGGGGGTGCCGGTGCTGACGATGTCGCCGGGGTAGAGCGTCATGAACCGGCTGATGTAGGCGACGGCCTCGCCGACCGGGAAGATCTGGTCGGCGGTGGTGCCGTCCTGGCGGAGCACCCCGTTGACGGAGAGCCGGACGGTGAGGGCCTGCGGATCGGGGATCTCGTCGGCGGTCACCAGCCAGGGCCCCAGCGGGCTGAAGGTCTCGCAGTTCTTGCCCTTGTCCCAGGTGCCGCCGCGTTCGATCTGGTACTCCCGCTCGGAGACGTCGTGGGCGATCGTGTACCCGGCGACGTGCGCCAGCCCTTCCTCCGCCGTCCGCAGGTGGCGGGCGGTGCGGCCGATGACGACGCCGAGTTCCGCCTCCCAGTCGGTGCGGGTGCTGCCCGGCGGGATCAGCACGGTGTCGTCCGGGCCGACGACGGTGTCCGGCGCCTTGAGGAAGAGGATCGGCTCCTCGGGGACGGCGGCGCCGGTCTCGCGGGCGTGGTCGTGGTAGTTGAGCCCGACGCAGACGATCTTGCCGATGGCTTCCAGCGGCGGGCCGGTGCGCAGCCCCGCCGGGTCGAGCGGCGGCAGTCCTTCGGGGTCGGCGGCGGCCCGGCGCAGCCGTGCCAGCGCGGGGTCGGCGGCGAGGAGGGCGGCGTCGAGGCGGTCGACGACGCCGGAGAGGTCGCGGAGGATTCCGGCCTGGTCGAGCAGGGCGGGGCGCTCGGCGCCCGCCGTTCCGACACGCAGCAGCTTCATGGTCGAACTCCCGTGATCGCTCGGGCCCGCCCCGTCCCGCACGCGCGAGGCGTACGGGCCGGGCCGGGCGGAGCGGACGGCGCGGGGGCCGTCCGCCCGGGTGGTGCCCTGAGCGAGTGGTCCGCCCGGTGGTGTGCGGCCGCCGGAGGACCGACCGATCGTGCCGGAGGGCGGGGGCGCGCCGCAAGGGTGCGTTCAGCGGGTGGACGGTTCCGCCGACCGGGCGACGGGGTGCGGCAGGTCAGGCGGGTACGGGGACGGCGGCCGGCTCCTCGCGGTAGAGGAAGGTCCGCTCGACCGCCGTCCACAGGGTGCTGGTGACCACGTACAGCGCGGCGGCGAGCGGCACGAAGCCGACGGTGAAGAGCGTCATGAACGACATCAGCGGCATGATCTTCGTCATCGCACCCATGCCGGGCACGGCCTCCGCACCCCCGCCCGACGTGGCGGTGAGCGCCGCGCCGGCGGCGAGCTGGCGCTTGGTGCGCCGGTAGTTGTACACGGCGACGGCCACGACCACGGCGAAGAGCACCAGGTAGACCTGGCCCTGCGCGCCGAACACCCCGCCGTCGGCCAGCGCCTCCTTCCACCGCCCGCCGAGCGGCGCGGCGAAGAGGGAGTGGCCGAGGAGGGTGTTGGGGGCGCCGCCGATCTCGGCGGAGGCGAAGAGGTGGTACATCAGGAAGAAGGCGGGCAGCTGGCACAGGCTCGGCAGGATGCCGGAGAACGGCGACACCTTCTCGGCCGCGTACAGCTCCAGCGTCGCCTTCTGCAGCCGTTCCGGATTCTTCTTGTGCTTCTTGCGCAACGCCGCGACCTGCGGCGCGAGCCGCGTCCGGGCCCGCTGCCCACGGGCCGCCGCCCGGGAGAGCGGCAGCACCAGCAGCCGTACGAATGCGGTGAACAGGACGATGGCGGCGGCGGTCGAGGCGGTGCCGGCGACCGGTTCGAGGACGTCGCCGATCGCGTCGACGAGGTCGGCGAAGGCGGAGAAGAACGACAAGGGAAACCCTCCCGTGGCGGCGCGTGCGCGCGAGGCGGCGCCGGGGTTGTCAGGCCGGGAAAGCGAGCCGGCCAGGCTCGCGGAACGGCGTCGGCGGCTCCCGAGAAAGGGAAGGCGCGACACCGCGCGGCGTGACGGACCACGCGCACCGGACGAGTGCCGTCCGGGCCCTCACCCGGTCGTCAGCTGGGCTGACCCGGGGAGTTACGCGGCCGTCGGGAGGAGCGCGCCGGGCGCGCGGGGCCTGCGGCGGCCTGGCGCGTCGGGATCGCGCTGCGGCAGGAAGGCGGTACGGCGGGCCCGGTCCCTGAGCGCGGTCCGCACCCGCGCCACCGGCACCCTGGGCACGGCCCGCGCGGCGACCACCGCGCAGAGCGCGAGCGCGGACCCGGCGGCAGCGGTGGCGGCCACCGCGACGGCGGCGGCCCCGAGCACGGTCTCCGCGAGCAGGTACTGCGCGACGAGCAGGAAGAGCAGCACCCCGAAGAGCCGCATGTGCCGCAGCCGACTCGTCACGATCGACGTCGCTCCGGTCATGCCGCCTCCTTCCGCCTTCCGCGCCCCGCAGGACCACCGGGCCGGTGGTTTCCGTCAGGGTACCCGGGGCGGCGGGGGCTTGGGAGGGGCGAGGAGGGTGGGGTGAGGCACGTCGGGGGGCGGGTGTGGCCCGAGGCCGAAGGGGCGCACCGAGGCATCGGCGAAACCAAGCCTCCGCCTCGTCCGCTCCCTGCCCCGCCCTCCCCCGGCCGGATCGTCGGGCCGAACCCGGCCCCCCGGGCAACGCCCCGAACCGATGGCCGTCCCGGCCGAATGCCAACCCACGCCGACCGGCGAACCCCACCCCCAGGCCCGCCGAGACCCGTCCCGAGCCGACGCCTCGCACGTGGCCCCGCCCACACCCACCGCACCGCCCCCTTCCGCCGTCCTCCCCCGGCAGTACCGTGTCCCGTATGCGCCCCGACACGCCCGCCGAGACCACGCCGCACGCCTCACACACCGCCGAGGCCGAACGACTCGAACGCGCCGCCGCGCTGTACCCCGAGGACGCCGAGCAGTTGCTGCTCCAGGCCGCCGCCCACCACGAGGTGGCGGGCGGCCGCGACCGCGCCACGGCCCTCTACGACCGGCTGCTGGCGCTCCCCGCCGAGCAGCCCGTCCTCGTCCGCGCCCTGAAGGCCGCCAACCTCTGGGAGTACGGCCACGAGGCCGAGGCCCGCGCCATCATCGACGGTGTCCGCCTCGCCGCGCCCCGCTCCCCGGAGCCGTGGATCGTCGTCGCCGAGGCCCTGGAGGCCCACGACGAGCTGGAGAGCGCCCACTCCGTCTTCACCGACGCCACCGACCTGGTCGTCGGCGACACCGAGAACCCTCCCCGCGAGGTGCGCCCGCTCCTCTTCGGCCGCCACCGCGTCCGCCGCCTGCTGGGCGCCGCCCACGACGCCCGCGACGACCTCGCCGACCGGCTCCACGACGCCCCTGTCCCCCTGGACGAGCTGCACGACCCGAACCGCGTCTGGTCCCTGGGCTCGGACAACCCGGCCGAACTCCAGGCCGAGATCACCCGCCTCCGCGCCGAACTGGGCTCCTACCGCGCCGCCCTCTCCCGCCCGTTCCCGGTCGCCGTCCTGCACTGGCCCGAGGACGAACTGGCCCAGCTCCTCGCCGCCCACCCCGACCTCGCCGCCGAATACCCCTCCCACGCGGCCCACCTGACCGCCGTCGAGGACTCCCTGCGCGAACTGGCCGCCGCCGGCACCCCCAACCTCGGCACGGTCTCCGCCACCCTCCCCTCCTACGAGGCCTTCGCCGCCTCCGAGGCCACCACCCCCACCGACCCCTCCCTCCTCCCCCTCTACACCACCACCCTGGCCGCCCGAGGCCGAGCCACCCCCTGGCCCCCGGCCCGGGACACGGCTTGCTGGTGCGGGTCGGGGCGGGGGTATGGGGGGTGTCACGGGGGGAGGTGACGAGCCAACGGACGGCTGCGGGTGAGACCCGCGCCTCCCGATCCGTCCCCGCGCCCTCTTCCCTTCAGCCGCTTCCCTCGCATACTTGATCCTTTGGGGGACGGCCGAGGGGGGCGCCAACATGGCAGAGGCAGGACTTCACGACGGCGAGCAGCCCATAAGCGGGCTGTACGAAAAGCTGATCACGCTGCGAGTCGAGAGTCAGCTCAAGGAGTTGCCGGCTGACCGATGGCGGGCGATCTCCGCCAGCGTGGGTGAAGACGCTCCTCGGGTGCTGGCTCGTCATGTCGGTAAAACCGTGCATCAGGTTCTGGCGAATCTTCCCGCTGCCGACCAAGTCCAGGCTGCCAACCACATCTTGGAGTCGGTCAGCACGTTGAACGGCGCGCGCCAGTGGGTCGACATGGTCGCCTCTGGCCCCCGCCAACTGCTCGCCATCGCCGAGCAGGAGGCGAAGGGGGTGTACGCCATCAGGCCGGTGAACCCCCTCTCCGACACAGCACTCCTCACCAACGCCAAAGGCGACCCCAGCCTCGGTTTTGAACTGCGCGCGGAGTTGGCCACCGCCGACCAGGTTGATCTCCTGTGCGCCTTCGTCAAGTGGCACGGGCTGAGGGTCCTGGAACAGTCGCTGGAAGCGGCCCGCGAGCGCGGCGTGCCCGTACGGGTGATCACCACCACGTACATGGGGGCGACCGAGCGGAGGGCTCTCGATCGGCTCGTAGACGAATACGGCGCAGAAGTACGGGTGAACTACGAGCTCCGATCAACCCGTCTGCACGCCAAGGCCTGGCTCTTCGGCCGCAACAGCGGTTATCACACAGCCTACGTCGGCAGCTCCAACCTCTCCAGAGCCGCCCTGCTCGACGGGCTTGAGTGGAATGTACGCCTCTCTTCCGTGGCAACCCCAGACGTCATAGAAAAGTTCACCACGACTTTTGACTCGTACTGGAATAACCCGAGTTTCGAGCCCTACGACCCTCGCCAGGACGGCGAAAAGCTCGATGAAGCTCTCGCGCTCGCTGGCGGCATGGGTAACAATACCGGTACCTGGAAGATGAACCTCTCGGGCCTGGAGGTGCGCCCGCATCCCCACCAGCGGGACATGCTGGAGCGCCTGGAGGTGGAAAGGACTGTACGAAACCGCCACCGGAACCTGCTGGTGGCGGCTACTGGGACCGGTAAGACCGTTATGGCTGCGCTCGATTACAAGCGGTTGCGCCAGCAGGCGGGGAGGGATCTCCGGCTGCTCTTCGTCGCGCACCGCAAGGAGATCTTGGATCAGTCACTGCGTACCTACCAAGAGGTACTGGCCGACGCGAACTTCGGCGAGAAGCAACACGGTGGAGCTATTCCCACCACGCGGAAGCACATCTTCGCCAGTGTGCAGTCCCTGCATCAGGAAGCGTTGGACCAACTCTCCCGCGATCACTTCGACGTCATCGTAATTGACGAATTCCACCATGGCACCTCCCCCACGTATCGCCGCATCGTCCAGCACTTCACTCCAATGGAACTGCTAGGACTGACCGCCACACCCGAGCGGGCCGACGGTGAGAACGTACAAGACGATTACTTCGACGGCCACATCGCGGCAGAGATGCGCCTGTGGGAGGCTCTGGAAAACGAACTCCTCAGCCCATTCCACTACTTTGGCATCAGCGATGGAACCGATCTTTCGGCTGTCACCTGGCGTCGCGGTGCGTACGATCGAGATGAGCTGAGTGAAGCGCTCACCGCAGATAAGACCCGCGTTCGCATCATCCTTCGAGCCGTACAGGACAAGGTTACTTCTCCTGAGACTATGCGGGCTCTGGGCTTCTGCGTCTCCGTTGCGCATGCCCATTTCATGGCCCACCATTTCCGGGATGCTGGCTTCAAGGCGGTGGCTCTCTCCGGGGAGACTCCACCATCGGACCGGGAAGCCGCCCTGGCCGACTTGAAGAGTGGCCGCCTGCACATCATCTTCTCGGTGGACCTCTTCAACGAGGGACTGGACATCCCCGATGTCGACACTCTCCTGATGCTCCGCCCCACCTCCAGCGCAACCGTCTTCCTCCAGCAGTTGGGCCGCGGACTACGTCGGACTGCCAGCAAACCAGTGCTGACCGTCTTGGACTTCATCGGCCTGCACCGCAAGGAGTTCCGCTTCGAGAACCAGTTCCGAGCACTCACGAACTTCACCCGCCGTCGCTTGATCCACCAGATCGAGCAGGGCTTTCCACAGTTGCCCTCTGGATGTGAGATCGTCCTGGAGAGCAAAGCGAAGAGCGCGGTTCTGAAGAATATCCGCGATCAAATTAACGTCGACACGCGGGCACTGGCCAAGGAAATTGCCTGGTACGGGACACAGAAACTGGCTTCCTACCTGAAGGAAAGCGGACGGGAAATCAAGGAGGTCTACAAGAGCAACAAGAGCTCTTGGACCTACCTGCTACGCGAAGCTCGCCTACTGACCGCCACTGCAGCTGCAGCCGGCGAGCAAGCGCTCTTGAAGCGCATGGCCGCCTTCCTACACGTGGATGACCGCGAGCGCATCGATGTCTACCGCAGCCTACTGACCGATGATGCTCCGCGTTACCCCGACCTCTCGCCGCGGGAGCAGAGTTACGCCCGCATGCTGTTCTTCAACCTTTGGGACGATGCTGGCGGTTTCTCCACATACCAAGAGGGCCTTGATCATCTCGCCCGTCACTCCGCGGTGCGCGATGAGCTTCAGCAGGTCCTCGACCACTGCCTGGCCACGATGGACCACTTCCCCATCACGTTGACTGGCCCGCTGTCCCACCTCCCCTTGAAGGTACACAGCTCCTACAATCGATCCGAGATACTGGCCGCCCTCGCGGTGGCGCGACTGGGCGGCCGCCAGATGCCTCGTTCCTTCGCTCAGGGAGTAGTGGAGTCGAAGGAGAACCACGCGGACGCTCTCCTCATCACCTTGGAGAAGAGCGAAAAGGACTTCGCCGCAGCCGTCCGCTATCGGGACTACGCCATCAACTCCACGCTTTTTCACTGGGAGTCACAGAACAGCACCTCGGAGAACTCCCCGACTGGGCGTCGCTACCGTGAGCACGTTGAACGCGGCTCCCACATCCTGCTGTTCGCCCGCCGCTACAAGGAGACGGATATCGGCGCAGCAGCACCCTGGATGTTCCTAGGCCCCGCTCGGTATACGGGACATAGCGGTAGTCGCCCCATGGCCATCACATGGGAGCTAGAACACGAAATGCCTGCCGACTTGGTGGCTTACGCAGCCGCCGAGGCCGAATAGCCCTCACCCCCGAAACGCCGCCCGATAGTTGCGCGGTGTCGTCCCCAAGGCCGCGTGGAAGTGGTGGCGGAGGGAGACGTCTGTGCCGAAGCCGCAGGCTGTGGCGATGCGGTCGATGGTGTGGTCGGTCTCCTCCAGGTACTGGCGGGCGCGGTCCAGGCGGCGTTGGGTGAGCCAGCGCAGCGGGGTGAGGCCGGTTTCCTGGCGGAAGTGGCGGGTGTAGGTGCGGACGCTCATCGCGGCGTGGGCGGCCAGGTCGGCCAGGGTCAGGGGGTCGGCGAGGTGGTCGAGGGCCCAGGCGCGGGAGGCGGCGGTGGAGGCGGTGCCCGGTTCGGGTACGGGGCGGCGGATGTACTGGGCCTGGCCGCCCTCGCGGTGCGGCGGGACCACGGTGCGGCGGGCCACGTCGGCGGCGACGGCGGCGCCGTGGTCGCGGCGGATGAGGTGGAGGCAGAGGTCGATCCCCGCGGCCTCGCCCGCGGAGGTGAGGACCTCGCCCTCGTCGACGTAGAGGACGTCGGCGTCGACCTCGACGCGGGGGTGGGCGCGGGCCAGGCGGTCGGCGGAGAGCCAGTGCGTGGTGGCGCGGCGTCCGTCGAGGAGGCCGTACGCGGCGAGGACGAAGGCGCCGGTGCAGACGGAGGCGAGGCGGGCGCCGGCGGCGTGGGCGGTGTCGAGGGCGGCGCGCAGGTCGGCCGGGAGGGGCTCGTCGGCGAGGTGTTCGTCCTGTTCGTGGGAGGCCGGGATGAGGACGGTGCGGGCGTCGGCGAGGATCTCGGGGCCGTGCGGGGCGTGGACGGGGAAGTCGGCTTCGGTACGTACGGGGCCGGGGCGGGGGGCGCAGGTGCGGACGGTGTAGAGCGGGGTGCCGTCGGGGGCGCCGGCGCAGCCGAACAGCTGGTGGATCAGGCCGAGTTCCATGGGGAGGACTCCGTCGCGGATGAGGACGGCGACGGGATGGGGGGAGGGTGGTGGCGGGGCCGTGACGGGCATCAGGCGGGTCCTGTGGGTGGAGGGAGTGGGTGAGTAAGTAAGGGGCCGGGGGCCGAGGCGTGAGGCGCTTCGTACGGGACGGGGGCGCGGCTCGTCAGGGATTGATGCCGCTCACCTTCCTCCCACACCCCTCGGCCTGCATGAGGGAACTGCCCTGCAGCAGTTGGCCGTAATCTTCTGTTAGCTGTCCATCTGGCCACTGACCGGTAGGCGGTGCCGGACGGGACCGTCGTGGCATGGCTCTTTCTGCATCTTCTTCATCGCGGCGACAACTGGACCAGGGACGGAGGGGCTGCGGCTGGACCGTGGTCGCCGTGGCCGGCGCGGCGATCGTCACGGCGGGGGCGTTCACGACGTTCGGCGGGCTGCTGCTGGTGCCGCTGCACGAGGAGCGGGGCTGGTCGCGGGCGTCGATCGGGGTGGCGTTCGCTGTGAGCATGGTGCTGTACGGGGTGACAGCGCCGTTCGCGGCGGCGCTGATGGACCGCCTCGGGGTGCGGCGCGTCGTGGTGGGAGCGCTGCTGCTGGCGGGCGGCGGCGCGGCCGGGACGGCGGTGGCGGGGTCGCCTGCCCAGTTGGCGGCGGCCTGGGGGCTGGGCGTGGGGCTCGGGACCGGGGCGGCGTCGACCGCACTGGCGGCGAGCGTCGCGGAGCGTGCCGGGGCCGGGCGGCGCGGCCTGGTGGCGGGGTTGCTGACCGCGGCCGGGGTGGTCGGACAGTTCGTGTTCCTGCCCGTGCTGTCACGGGTGGTCGCGGGGTACGGGTGGCAGGCGGCGGCCTGGGGGCTGGCGGGCGCGGCGGCGCTGGTGGCGGGGTGGGCGCTGGTGGCGCTGCGCGGCGCACGGGCGGCGGGCGTCAGTACGGCGGCGTACGCCGGGCCGCCCGGTGCCGGTAGCGCCCCCGGGGTCTTCCGCCGAGCCCTGCGCGTCCTCGCCCACTCCGCCCGGCGGCCGGTGTTCTGGCTGCTGGCAGGGGTGTTCGCGGTGTGCGGTGCCTCGACCAACGGCCTGTTGTGGAACCACTTCACCCCCGCCGCGCACGACCACGGCATGCCCGCCACCTCGGCCTCGACCCTGCTGGCGCTGGTCGGGATCTTCAACGTCGCCGGGACGATCGCCGCGGGCCGCCTGACCGACCGGGTGGACCCCCGCCGGGTGCTGGCGGCCTGCTTCGGCCTGCGGGCACTGACCCTGGTGGCCCTGCCGCTGCTCTGGTCGCCCTCGGTCGGGGTGCCGCTGGTGGCCTTCGCGGTGGTCTTCGGCCTCCTGGACGTGGCGACGGTACCGCCGACCCTGGCCCTGTGCCGCGTCCACTTCGGCCCCGACGCGGTGGTCGTCTTCGGCTGGGTCAACGCCGCACACCAACTGGGCGCGGGCGCGATGGCCCACCTCGGCGGCCTCACCCGGGACACCGTCGGCTCGTACGACCCGGTCTGGGTCGGGGCGGGGGCCCTGTGCGCGGGGGCGGCGGTGCTGGCGGGAGCGGTGCGGGCCACCGCCTCCGAAGCCCGGCCGGAGGCCGCCGCTCCGGCCCGGCCGGCGCTTGAGGCCGAGCAGTGACCGCACCCCTCCAGCCCACCCCAGCCAAAAATCAGCCCGGCCGGCGCTTGAGGCCACTCCAGCCCGGCCGGCGCCTGAGGCCGGGAATCAGCCCGCCCCCGCAGGGGCTACGCCCCGAACCCCCGCGACACCGTATGGATCACCAGCCCCGCCAGGGACCCCACCACCGTGCCGTTGATGCGGATGAACTGGAGGTCGCGGCCGATGTGGGCCTCGATCTTGCGGGAGGTGTGTTCGGCGTCCCAGCCGGCGACGGTGTCGGTGATCAGGGAGGTGATCTGGGCGCGGTAGTTGGTGACGACGTAGGCGGCGGCCGCCTCGGCCCAGCCGTCGACCTTCTGCTGGAGGCGGGGGTCGTCGGCCATGCGGTTGCCGAGGGAGAGGAGGGCGGCGCGGGCGCGCAGGCGCAGTTCGCTCTGCTCGTCCTCGGCGGCGGCCACGATCATGGAGCGTACGGCGGTCCAGGCGGAGGTGATGAGGTCCTGGACCTCGGGGCGGTGGATGATCTCGGTCTTGAGGCGTTCGACGCGGGCGCGGGTGTCGGGGTCGGTGCGCAGGTCGGTGGCGAAGTCGGAGAGGAAGCGGTCGACGGCGGCGCGGGCCGGGTGGTCGGGCATGTCGCGCATCTCGGTGAGGAAGCGCAGGAGTTCCTTGTAGACGCGTTCGCCGACGCGCTTGTCGACGAAGCGCGGGGTCCAGCCGGGGGCGCCGCCCTGGACGGCGTTCATCACCTGGTCGCTGTGGAGGACCAGCCAGTCGTGGGCGCGGGAGCAGACGAGGTCGACGACGCGGCGGTGGCCGCCGTCCTCGACGATCTTCTCCAGCATCCGGCCGAGGCCCGGCGCGATCTCCTGGGCGTCGGCGCGGCGGGTGACGGCCTCGCCGACGACGGCCTGCACGTCGTTGTCGCGCAGGACGGTGAGGGCGCCGCGCAGGGCGGTGGAGAGTTCGGAGGTGACGCGGTCGGCGTTCTCCGGGCGGGCCAGCCAGGTGCCGACGCGGCTGCCGAGGTGGAGGGCGCGCAGCCGGGTGCGGATGACGTCCGGGGAGAGGAAGTTCTCGCCGACGAAGGCGCCGAGGGAGGCGCCGAGCTGGTCCTTCTTGCGCGGGATGATCGCGGTGTGCGGGATGGGCAGGCCGAGCGGGTGGCGGAAGAGGGCGGTGACCGCGAACCAGTCGGCCAGCGCGCCGACCATGCCCGCCTCCGCGGCGGCGGCGACGTACCCGGCCCAGGCACCGGCGCCGGAGTGCTCGGCCCAGGTGGCGAGGACGTAGACGACGGCGACGAGGACGAGCAGGCCGGTGGCGGTGATCTTCATCCGGCGTACGCCGCGCTGCTTCTCCTCGTCGGCGGCGGTGAACGCCATCGGGTCGGCGCCGGCGCCGGGGGCGCCCGCTCCGGCACCGAGGAGGGCGCCGAGGGCCCCGCCGCGCGCCTCGGACCGGCGAGAGCCGTCCCCGCCGGGCGCGCCCGTGCCGCCCGCGTCCTCGCCCCTGCGGTCGTCCTCTGCCATGGTGTCCCGTCCCGTTCACCCGTCACTGCCTGTGGCCGCCCGCACGCGTCGCGCCCGGAAAGGCCCCTCCCGCACGATACGGCGAACACCCCCGCAGCCGTCGCGGCACACCCGCCCCGACCCAGGACCCCTGAGCGCCCGCGCCACCCGCGCACACCCCGCCCGTGGTGGCCCGCCGCACACGAACGCCCACCTGCCGTGGCCGAATCTCACCGCCCGTCACCACTCCAGGACGCCCGGTGCGCCCCTTGTCCCCGCACTCCCGCAATCGCCCGATTACCCACCTCTTCGCGGGAACGGACGGCGGGTTGGCCGCGTCTGTCCCTCCGGGGGGCGCCCCGCGCGACTCTCCGCGCCATGACGCATCATGGAAGATCCACACGGAGCCTCGGGGCTCCCCCGGCCCGAGGAGTAACAGGCGCATGACCAAGCGTCACGGTTATGCCTTGCTCGCCGCCCTCGCGACGATCGTCGTCCTGATATCGGCCGCCATATACCTGGGCGTGACCGGGACGGGCGGCCCCCGCGACGAGGCAGCGGACCAAGGCGCCCGTACCCCGCGCAGCTCGGCGGCTCCGGCCTCGTCGGGCAGCTGGGTCGCGGCGTGGTCGGCCTCCCCTGTCGGCGGCGAGCCCGGCACCGAACTGCGCGGCTACGCGGGGCAGTCGATCCGTAACGTGGTGCACACGCACACCGGGGGCACGAGCGCCCGTGTCACCCTCTCCAACCTCTACGGGCAGCAGCCGCTGAACCTCACCCGCGCCTCGGTCGCGCTGACCGCCGCCCCCAACAACCCCTCGGCCGCCCCGGGCACGCTTCGCGCCCTCACCTTCGACGGCCGCAGCAACGTCGTCATCCCCCCGGGCGAGCAGCGGGTCAGCGACGCCGTGCGGATGCGCGTCCCGAACGGCTCCGGCCTGCTCATCACCACCTTCACCCCCACCCCTTCGGGCCCGGTCACCTACCACCCGCACGCCCGGCAGATCAGTTACGTGGCGCGCGGTGACCGCACCGACGACGAGTCGGGGGCGGCGTACACGCAGCAGAGCCCGTTCTGGCGGTACGTGACGGCGGTGGACGTCTTCAGCAACGACTCGCAGGGCGCCGTGGTCGTCCTCGGCGACTCGCTGACCGACGGCATCACCTCAACCATGGGGGCCAACCGCCGCTGGACCGACGTGCTGGCCCAGCGGATGCGCGACGAGCCGGGCAACCTCGACCTGAGCGTGGTCAACCAGGGCATCAGCGGCAACCGCCTGCTCTCCGACGGCCTCGGCCGACCCGCGGGCAACCCCAGCGGCCTCAACCGCTTCGAGCGGGACGCGCTCTCCCGGACCGGGGTGCGCGGGGTCGTCGTCGCCCTCGGCATCAACGACATCCTGCGCAACCCGAACGACAACTCCGCCGCCGACATCGCCGACGGCCTGCGGGACCTGACCCGCCAAGCCCACCAGCGGGGCCTGCGCGTCACCGGGGCGACGCTGATGCCGTTCGGCGGGCACCGCGGGTGGACGCCGGAGAAGGAGCGGATGCGGCAGGAGGTCAACGCCGCGATCCGGGCCGAGAAGGTCTTCGACCACTACGTCGACTTCGACAAGGCCGTCCGCGACCCGTACGACGCGCAGCAGCTGCGCCCCGAGTACGACTCCGGGGACCACCTGCACCCGAGCGACGCGGGCTTCCGCAAGATGGGCGAGTCCTTCGACCTGTCCCTGCTGCGGAAGACCGCCCCGGCGGAACTCTGACGGGTACGGGGCCGGGTTCGGGTTCCGTACGGCGTCAGCCCAGTTCCTTGCGCCCGCCCTCGGCGTCCCCCTCGCCCACCTCGCCCCGGCGTCGCTCCTTCTCCAGCCGCCGCTGGGCGCGGGCGGGCTTGCGTTCGGTGCCGACGCCGCCCCAGAAGGCGAAGCCGCGGACGACGACGCGCGGGGCGTCGGGATCGGGGGTGTCGTCACCGGCCGGGCGGCCGAAGCCGCCCATGATGCCGATGCCGCGCACGTCGACCTGGACACCGGGCGGCACCACGATGTTGACGCCCCCCATCACGGCCCAGCAGTCGATGACCGTCTCGCGGGACTCGAAGCGGGCCTCGCGCAGGTCGAGCTGGCCGCCGCCCCAGAAGGCGAGGGCCTTGAAGCGGGCGGGGACGGTCCAGCGGCCGGTGTGCTGGAAGCCGGAGAGCACCCCGATGCCCCAGCGGCTGTCGCCGGTGCCGCCGATCCGGGCGGGCCAGTTCTCCCCGCCGCGCTCGGCGGCGGGGCGGGCTGCGGGCGAGCCGGCCCCGGTGGAGGGCAGGTCGCGGGTGAGGGGCTCCAGCTCGGCGTAGGTGCGGGTCCGGTAGACGGCGTCGAGCCGTTCACCGAACTCGTCCATGTCCAGGCGGCCTTCGGCCATGGCGTCGCGGAGCCGTTCGGCGACCTTCTCGCGGTCGGCGTCGGAGGCGCGGAGTTCGGGCAGCTCTTCACTCATGCGGTCAGCCTATGAGGCGCGGGGCCCGCCGGGACAGGGCCGAGGGGCCGACCGCGACGATCTCGTCACCGGCCCGCCCGCCGGCCCCTCCCCTGCCGCTCCCCGCCGTGCTCAGCCGACCGAACGCCCGGCGTACATACGGGCGATGACGTCCTCGATATCGGGTTCGCGGACGGACAGGTCGACCAGCGGCCACCCGGCGGCGATCTCCGCGACGATCGGCGCGGCCGACCGGCCGGCGGGGAAGGCGAGCCACTGGCGCGGACCCTCCACCTTCACGGTGCGGGCCGACTCCACGGCGATGGGCGGGAGTTCGGTGGCGAGGTCGACGACGAGGGTGCGTTCCGCGTCGGCGATCCGGTGCAGCCCGGCCACCGCCCCGTCGTACATGAGGCGGCCATGGTCGATGACCATGACGCGGCGGCAGAGCTGCTCGATGTCGGTGAGGTCGTGGGTGGTGAGCAGGACGGTGGTGCCCCGTTCGGCGTTCAGATCGGCGAGAAACCGCCGTACGTTGGCCTTGGAGACGACGTCGAGGCCGATGGTCGGCTCGTCCAGGTACAGCACCTCGGGGTCGTGCAGCAGGGCGGCCGCGATGTCGCCGCGCATCCGCTGCCCGAGCGAGAGCTGCCGCACGGGCACCTCCAACAGGTCGCCCAGATCGAGGAGTTCGACGCACCGGTCGAGGTTCTCCCGGTAGCGGGCGCCGGGGACGCGGTACATGCGGTGGATGAGCTGGTAGGAGTCGAGCAGCGGCAGGTCCCACCAGAGGGTGGTGCGCTGGCCGAAGACGACGCCGATGCGGCGGGCGAGGCGGGCCCGGTCGCGGGCGGGTTCGACGCCCGCGACGCGCAGGGTGCCGCCGCTCGGGGTGAGGATGCCGGTCAGCATCTTGATGGTGGTGGACTTGCCCGCGCCGTTGGGGCCGACGAAGCCGACCATCTCGCCGCGCGCCACCGAGAAGGTGAGCCCGTCCACGGCTCTGACCTGCCGCTTCTCCCGGCGCACCAGCCCTGCGCGCCGACGTACCTCGAAGACCTTCTCGACCCCTTCGAGGCGGATGACCTCCTCGGCCCGCGGCCCGGGCAGCACGGCCGGGGCCGTCTCCGTCCCGGCCTCCTCCTGCGCCGCCGCCGGTTGTTCCGTCGCGTCCATCTCTGCTGACTCCTGCCCCTCTGTCCGGTGTGGTGGGCGCCGGGCCCGTGACGCGGGCCCGGCCATGGTTCTGCGTGTGCGTGTACGCGGGCCTCGCTGCCCGCCGGTGACCCGTCAGCTCCCCGTCGACCGGTAGGCCCGCACCCCCACCCGCCAGAGCAGCCCCGCCCCGGCACAGCAGGCGGCCGCCACCAGCGGTGGCGCGAAGGCCAGTTGGGCGGGGAGGCCGAGCGGATTGTCGCGGTCCAGGACGTACAGCGCGGGCACCCAGTTGACGAAGGCCAGCGGCAGCACGAAGGTCACCGAGCGGACCAGTTCCTTGGCGAAGACGGTCGGCGGGTACTGGAGCAGCGTCGTGCCGCCGTAGGTGAAGGCGTTCTGCACCTCGGCCGCGTCCTGGGCGTAGAACTGGAAGACGGCTCCGGCCACGAAGACGGCGCCGAAGATCACCGCGCCGCTGACCAGCATCATCGGGATCATCAGCACCTTGGTCCAGCTCCAGTCGACCTCCAGCACGGTCAGCGCGTACGCCAGCACCAGCAGCCCCTGGGTGATGCGGCCGAGGCGGCGCAGGGCGAAGCGGTCGGCGGCGAGCTGGGCGAGGACGGGGACCGGGCGGACCAGGAGGGTGTCGAGTGAGCCGTCGCGGATGCGCCGCCCGAGCCGCTCCATGGAGCCGAGGGCGAGGTCGGCCAGGCCGAAGGCGGTGGCGGAGGTGCCGTAGAGGAAGGCGACCTCGCCGAGGGTGTAGCCGCCGAGCGTGTCGACGTGCGAGAACATCAGCAGGACCGCGACGAAGTCGAGGGCGTTGGCGGCGATGCTGACACCGAAGGCCATGGCGAAAGACGCCCGGTAGGCGAGGGTGGAGCGGATCCACATGGCCACGATGAGCCGGTAGGCGCGCAGGCCCTCGGCGAGCGGCGAGCGGAAGGGGTCGGGCGCGGGCAGCGGGCGCGGCCGTGCGGCGGTGTCAGCCACCCTGGACCACCACCCTGCGGGTCGCCACGGCCTGGAGGGCGCGTCCGGCGGCCAGCAGCAGCACCGCCCAGGTGAGCTGGAAGGCGTAGGCGCCGAGCAGACCGGTGCCGGTGTGGACGCCGAGGAGGATGTCGGCCGGGACCTGGAGGATCGAGGACCAGGGCAGCACGCGGGCGACCTCGCCGAGCAGGCCGGGGAAGACGTTGAGCGGCAGCAGCATCCCGGAGAAGAACACCCCGATCAGCCAGGCGAGCTGGCCGACGCCCGCGCCGTCCAGCAGCCAGAAGGCGCTCAGCGCCACCAGGTAGCGGATGCCGAAGCTGACCAGGAGGCCGAGGGCGACCGCCACCAGGAAGGCGGCCCAGGTGCCCGGCGAGGTGGGCAGCGCCAGGTCGAAGGCGAGGGCGCCGAAGGCGAGCGGCAGGGCGCCGCGGGCCACCAGCTGGAAGCAGGCGCGCCCGGCGTCCTGGGCGAGCCACCAGAGCTGGAGGTCGACGGGGCGGTAGAGGTCGACGGCGATGTCACCCGTTCGGATGCGTTCCATCAGCTCGTTCTCGGCGCCGCCGCCCATCGCGGCGACGGCCATGTGGAGGGACTGGCCGATCCACACGAAGGTGAGGGCCTGGGACTGGTCGTAGCCGCCGAGGCCGGGGCGTTCGTCCCAGAGGGCGAGGTAGGTGTAGGCGAGGATCAGTCCGAAGACGGTGTTGGTGAAGATGCCGGCCATGGTGGCCGCCCGGTAGGTGGCGAACCGCCGGAATCCCTTGGCGGCGACCGCCGCGTACAGCGCCGCCCTTGCTGGGCCGTGGGCCATCGTGCTGCTGCTCCGTTTCCCCCGCGACACACCCGCCGACCGGGCGTTGTCGGTGTTCTGTGTGATCGGCGCCACTTTGGCACCAAAGGGCAGGAGCTTAGGCGCGGGCCGCTACCAGCCGCCACGGGTTTTCGTTGTGCGGGCGCGTGCCGGTCGGCGTGGCGGATCGCATGATGCGAAAGTGACAGATCGGGCGTACTACGCGAATCGGGAATCGGGGAGTCATGGGCGAGGAGCGGCGGCAGCCGGACGGCGCGGGCGAGGAGCACGAGCGCTGGTCCGGTTGGGAGGAGCGCGATCCTGACGCGGGCGGGAATCGGAAGCACGGCATCCGCCGGTTCCTCCCGGGCTGGCGGCTGGCACTCGGCTCGCTCCTCGCCCTGCTGGTGCTGGTCTGCGGCGGCTTCCTCGTCGGCTACCTGCTGGTCGACATCCCGGCCGCCAACGCGGCGGCCACCCAGCAGTCCAACGTCTACCTGTACGCCGACGGCACCCAGCTCGCCAGCGACGGCGACGTCAACCGGGAGAACATCTCCCTCTCCGACCTCCCCAAGCCGGTGCAGCGCGCGGTCCTCGCCGCCGAGGACCGCGACTTCTACACCGGCTCGGCCGTCGACCCGCAGGCGATGATCCGCGGCGCCTGGAAGACCGTCACCGGCAAGGGCAAGCAGTCCGGCTCCACCATCACCCAGCAGTACGTCAAGAACTACTACCTGGACCAGGACCAGACCGTCACCCGCAAGGCGAAGGAGTTCTTCATCGCGATCAAGCTGGACCGCGAGACCTCCAAGGACGACATCCTGGAGGGCTACCTCAACACCAGCTACTTCGGTCGCAACGCCTACGGCATCCAGGCCGCCGCCCAGGCGTACTACGGCATCGACGCCCACGACCTGGACACCGCCCAGGGCGCCTACCTCGCCTCGCTCCTCAACGCCCCCAGCGCCTACGACGTGGTCGCCCACCCCGGCAACCGCCCCCGCGCCGAGGCCCGCTGGAACTACGTGCTGAACGGCATGGTCAAGGAGAAGTGGCTCACCGAGGCCGACCGCGCCCGCCTCTCCTTCCCCACCCCCGACCAGCAGCACCTCCCGCGCGGCCTCTCCGGCCAGCGCGGCTACCTGGTGCAGGCCGTCGACCAGTACCTGGTCGGCAACGGCGTCGTCACCGAGGAGGCGCTCGCCAAGGGCGGCCACCGGATCACCACCACCCTGGTCAAGGACCACCAGGACGCGCTGGTGAAGGCGGTGGACGACCGGCTCGTCTCCCGGCTCGACAAGAAGGAGCGCGAGGCCGACCGGAACGTCCGCGCCGGCGGCGTCGCCCTCGACCCGGGTACCGGCAAGGTCCTCGCCATGTACGGCGGCATCGACTACACCCAGCAGTTCGTCAACAACGCGACCCGCCGCGACTACCAGGTCGGCTCCACCTTCAAGCCCTTCGTCCTCACCGCCGCCCTCCAGCACAAGGCCCGCACCCAGGACGGGCGCACCATCAACCCCAACGCCCGCTACGACGGCACCAACAAGCGGCGCGTCGAGGGGTGGAGCGGCGGGCCGTACGAGCCGGAGAACGAGGACGAGCGGGACTACGGCGACATCACCCTGAAGGTCGCCACCGACCGCTCCGTCAACGCGGTCTACGCCCAGCTCGCCGTCGACGTCGGCCCCGAGAAGGTCAAGGACACCGCGGTCGCGCTGGGGCTGCCGAAGGAGACCCCGGACCTCCAGCCGTACCCGTCGATCGCGCTCGGCACCGCCACCGCCAGCGTCCTGGACATGGCCGAGGCGTACGCGACCCTCGCCGACCACGGCCGCCACCGCGACCACCGGCTGGTCCAGGAGATCACCCACCTCGGCGAGAAGCTGGAGCTGCCCGAGGAGGAGAGCCGGGAGGCGGTGAACCGGCGCGCGGCCGACACCACCACCTCGGTGCTGCGCAGCGTGGTGCGCGGCGGCACCGGTATGGCGGCCCGCGAGGCGGGGCGTCCGGCGGCGGGCAAGACCGGCACCGCGGAGGAGGACACGGCCGCCTGGTTCGCCGGGTACACCCCCGACCTGACCACGGTGATCGCCGTGATGGGTCAGGACCCGGAGTCCGGCGCCCACACCCCCCTCTACGGCGCCCTCGGCCTCCCCCGCGTCAACGGCGGCGGGCCGCCCGCCGAGATCTGGGCCCAGTTCACCCGGGCCGCCCTCGCCGGGCAGCCGGTGCGCGAGTTCGACCTCGACGCGGACACCTCGGCCGAGGCCTCCCCCACCGCCTCCCCGAGCGAGTCAGGCGGGGCCTCCCGCGACCCCCGGGACCCGGACGGCGACACCCCCGCCCCCTCGGACACCGGGACGGCCCCCCGCGACCCGGGCGGCGACTCCCCCAGCCGGCCGGGCGACGGCGACACGGGGGGCTCGGCCGAGGTCCCGCCGGACTCGCAGGACGACCCCGGCCGCAACGGCGACTCGCCCCCACCCGGCGGCCCCCTCCTCGACACCGCCCCCCTCACCCCGTCCCGCGACCCCCACGAGCCCCTGGCCCCGCCCGGACCACCGGTCCCGGAGGCACCGGACCAGCCCTGACAGGTCGGCTTCGCGCCCCGGCGGCGAGCGAAGCTCCAAAAAATCAGTGCCCAGATGTGAGCTTCAGGCCGATCACGGCGACCACCAGCAGGCAGACGAAGAAGATCCGGGCCGCGGTGGCCGGTTCGCCGAGCACCACCATGCCGAGGATCGCGGCGCCCGCGGCGCCGATGCCGACCCAGACGCCGTAGGCGGTGCCGATCGGCAGGGTCTTGGTCGCCTGGGCGAGCAGCACCATGCTGGCGACGATTCCGGCGCCGGTGAACAGGCTCGGCCAGAGCCGGGTGAATCCTTCGGTGTACTTCATCCCGATCGACCAGCCGACTTCGAGCAGACCGGCCACGATGAGCAGAACCCAGGCCACGAGGGCACCTCCGAGAGAAACGCGAGATCAACGGGGGTGCGTCGTCTTTGCCTCAACCCGGTACGGCGCGTCTCGTCGGGATGTCTCCACGGTAGCAAAGAGCGGGCCCGGCCCCCGGTGACCTCTGTCACCGGGGGCCGGGCCGTACGTCCCGCGCGTGCCTACAGGTAGAGCCCCGTGGCGTCCTCCGAGCCCTCGAAGCGGTCGGCGGCGACGGCGTGCAGGTCGCGCTCGCGCATCAGGACGTACGCGACGCCTCCCACCTCGACCTCGGCGCGGTCCTCGGGGTCGTACAGCACCCGGTCGCCGGGTTCGACCGCGCGGACGTTCTGCCCGACCGCGACCACCTCGGCCCAGCCCAGCCGCCGGCCCACCGCGGCCGTCGCCGGGATGACGATGCCGCCCGTCGACCGCCGCTCCCCCTCGGGGATGTCGGTCCGGACCAGCACGCGGTCGTGCAGCATGCGAATGGGCAACTTGTCGTGCCGGTTGTTCTCACTCACGCCTCGAACCTACCTGGCGCCCGCCGCCCCGTACGGAGAAGGGTCCAGGCCGCTCTCCGCGGGCGGGGCGGGGTGTCCTACTTGCCGGAATCCCGGCGTGCGGAGACCACGACGAGGCCGACGACGCCGACCGCGAGCAGCGCCGCCGGGATCACCCGCTCCGGGCGCGGCGAGCCGTCCTCGCGGGTGAAACCGGCGCGCATCTGGCTCAGGGCGCGGTTCACCCCCACGTAGGCGCGGCCGAGGGTCGCGTCGACCCGCGAGGCCACCTGCGCCTTCGCGTCGCCGACGATCGTCTTGGGGTGCACCCGCACCCCGATCTCGTCGAGGGTCTCGGCCAGCGTCTCGCGCCGCCGCTTGATGTCCGCCTCGATCTGCGCAGGGGTCCTGGCATCCGACACCGCGCTGCCTCCGTCGTCGTCCGTACCCATGGGTCCCCGGGTACCCGGGGAATCCCGGACCATCCCGTGAGCCGTCTCTGTCCGTCGACAGTCTGTCAGCTCCGGCCTGATCCCACCCCGCGGCACCCCTATTAGGCTCAACCCGGACCAAGAACCAGTTTCGCGAGGAGACCGATCATGAGCGAGCGACTCAAGCCGGGCGACACCGCCCCCGCCTTCACCCTGCCCGACGCCGACGGCAACGAGGTCTCCCTCGCCTCCCACCAGGGCCGCAAGGTCATCGTCTACTTCTACCCGGCGGCCCTCACCCCCGGCTGCACCAAGCAGGCCTGCGACTTCACCGACAACCTGGACGTCCTGGCGAGCGCCGGGTACGACGTGATCGGCGTCTCCCCGGACAAGCCGGAGAAGCTCGCCAAGTTCCGCGAGAAGGAGGAGCTGAAGGTCACCCTGGTCGGCGACCCGTCCAAGGAGACGCTGGCGGCGTACGGCGCCTTCGGCGAGAAGAAGCTCTACGGCAAGACGGTGACGGGCGTGATCCGCTCCACCATCGTGGTCGGCGAGGACGGCACCGTCGAGCACGCCTTCTACAACGTCAAGGCCACCGGCCACGTCGCCAAGATCATGAAGGACCTGGGCGTCTGACCCTGCCACCGGGTTGTCCCACGCGCCCCTGCCTCCTCTCCTTCCTCCCGGCCCCGCCACGTCAGCCACTCGGACGCGGCGGGGTCGCGCGCCCCCTGTGACCGGGGCCACACTTCTACAGCGTGGCGGTTTGCGCTTGCGATGCCGGTGCAGAAGCAGTCCCTGGGACCACCACCGAGGAAAGGGAGCAGCCATGGCCGATACCGGCCCGCAGACCGGGGACGACCCGGAGGCGGTCAAGCGGCACCCCCGCCTCTTCCGCGCCGTCCAGCAGCGCAGGAACCCTCGGCTGCGCCGGAGCGACATCACCATCACGGACGAGCGGGCCGTCAAGCGTGCCGTGAAAGCGGCTTCCCTCGGCAACGCCATGGAATGGTTCGACTTCGGGATCTACTCGTATCTCGCGGTCACCATCGGCCATGTGTTCTTCCCCTCCGGGAACGACACGGTGCAGCTGCTCTCCTCGTTCGCCACCTTCGCCGTCGCCTTCCTGGTACGGCCGCTGGGCGGCATGTTCTTCGGTCCGATGGGTGACCGGCTCGGCCGCAAGAAGGTCCTCGCGCTGACGATGGTCCTGATGGCGCTGGGCACCTTCTGCATCGGCCTGATCCCCTCCTACGCCACGATCGGCTTCTGGGCGCCGGTGCTGCTGATCTTCTTCCGGCTGGTGCAGGGCTTCTCGACCGGCGGGGAGTACGGCGGCGCCTCGACCTTCATCGCCGAGTACGCGCCCGACAAGCGGCGCGGCTTCTTCGGCAGCTTCCTGGAGCTGGGCACCCTGCTCGGCTACACCGGCGCGGCGGGCCTGGTCACGGCGCTCTACACGGTGCTGGACGACGGGGCGATGGAGAGCTGGGGCTGGCGCATCCCGTTCCTGGTCGCCGGTCCCCTCGGCTTCGTCGGCATCTACCTGCGGCTGAAGCTGGACGAGACCCCGGCCTTCCAGAAGCTGGAGGGCGGCACGGCGCACGCCACCGAGGCGGCCGACGGCGTGGAGACCACCCACAAGGGCGACCTGGCGAAGATCTTCGTCCGCTACTGGCCGTCGCTGATCCTCTGCATCTGCCTGGTCGGCGCGTACAACATCACCGACTACATGCTCCTGTCGTACATGCCGACGTACCTCTCCGACGAGATGGGGTACGACGAGAGCCACGGCCTGCTGATCCTGATCGGGGTCATGGTGCTGCTGATGCTGATCATCAACCAGGTGGGCAAGCTCAGTGACCGGTTCGGCCGCAAGCCGCTGCTGATGACCGGCATGATCAGCTTCTTCTTCCTCTCCATCCCCTCGTTCCTGCTGGTCAAGCAGGGCAGCCTGCTCGCCGTCTCGGCCGGCATGCTGATGCTCGGCCTCTCCCTGGTCTGCCTGCTCGGCACCATGTCGGCGGCGCTCCCGGCGCTCTTCCCGACACCGGTGCGGTACGGCTCGCTCTCGGTCGGCTACAACCTGTCGGCCTCGCTCTTCGGTGGCACCACCCCGCTGGTCATCACCGGGCTGATCGGCCTGACCGGCAACGACATGATGCCCGCGTACTACGCGATGGCCGCGGCGCTGATCGGTGTCATCGCGGTGGCCTGCATGAAGGAGACGGCGCACCAGCCGCTCGCCGGGTCGCCGCCCTCGGTGGCGACCGAGGAGGAGGCGCGGGAGATCGTGGACGCGCAGTCGCCCGATCCCAAGTTCTGACGCCGCGCGCGGCGCCGGTCGCCGGGCTGGTCCCGGGCCGCCCCGGGCGGGGTTCCGGCCGGTAGGATGGCGGCGGCTCGCGGCCGTGTCGGAACTGGCAGACGAGCTGGGTTTAGGTCCCAGTGGGCTTCGCCCGTGAGGGTTCGAGTCCCTCCGGCCGCACGCAGCCCGGGCTACCTGTGGGTGGCCCGGGCTTTCCCTTGCTCGGCCTTGGCCTCAGACGCCGGCCGGGCTCTTGGCCTCAAACGCCGGCCGGGCTGAGACTGGCTGGACTCCGGCCCCCCGCCGCCGGTCACAAACGGCCTCAAACGCCGGCCGGGCTCAGACTGGCTGGACTCCGGCCCCCGCCGCCGGTCACAAACGGCCTCAAACGCCGGCCGGGCTCAGACTGGCTGGACTCCGGCCCCCGCCGCCGGTCACAAACGGCCTCAAACGCCGGCCGGGCTGAGACTGGCTGCACTCCGGCCCCTCAGCACCCGTCACAAACGGCCTCAAACGCCGGCCGGGCTGGAGAATGGGCTGGCGGGTGGCGTCAGCCGAGGAGTTCGCGGGTGACGGGGGCCAGGGCGCGGAAGGCCTTGCCTCGGTGGCTGATGGCGTTCTTTTCGGCGGGGGTCAGTTCGGCGCAGGTGCGGGTCTCGCCGTCGGGCTGGAGGATCGGGTCGTAGCCGAAGCCGTACTCCCCGGCGGGGGCGTGGCGCAGGGTGCCGGTGAGGCGGCCCTCGACGACGCGTTCGGTTCCGTCGGGGAGCGCGAGTGCGGCGGCGCAGGCGAAGTACGCGGTCCGGTGCGGCTCCGCGATGTCCGAGAGCTGGGCGAGGAGCAGGTCCAGGTTGGCCTGGTCGTCCCCGTGGGTTCCGGACCAGCGGGCGGAGAAGATGCCGGGGGCGCCCCCGAGCACGTCGACGCAGAGCCCGGAGTCGTCGGCGACCGCCGGCAACCCCGTGGCCTGGGCCAGCGCATGCGCCTTGAGCAGCGCGTTCTCGGCGAAGGTGACACCGGTCTCCTTGACGTCGGGGATCTCGGGGTAGGCGTCGGCACCGACGAGTTCATGGGTGAGCCCGGCATCCGCGAGGATCGCACGAAGCTCAGTGATCTTTCCGGCGTTACGAGTGGCAAGGATCAGGCGGGTCATGCCGTCCAGTATCGACCTACCCGCCCGTACCCCTGACAGCCCGGCGGCATTTGAGGCCAAACCAACCCCGGCCGGCGCTTGAGGCCATCGGTGACCGGCACCAGGAGGCCGGACCCAGCCCAGTTCAGCCCGGCCGGCGCCTGAGGCCACCCCCGCCGCCACCCGTCACGGAGTGCACACCTTCGTGAGCTCCCCCGCCGCATCCACGACAGGACTGATGTCGGGCGCCGCATCCCCCTTCTCGATCGCGGAGCGAACATTCCCCACAGCGGTGTCGAGGTGATCGACAGCCTTGCTGACATCGGCGTCGCCGGTGTCCTTCTGGATGTCGTCGACGTTCTTGTCGATCCGGTCGAGCGCCTCGGCCGCCTGCCCAGGATCCTCGGCCGCCCCGTCGACCGCCCGCTGGAGCTCTGCGACGGAGTCGGCTATCGCGTCGGCGGTGCGCACGCAGTCGGCCGCCTTCTCCAGCGCGCTGCATCCCAGCAGGGCGGGGACGAGCAGGGCGGCACCGGCGGCTGCGGTGGCGATGCGGCGGCGGCTCGAAGGCATGGGGGTTTCCTCTCCCGGGTGTCGGTGCGGGACCGGCCTGTGCCGGCCCGCATACGTGGGGACGCCCGGGAGAGCGCTCCGGTTGCCGTGCGACTTGGTCTTCTCTTTACCCGGCGGCCTCTTTACCCGGCAGCCTGGAGCGGTGTCCTCACTCCGCGAGCGCGGCGAGCTGCCCCTGGGTGAGGTCGGCGCAGCCGGCGGCGCCGAGGTCGAGGAGGGCGTTCAGCTCGGTCCGGTCGAAGGGCGCCCCTTCGGCGGTCCCCTGGACCTCGACGAAGCGCCCGTCGCCGGTGCAGACCACGTTCATGTCGGTCTCGGCGCGCACGTCCTCCTCGTAGCAGAGGTCGAGGAGCGGGGCGGAGCCGACGATGCCGACGCTGACGGCGGCGACGGTGTTGGTCAGCGGCTTGCGGCCGGGCTTGATGATCTTCTTGCCCTGGGCCCAGCCGATGGCGTCGGCGAGGGCGACGTACGCGCCGGTGATGGCGGCGGTGCGGGTGCCGCCGTCGGCCTGGAGGACGTCACAGTCGAGGACGACGGTGTTCTCGCCGAGCGCCTTGTAGTCGATGACGGCGCGCAGCGAGCGGCCGATGAGGCGGGAGATCTCGTGGGTGCGGCCGCCGATCTTGCCGCGGACGGACTCGCGGTCGCCGCGGGTGTTGGTGGCGCGCGGCAGCATCGAGTACTCGGCGGTGACCCATCCCTCGCCGCTGCCCTTGCGCCAGCGCGGGACGCCCTCCGTGAAGGAGGCGGTGCAGAGGACCTTGGTGTCGCCGAAGGCGACCAGTACGGAGCCTTCCGCGTGCTTGCTCCAACTCCGTTCGATGGACAGGGGGCGGAGCTGGCTGGGCGTGCGGCCGTCGATGCGATCCATGGCGAGGAGCCTACGCGGTCGGGCACGGCCGGTGATCCCCGGTCCCCGGGGCGCGTGGGGCGCGCGGCGGTGCTCGCGCCGGGACACGGCGCCGGGGCCGCACCCCGGCAGGGCGCGGCCCCGGACGCGGGCGGGTGCGCCGCTACATCAGGTCCTCGATGTCGGCCGCGATCGGGTCGGCGTCGGTGCCGATGACGACCTGGACGGCGGTGCCCATCTTGACGACGCCGTGGGCACCGGCGGCCTTCAGCGCGGCTTCGTCGACCTTGGACGGGTCGTGGACCTCGGTGCGCAGGCGGGTGATGCAGCCTTCGACCTCGTCGATGTTGTCGATGCCGCCGAGCGCGGCGACGATCTTCTCAGCCTTGCTGGCCATGGGGTCTCCCTTGGGGGGTGTGCGGGCGCCGACCGGTCACGACCGGTCCGGTTTGTCACGTTAGCGCACGGTTGGCCCAACTTCGCGGGCGGGGAAACTTGACGTCCCGAAGGATGGCGGTCACCAGCAGGCGAGAACGGGCCCGCCGTCCGCGCAGGAGGAAGCCGATGAGTACGCAGAACGAGGCCGTCCACCGCAAACGGTGGTGGAACAGCCTCTTCCAGGGCCTCCAGAAGATGGGCCGCAGCCTCCAGCTCCCGATCGCCGTCCTCCCGGCCGCGGGCATCCTCAACCGGCTCGGCCAGCCGGACGTCTTCGGTGACGACGGGCTCGGCTGGTCGGGCGTCGCCAAGGTGATGGCGGGCGCGGGCGGCGGCCTGCTCGACCCGAACATCGGGTTGCCGCTGCTGTTCTGCGTGGGTGTCGCCATCGGCATGGCGAAGAAGGCCGACGGCTCGACGGCGTTGGCGGCGGTCGCGGGCTTCCTCGTCTACTACAACGTGCTCCAGCAGTTCCCGAAGGCATGCCCGGCCGACACCGAGGACGTGCTGGAGGGCTGCCAGGCGGCCGACGGCACGGTGGTGGCGTACGAGTTCCAGAACCCGGGGGTCTTCGGCGGCATCGTGATCGGTCTGCTGGCCGCCTACTTCTGGCAGCGGTTCCACCGGACCAAGCTGGTGGACTGGCTGGGCTTCTTCAACGGCCGCCGGCTGGTCCCGATCATCATGGCGTTCGTCTCGATCGTCTTCGCCGCGATCTGCCTGTGGATCTGGCCGCCGATCGGTGACGGCCTGGAGAGCTTCAGCGACTGGCTGATCGGGCTCGGCGCGTGGGGCTCGGGCATCTTCGGCGTCGCCAACCGGGCGCTGCTGGTGATCGGGCTCCACCAGTTCCTCAACGTGCCCATCTGGTTCCAGTTCGGCAGCTACACCGCGCCGGACGGCCAGGTCGTGCACGGCGACATCACCCGGTTCCTGGCGGGCGACCCGACGGCCGGCCAGTTCACCTCGGGCTTCTTCCCGATCATGATGTTCGCGCTGCCGGCCGCCGCCCTCGCCATCGCCCACTCGGCCAAGCCGCACCGCCGCAAGGAGGTCGGCGGCCTGATGCTGTCGGTCGGGCTGACCTCCTTCGTCACCGGCATCACCGAGCCGCTGGAGTACTCGTTCCTCTTCATCGCCCCGGTGCTGTACGTCATCCACGCCCTGCTGACCGGTGTGTCGATGGCGGTGACCTGGGCGTTCGGTGTCCACGACGGCTTCAGCTTCTCGGCCGGCCTGATCGACTACGTCATCAACTGGGGCCTGGCGACCAAACCCTGGCTCATCATCCCGATCGGCCTGGTCTTCGCCGTCGTCTACTACGTGGTCTTCCGGGTGCTCATCACCAAGCTCGACCTGAAGACCCCGGGCCGGGAGGACGAGGAGGAGGTCGAGGACACCACGAAGGCGTAGCCACTCCCCCGCCGCCGGTACGCCGCCGTGCCCCCGCCCGAGCTCCGGGCGGGGGCAC
>NZ_JBHXJE010000059.1:0-33370 GCF_042723275.1 Streptomyces sp. NPDC058373 | reverse complement strand
GGCCCTGGAGGCGGCGGCCCCCGGCATCCGGGCCGCCGCGGCGCGCGCGGCGGCCCGGGCGGCGCGGGCCACCCGCGAGGATGCCGCGCTGATGCGGGCGTGGGGCGTCGGCCCCGGCGAGCTGGAGCGGATGCCCTTCGGCGAACGCGCCCGGCTCGCCGAGCGGCTGCGCACCAGCCGCCTGGCACGGTGGGCCGAACTGATCGGCCGCTTCCGGGAGATGGCGGCCGGCGAGCGGGCCCGCAAGGTCGAGAACGCCACCGGCGAACTGATCGGCGTCACCCTCGGCGACGACCTCTCCCGCGTCCTCCCCTGCGAACTCGCCCACCTCGGCCTGCCGGAGCTGCGCGCCGTCTTCGCGGCGCGGTACGCGGCCGGGGAACTGATGCTCTACGACAGCCGCGGCGAGCAGACCACCGGCCAGGGCGCCGTGATCGCCTGCGTCGACACCTCGCACTCCATGTACGAGGAGGGGCCCGGCGGGATCACCCGCGAGGCCTGGTCCAAGGCGTGCGCCCTGGCCCTGCTCGACCAGGCGCGCCACGCCGGGCGCGACTTCGTCGGCATCCTGTTCTCCGCCGCCGACAAGCTCCAGGTCTTCCGCTTCCCCGCGGACCGGCCGGCCCCGACGGACCGGGTCGTGGAGTTCGCGGAGACGTTCCTGGGCGGCGGCACCAGCTACCAGCGGCCGCTGTCGGCCGCCGCCGACCTGCTGGCGGAGGAGTTCGACGAGGCGGCGCGCGGGCGCGGGGACATCGTGATGATCACCGACGACGAGTGCGGGGTGACCGAGGAGTGGACGCGCGGCTGGCAGGAGGCCGGACACCGGCTGGGCTTCCGCCTCTTCGGCCTGGCCGTCGGCGCCCCGGGCGCCGCCGGGACCGGTTCGGTCCTGGAGGCCCTGTGCGACAACCTCCGCTCCGTCGAGGACCTGACCGACGTCCACGCGGCGGCGGACCTCTTCCGCCTCATCTGAACCGCGCGCCGCTCCCCGGCCGGGGCCCGCTCCGCGCGGCGGGAGTCCCCCGGTGACGGCGTTAAGATCCCGCTGATGACTGCCACCCTCGTCGCCAAGGACCTCAGCGCCCAGCACGGTGACCGCACCCTGTTCGAAGGGCTCGACCTGGTCGTCGCCCCGGGCGACGTGATCGGGCTGGTCGGCGCCAACGGCGCGGGCAAGTCCAGCCTGCTGCGCCTCCTCGCGGGCCTCGACGCCCCCGGACGGGGCACGGTCGGCCGCACCCCGCCCGCCGCCACCGTCGGCCACCTCCCGCAGGAGCCCGAGCGGCGCCCGGGGGAGTCCGTACGCGACTTCCTGGCCCGCCGCACCGGTGTGGCCCGCGCACAGCGGGAGCTGGACGCGGCCACCGAGGCGCTGGTGGCGGGGGCCGACGGTGCCGACGACGCGTACGCCGAGGGGCTGGAGCGGTGGCTCGCGCTGGGCGGCGCCGACCTGGACGAGCGGGCCGAGGAGACGGCCGCCGCCCTCGGCCTGACCACCGGACTCGACCGCCCCATGACGGCGCTCTCCGGCGGGCAGGCGGCCCGCGCCTCGCTCGCCTCGCTCCTCCTCTCCCGCTACGACGTCTTCCTGCTGGACGAGCCCACCAACGACCTCGACCTGGACGGCCTGGACCGGCTGGAGGCGTTCGTCACCGGTCTGCGCGCGGGCACCGTCGTGGTCAGCCACGACCGCGAGTTCCTCACCCGCACCACCACCAAGATCCTCGAACTCGACCTGGCCCAGCAGCGCACCCGCCTCTTCGGCGGCGGCTACGCGGCGTACCTGGAGGAGAGGGCCACCGCCCGGCGGCACGCCCGCGAGGAGTACGAGGAGTACGCGGGGAAGAAGGCGGCCCTGGAGGAGCGCGGGCGCACCCAGCGGGCCTGGATGGACAAGGGCGTCAAGAACGCCCGCCGCAAGGCCGGGGACAACGACAAGATCGGCCGCAACCTCCGCAGCGAGGCGAGCGAGAAGCAGGCCGCCAAGGCCCGCCAGACGCAGCGGATGATCGAGCGGCTCGACGAGGTCGAGGAGCCGCGCAAGGAGTGGGAGCTGCGGATGGAGATCGCCGCCGCGCCCCGTTCGGGCGCGGTCGTCACCACCCTGCGGGACGCGGTGCTCCGGCGGGGCGGCTTCCAGCTCGGCCCCGTCTCGCTCAGCGTCGACTGGGCCGACCGGATCGCCATCACCGGCGCCAACGGCTCGGGCAAGTCGACGCTGCTCGCCGCCCTGCTCGGCCGGGTCCCGGTCGACGAGGGGGCGGCCGTGCTCGGCTCCGGTGTACTGACCGGCGAGGTCGACCAGGCGCGGCGGCTCTTCGACGGGCCCGAGCCGCTGCTGGAGGCGTTCCGGGCGGCGGCCGACGCCATGGACCCGGCCGAGGCGCGGACCCTGCTGGCCAAGTTCGGCCTCAAGGCGCACCACGTGCTGCGCCCGGCGGCGACCCTCTCACCGGGTGAGCGGACCCGGGCGGCGCTCGCCCTGCTCCAGGGCAAGGGCGTCAACCTGCTGGTCCTGGACGAGCCCACCAACCACCTCGACCTGCCCGCCATCGAGCAGCTGGAGTCGGCGCTGGAGGCGTTCACCGGCACGCTGCTGCTGGTCACCCACGACCGGCGGATGCTGGAGGCGGTGCGGGTGACCCGCCGCCTGCGCGTGGCGGACGGGCGGGTCACCGAGGCCTGACACCGGGCCGGGACCAGCGGGTCAGACGCCCGCTTCCTCACGCGCCGCCGGGGCCGCCTCGGCGGCCGCGCGCCGCTTGGGGGCCCAGCCGCACAGCCACGGAAGGAAGAGCGCGAGCAGCCCCACGGCCGTCCACACCCCGCCGACCACCCAGACGGCGCCGGCGGTGACCAGGACGGGGACGAAGGTGACGGTGAGCGTCTCGACCGGCGCCACCGGGATGTACGCGACGCCGAACTCCTCCAGGGTGCCGCTCTTGAGCTTCGGGTCGACCATCCGCAGCAGGGCGATGGCGGTCGCGGCGGCGCCGGTGGACCAGCCCCAGGTGACCACGGCCTTCTCGAACCAGTTGCCCTCGAAGAGCCGCGGCGCCACCCACAGGAAGAGGAAGAGGCACAGGGCGAGGCCGAGGGCGAACATGCCGAGCAGCGGCAGCCACCAGTCGGCGACGAAGCTCGGCACGATCGAGGCGATGCCGCAGGTGATGAGGACGTCGGTGGCGGTCCCGGAGACCGACTTCAGCGACTCTCCGTCCACGTAGCCCCAGGCGGGGGTGCGGACCAGGACGGCGCGGATGGCGAGGCCGACGATGAAGGCGAGTGCGAAGACCGGCACCATCAGCGAGGGGAAGAGCCCGGTGAACCACTCGGAGACGCCGTAGGCGACGGCCGAGATGATCAGGACCACGCAGATCTGGACGCCGAGCGGCTCCACCGAGGAGGGGGAGGTGGTGGCGAAGCCGGTGGCGGTGCGCTCCTCGGACTTCCTCACCAGCCCGGTCCGCAGCTCCTCGGGGAGCGTCTCGAAGCGGCCCATGCCCTGGGTGTGGCCCTTGCGGGCGCCCCAGTTGTTGAGGATGATCCCGCCGACGACGCCCGCCAGCATGCCTGCCGTCGCCGCGGTGAAGCCGAGCGAGGAGGCGCCCTCCCAGCCCGACGCCTCGAAGGCGGTGCCGAGCGCGGCGGCCGTGCCGAAGCCGCCCGCCCACCCCGCGAAGAGCAGGGTGCCGAAGCCGTCCGGCACGTCCCAGAAGAGGCCGAGCACCACCAGGGCGAAGACCATGCCGAGGCCGACCTGGAGCGCGTACGCCGCGACGCTGTACGAGCCGTAGGCACCGGCCGAGCGGCCCATGCCCTTGAAGGACAGCCCGTCGGTCAGTGCCAGGCAGGCGAAGACCACCACGATCAGCACCGAGGCGTAGGTGCCGAGCTGGTCGGAGAAGGGCAGCAGCCCGAGCCCCTCGGGGCCCAGTGCCAGGCCGAGGAAACCGGCGATGACGCTGGCGGGGAGCATCAGGCGCTGCACCAGCCGGACGCGGGCCCGCAGCACGGTACCGGTGACCAGGAGGGCGGCGAGCAGACCGGCGTCGCTCAGCAGCGACCAGGGCGTGAAAGTCATGCAGGCTCCGGAAGGCCCGGGTCCCTCGTGGGGACCGTGTCGAGTGGGGGGAGAGATTCCGGCGGGCGGATCGCACCGGCCGGGTTCTTCGATAACGTTCCGGGGTTTTGTATCAGCTCCGCCACAGAAGCGGAAAATTTGCTTCCGCTTCAACTGCCGCTCAACCGAAGGCTCCTCGCCCGGCAAAACCGGGCATACCGTGACCGAAGGGCCCGGGGTTCTGTCCCCGGGCCCTTCACTCTGTGAGAGTCCTCGCCTCCGCTCGTGTGCGGATGCGGTGAATTCGGCGGCCCCCTAGCGCTGCTTCGGGTCGACCAGCCCCGCCCGCCGCAGCGCCTCGGCCATGGCGTCGTTGGCCGGCGGCGGAGCCGACTGCCCCCGGCCGCCGCCGCGCCCCTGCCGCTGCTGCGGGGCGCGCCCGCCGCCGCGCCGCTCGCCCTGGCGGCCGCCGCCGCCCTGCCCCTGCGCCGGACGCCCGCCCTGGCCCTGCGCCGGGCGACCGCCGCCGGAGCGGCCCTCGCCGCCGCGCCGCTCGCGGCCGCCTCCGCCCTGGCCGGGCTCGTCGTCCAGCCGCAGGGTGAGCGAGACGCGCTTGCGCGCCGCGTCCACCTCCATGACCTTGACCTTCACGATGTCGCCCGGCTTGACCACCTCGCGCGGGTCCTTCACGAAGTTCCGCGACATCGCCGACACGTGGACCAGGCCGTCCTGGTGGACGCCGACGTCCACGAAGGCGCCGAACGCGGCCACATTGGTGACCACGCCCTCCAGCACCATGCCCGCCTCCAGGTCGGAGAGCTTCTCGACGCCCTCCCGGAAGGTCGCCGTGCGGAACGCCGGTCGCGGGTCGCGGCCCGGCTTCTCCAGCTCCCGCAGGATGTCCGTCACCGTCGGCAGGCCGAACTTCTCGTCGACGAACTCCTCGGGGCGCAGCGACCGCAGTGTCCCGGCGGACCCGATCAGCACGTCGACGCCGCCCGCGGCCTTGGCCATCCGCCGCACCACCGGGTACGCCTCCGGGTGCACCGCCGAGGCGTCCAGCGGGTCCTCCCCGCCCCGGATGCGCAGGAAGCCCGCACACTGCTCGTACGCCTTCGGGCCCAGCCGCGACACGTCCTTCAGCGCCTTGCGGGAGGAGAAGGGGCCGTTGCCGTCCCGGTGCGCCACGATGTTCTCGGCCAGACCCGAGCCGATGCCCGAGACCCGGGCCAGCAGCGGGGCGGAGGCCGTGTTGACGTCCACGCCGACGCCGTTGACGCAGTCCTCGACCACCGCGTCCAGCGAACGGGAGAGCTTCACCTCGGAGAGGTCGTGCTGGTACTGGCCGACACCGATCGACTTGGGGTCGATCTTCACCAGCTCCGCCAGCGGATCCTGGAGCCGCCGGGCGATGGAGACCGCGCCGCGCAGCGACACGTCCAGCTCCGGCAGCTCCTGTGAGGCGAACTCCGAGGCCGAGTAGACCGAGGCGCCCGCCTCGGAGACCATCACCTTGGTCAGCTTCAGCTCCGGGTGGGCCGCGATCAGCTCCCCGGCCAGCTTGTCCGTCTCCCGCGACGCCGTGCCGTTGCCGATCGCGACCAGCTCGACCTGGTGAGCCCTGGCCAGCGCGGCCAGCTTCTCCAGGGCGCTGTCCCACTGGTTGCGCGGCACGTGCGGATAGATGGTGTCGGTCGCCACCACCTTGCCGGTGGCGTCCACCACGGCCACCTTCACCCCGGTCCTGAACCCCGGGTCCAGGCCCAGCGTCGCCCGGGTCCCGGCGGGCGCCGCCAGCAGCAGGTCCCGCAGGTTGGCGGCGAAGACCCGCACCGCCTCGTCCTCGGCGGCGGTCCGCAGCCTGCTGCGCACGTCGATGCCGAGATGGACCATGATCCGCGTCCGCCAGGCCCAACGGGCCGTGTCCAGCAGCCACTTGTCCCCGGGGCGCCCGCGGTCGGCGATCTGGAACCGGGCCGCCACCTCCACCTCGTACGAGGAGGGCGCCGCCGGGTCGGCCGACGGCTCCTCCGGCTCCAGCGCCAGGTCGAGCACGCCCTCCTTCTCGCCGCGCAGCATCGCCAGCACGCGGTGGGAGGGGAGTTCGGTGAACGGCTCGGCGAAGTCGAAGTAGTCGGAGAACTTCGCCCCCGCCTCCTCCTGGCCTTCGCGGACCTTGGCCGCCAGCCGGCCGCGCCCCCACATCCGCTCACGCAGCGTGCCGATGAGGTCGGCGTCCTCGGAGAACCGTTCGGCGAGGATCGCCCGGGCGCCGTCGAGCGCGGCCTGCGCGTCGGCCACGCCCTTCTCCGGATCGGCGAACGCGGCCGCCGCCGAGAGGGGTTCCACCGACGGGTCGCCCAACAGGCCGTCCGCCAGCGGTTCGAGCCCGGCCTCCTTGGCGATCTGCGCCTTGGTGCGCCGCTTCGGCTTGAACGGCAGGTAGATGTCCTCCAGCCGCGCCTTGGTCTCGGCCGCCTCGACGGCCGCCCGCAGCTCGTCGGTGAGCTTGCCCTGCTCGGCCACCGATTCGAGGACGGCGGTGCGCCGTTCCTCCAGCTCCCGCAGGTACCGCAGCCGCTCTTCGAGCGTGCGCAGCTGGGCGTCGTCCAGCATCTCGGTCGCTTCCTTGCGGTAGCGCGCGATGAACGGCACCGTGGCGCCGCCGTCCAGCAGATCGACGGCTGCCCGCACCTGCCGTTCCCGCACGCCGAGCTGCTCGGCGATCCTGCTCTCGATGGACCCGGTGGTGGGTGTGGTCACGATCTCCGTACCGCCTTCTCACTGAGGGTGCGCCGCAATTGTGGCAGCCTCCCCTCCCGGGCCCGCACACCCGTCCACCCGGCCGTGTCACCCCCGCGGCCGGAACCGCGGGGGCGAGGCGGGGAGGCGCAACCGGCTCAGCCGCGCCCCAGCATGCCCTCCGGGTACGCCCCGGCCGCGTGGATCCGCCCGAGCAGGCCCTTGGCCAGCTCGGTCAGCCGCAGCGTGCCCTCGGCGCCCAGGTGCGTGTACGGCCCGGCGTCCAACCGGTCCGTCCGGTCCTCCAGTTCGGCCCGCAGCGCCGTGCCCCGCTCGGTCAGGGCGCCGTCCGTGTCGAGGATGCCGCGTGCGGCCAGCCGCTCGCGCGCCGCGTCCCAGTCCTCCCGGGCCCAGCCACGCGTCGCCAGCACCCACTTGGGCGTCATGCCGAACCCGGTCGCGGTGTGGCTGACCAGCGCCTCCAGCGGGTCGAGTTCCGCGTCCAGCAGCGCGGCCAGGTGCCCGTCGCCCCGGTGCTCGCGGAGCAGGGTGGCGGCGTGCCAGTAGGCGAGGTGGGGCTCGGTGGGGACGGGCAGGTCGGCGTGGGCGGCGTAGAGCGGCCGGGCGGGGCGGGAGCAGCCCTCGGCGGCGCGCAGGGCCAGCTCCGCCGCCTCGGCCAGCTCCGGCGCGGCGAGCGCCTCCTCGCCGAGCAGCCGCCTGAGGGTGCGGTCGACGGCGCGCAGCCGGGCGTCCAGGACCTGCGCGGGGGTGGCCGCCTCCCAGACGGCGGGCAGGTGCCGGGCGACCAGGTCGTGGCGGAAATTGTAGAAGGTGGCGGTCACCGTGCCGGGGCCGACGGCGCCGAGCGCGGCCGACCGGGAGGCGAAGTAGGCGGCGTCGGCGTCGGTGACGCCGATCGCGGCCAGCTCCTCGGGCAGGTCGGGGGAGAAGTAGACGGCGGAGTGGAAGGGGTTGACCGCGTGGTGGCAGCGGCGTCCGGCGTGTGCGGGCAGAGTGCTCATGGACCAGACGTTACCGACCAGTCGGTTTGGGAGGGAAGGGAGCGGCGGCTGCCGTGTCCGCGGCCGGGCGGGCACGGGCCCGGGCTCACTCGCCCGCGGACGCCGGCGTCCAGGTGAAGCGGGGCGCACGGCGCTCCAGGAAGGCCGCGACGCCCTCGGCCGCGTCCTGGCTGCGCCGGGCCTCGTCCTCCCAGTGGGTGATCCGGTCGGTGCGGCCCGCCGCGAACTCCTTGGCAGCCGCCTGGGTCAGCGGCGAGCGGGCGGCCAGCACCGCCGTGAAGGCGGCCGCCCGGGCGTCCAGTTCCCCGGCGGGCAGCACCTCGTCCACCAGGCCGCAGCGCAGCGCCCGCCCGGTGCCGATCAGTTCGCCGGAGAAGAGCAGGTACTTCGCGGTGGCGGGCCCGGTCAGGGCGACCAGCCGGGCGGTGGAGGAGGCCGGGTAGACGATGCCCAGCTTGGCCGGGGTGACCCCGAACCGGCTGCCCTCCTCGGCGAAGCGCAGGTCGCAGGCGGCCGCCAGCTGGGCGCCGCCGCCCACGCAGTACCCGCGCACCGCTGCCAGCGTCGGCCGGGGGAAGGCGGCGAGCGCCTCCTCGGCCAGGACGGCGAGCCGCTGCGGCGCGTCACCGCCCTCGGCGGAGCCGCCCAGCGAGGTGATGTCCGCCCCGGCGCAGAAGGTCTCCCCGGCCCCGGTCAGCACCAGGGCCCGCACCACCGGGTCCGCCGCCAGCTCCGCCAGCAGCGGCGGCAGCGCGCGCCACATCGCCGCGGTCATGGCGTTGCGCTTGGCCGGATGGTCGATGACGACCGTGGCGACGCCGCCGGCGACGGTGTGGGTCAGCTTCGGCTCCATGGCCCGGATGCTATCCGCGCCGCGCGCGGCCCCCGCCGTCGGCCTACGCTCGGGACAGGGGGCCGCCCGGAGACGAGGAGGTGCCCCGCATGGCCCGGCACAAGGACGACGGCCCCGCGGTGAGCGGTCGCGAGCGCCGCAGGCTCAACCGGGGGTTCGGCTGGCTGGCCTTCCTCGGTGTGGTGCTGCTGGTGGCCGGAGCCGTCGGCCTGGTCTACGCAGGCCTCGCCACCCTCACCTCGATGCTCCTCTTCGGCTGGCTGCTGCTGATCGGCGGCGTGGTCGGGCTGCTGCACGCCGTCCAGTCGCGCGGCTCGCACTACTTCTGGCTCGCCGCGGTGGTCGCCGCCCTGAACATCGCCGCAGGCGTGGTCATCCTGCGCAGCCCCGACGTCGCGGCGGAGGCGCTCACCATGTTCGCGGCGCTGCTCTTCCTCACCGGCGGCCTCTTCCGGCTGGCGGGCAGCCTGGTGGTGCGTGGGCCGCAGTTCGGCTGGACCCTGCTGCAGGGCCTCTTCGGCCTGGTCCTCGGGGCGCTGGTGCTCGCCGAGTGGCCGAGCAGCAGCCAGTACGTGATCGGCACCTTCTTCTCCCTCTCGCTGCTCTTCGACGGGCTCTCGCTGATCTCCACCGGCATGGGCGGCCGCGGCGTCGTCTCCGACCTGGCGGACCGGTCCGAGGGCGGCCGCTCCGGCGAGGACCGGGCGTGACGTCTCCTCGCCCGCGGGCCCACTGAGCACGGGAGCGGCCGAGGTAGCGGTCGAATAGCGGCTTCTGGCGCCACCGGACGGTCGGATCCGCTCGATACGCGGCACTTTGCGGTCAGGTGGCGCTCCCGGAGCCGGACATTCCCAACACTCGGACTGTGGAAGCCACCGAGGCCCAGGACGCCGGGCAGACCGAGGACGGGGACCGGAACATGGATGACGGCGCACGAGGCGGCCCGGCCGGGCCCGCTCCGAGACCCCCCGCCCCGGCCGTGGCCGAGGCCCCGGCGCCGTACGAGGGGGTGTGGCGCTTCACCGCCGCCGCCGAGGACGCCGCGGTGCCCCAGGCCCGGCACGCCGTACGGGACCTGCTGCGCCGCCAAAACGTTCCCGCATCCGGGGAGCTGGTCCACGGGCTGCTCGTGATCGTCTCCGAGCTGGTGACCAACGCCGTGCGGCACGCGGCCCTGCTCTCGCCGACCGTCGGCGTCGAGGTGGCCGTCGGCGCCGCCTGGGTGCGGGTGGCGGTCGAGGACAGCCACCCGTACCGCCCGACCGCGCTCGTCGCCGACCACGCACAGACCGGCGGCCGGGGGCTGCTGCTGGTCCGCGAGATCACCGCGGAGGCGGGTGGCGTCTGCGACGTCGAGCACACGGCGGCGGGCGGGAAGGTCATCTGGGCCGCGCTGCCGCTGGCCCCGGACGCCGGGGTGTCACCGGTGCTCCCGGCCCCCGGCGCCTGAGCCTCACCAGCCGGCGCTCTCCCCGGTCAGTTCGCGGATCGCCGGGCGCGCCGCGTCCAGGACCGTCATGAACCAGGCCGAGAACGGCCCCGCCTCGTGCCGCTCGGCCAGCTCGGCCGGGGTGACGAAGGCGGTGCCGCCGACCTCCTCGGGGTCGGGCCGCAGCGGATCGCGGACCAGCCCGACGAAGAGGTGGTTGTACTCCTGCTCCACCAGGCCCGAGGTGGGGTCCGGGTGGTTGTAGCGGACCGTGCCGGCCTCCCCCAGCAGCACGGGGGAGACACCGAGCTCCTCGAAGGTGCGCCGGGCGGCGGCCGCGAACGGCGCCTCGCCCGGGTAGGGGTGGCCGCAGCAGGTGTTGGACCAGACGCCGGGGGAGTGGTACTTGCCCAGCGCACGCTGCTGGAGCAGCAGGCGGCCCCGCTCGTCGAAGAGGAAGACGGAGAACGCCCGGTGCAGGCGGCCGGGCGCCTGGTGGGCGGAGAGCTTCTCGGCCGTGCCGATGGTGTTGCCGTCCTCGTCGACCAGTTCGAGCAGAATGACGGCCTCCGGGGAGTCGTCCGACGAGCGGCTCACCGCGGTGGCAGGTGTGATCGGCATACCCATCCTTCGCTTCGGTCCTGAGCGCCCAAGTCTGCCGCACAAATCCGGCGCTCTGGGCACCTGTCGTGCCCAGCGTGCCCGGATCGGACGGTACCCGTCCGCTTCTCCGCGGCGGCGGGCGGTCCGTACTCGCCGGTAAGCAATCCGCGGCGGAGCGGGCCCGACGGCGGAACCGACCGGTGGGTGTCGCGCGCGGGCCGCCGGAGCCCCGGGCGGGAGGCCTGCCGCCGGGGCGTACCGCGCGGGAGGGGCACCGCCCGGGCGGCGGGGAGCGGCGGATGGCTCCGGCGCGACGGTGGAGGCTCCGGGCGCCCCCTGGCCCCTCCGGGCGACCTGTGACGATCCTGTGACATCTTCCGGGGCCGGCGGCGGCGTCGACAACGCTCGTGACCGATACGCCTAGTGACAGAGGCCCGCCTCGTGCGGGGCGTGGCCCGAGGGTTCGAGCTGGAAGGTGCAGTGCTCCACGTCGAAGTGGCCGCCCAGGCACTCCTGGAGTTCGTGCAGCAGCTTCTCGTGGGCTGCGGCGTCCAGCTGGTCCGCCTCGACGACCACGTGGGCGGAGAGGACCGGCATGCCCGAGGTGATGGTCCACGCGTGCAGGTCGTGCACGCCGACCACTCCCGGCAGCTCCTCCAGGTGGCGCCGCACCTCCGCCATGTCGACGCCCTTGGGCGCCGCCTCCAGCAGGATCTCCAGCGTCTCCCGCAGCAGCCGCAGGGTGCGCGGCACGATCATCGCGCCGATCAGCAACGAGGCGATCGGGTCGGCCGCGTGCCAGCCGGTGGCCATGATGACCAGGGCGGAGAGGATGACGGCGACCGAGCCGAGCGCGTCGGCGGCCACCTCCAGGAAGGCGCCGCGCACGTTGAGGCTCTCCCGCTGGCCGCGCATCAGCAGGGAGAGCGAGACCATGTTGGCCAGCAGGCCGACCGCGCCGAAGCCCAGTGCCAGCGGCCCCGAGGTCTCGGCGGGCGCGAAGAAGAACCGCTCCACCGCCTCGTAGACGACGTAGCCGCCGACGCCGAGCAGCAGCAGGCAGTTGGCGAGGGCGGCCAGTATCTCGGCCCGCGCGAAACCGAAGGTGCGCTTCTCGCTCGCCGGGCGGCTCGCGAAGTGGATCGCCAGCAGTGCCATGCCCAGCCCCAGCGCGTCGGTCGCCATGTGGGCGGCGTCGGCGATCAGCGCCAGCGAGTCGGCCAGCAGGCCGCCGACGATCTCCGCCACCATCACGAAGAGCGTGATGCCCAGCGCGATCCGCAGCCTGCCCCGGTGGGCCGCGGCGGCCGTCCCGGTGGAGGGACCGTGTGTGTGCCCGTGATCGTGCCCAGCCCCCATGGGACGTGTCCTCCGCCTCGTTCGGTGTCGTCGGCAATGGCGTCCGCCGCCCACAGTGAACTACGGGCGGGGGGTATCGGGCAACACGGCGCTGAATACCGTTGTCATTACCCCTGACCTGCGGAAACGAGCCGCAGGTCAGTGCGTGGGGCGACTCCTCCGCGCCCTCCGCGACTCGTTCGGGAGCCCCCTGCGGCCGACTGGCGGAATCGTGCCTTCCGGCTGGTGTGCGGAGGGAACGGGCGAACGCCACCGAAGCGGGGCCATGCGCCGCGACCAGCGGCGGAAGCCGGGACGCGGTTTGTCGGCCGGGCAGTTGATCGACCATGATGGCGGCGGCCCCGCGCCGCGCCCCCACTGGGGAAGCCGCGCGCACCGGGGTCTGCCGTCACACTCCCGTCGTCGCCCGGAGGGCGGCCCCGTGGCGTCCGGTGCGTGCTCTCGGTGACCGGGCGGAAGCTGTCGTACTGGACGTACGTGGGCTTCCGACCGGTCCGGCGAGAGCGCGCACCAGACACCGCGAGGCGGACGGGAGTGCGACGGCAGGCCTCCGGGCCGCGCCCGCCCTGCGCGCCCCCGCACGGGACGCGAACAGGTACCGAACGGGCGGTGAACGCGGGTTCCCCACCGTCCGATAGCCTCTGCCGACGTGCCGCCCGGCCGTTGTCCCAGGCACCCGAGCTGTCCGGCGCGGACCGCACCGGCACCCAAGGAGTGAGTTCGTCTGTCGACCGCCATCGTCACCGGTCAGCCGGTCCCCGGGTCGCCGATCGAGGGCGAACTGCGGACGCTGGGCTTCGACGTGCGGACCGCCTCCGACGCCACCGAGGCAGCCGCCCTGCTCCGCACCGCGCCGCCCGCGGACCGCGTCGCCCTGGTGGACGCCAACTTCGTCGGCCATCTGCACGCCCTGCGCCTGGGGCTGACCGACCCCCGCTTCCCGGCCGGGGCCGTCCCCGGCGCCGTCACCGTGCAGGACGCCTCCCGCGCCGCACTCACCCGCGCCCTGGACGCCGAGGCCGCCGCGCCCGCGCCCGCCGGCGCCGACACCGCGCTGCGCACCGGCACCGGCACCGGCCTGCCCGACCGGCTGGCCGGGGCCCTGGAGGCCGACGGTGTCGCCGTGCACCGGCCCGACCTCGGCGCCCTCGTCGCCCGCGTCCCGCTCGCCCCGCAGGAGCGCAGCGAGGCCCGGCAGGCCGTCGCCGCCGTGGACGACGAGGCGATCCGGCTGCGGACCGCCGTCAAGTCCCGCGACGGGTTCTTCACCACCCACTGCATCAGCCCGTACTCGCGTCACCTCGCCCGCTGGTGCGCCCGCCGCGGCCTCACCCCCAACCAGGTGACCACCGCCTCGCTGCTCACCGCGCTGATCGCGGCCGGCTGCGCGGCCACCGGCACCCGCGGCGGCTTCGTCGCCGCCGGGCTGCTGCTCCTCTTCTCCTTCGTGCTGGACTGCACCGACGGCCAGCTCGCCCGCTACTCCCTCCAGTACTCCACCCTCGGCGCCTGGCTCGACGCCACTTTCGACCGCGCCAAGGAGTACGCCTACTACGCGGGGCTCGCCCTCGGCGCCGCGCGCGGCGGGGACGACGTCTGGGCGCTGGCGCTGGGAGCGATGGTCCTCCAGACCTGCCGGCACGTCGTGGACTTCTCCTTCAACGAGGCGAACCACGACGCCGACGCCAACACCAGCCCCACCGCCGCCCTCTCCGGCCGCCTCGACAGCGTCGGCTGGACCGTGTGGCTGCGCCGCATGATCGTGTTGCCCATCGGCGAGCGCTGGGCGCTGATCGCGGTCCTCACCGCCGTCACCACGCCCCGGGTGACCTTCGTCGTCCTGCTGGTCGGCTGCGCCTTCGCCGCCTGCTACACCACCGCGGGCCGGCTGCTGCGCTCGCTGACCCGCAAGGCCCGCCGCACCGACCGGGCCGCGCAGGCCCTCGCCGACCTCGCCGACAGCGGCCCGCTCGCCGAGGCCCTCGCCCCGCGACTGCGCTCCCTGGCGAAGTTCCCCGCACCGGCGGTGGCGGCGCTCGGCGGCGTGATCCTCGTCGCGGTGACCGCCCTCACCCCGGCCGGCTCCGTCGGCCCGCTGATCGGCGCCGTCGCCTACGTGCTCTGCTCGTCGCTCGCCGTCTCCCGGCCGCTCAAGGGCGTCCTGGACTGGCTGGTGCCGCCCTTCTTCCGGGCCGCCGAGTACGGCGTGATCCTGCTGCTGGCGGCCCGCGCCGACGCCTCCGGGGCGCTCCCCGCGGCCTTCGGACTGGTCGCGGCGGTCGCCTACCATCACTACGACACGGTCTACCGCATCCGCGGCGGCAGCGGCGCGCCCCCCCGCGCGCTGGTCCGCGCAACCGGCGGGCACGAGGGCCGCGTCCTCGTCGTCACGGCCACCGCGCTGCTGGCCCCCTCAGGTTTCACCGTCGCGCTCACGGTTCTCGCCGTGGCCGTGGCACTCGTGGTGCTCGCCGAGAGCATCCGCTTCTGGGTCTCCGCAGGAGCACCCGCCGTACACGATGAAGGAGAACCCGCATGATCGGCCTTGTGCTGGCGGCCGGCGCCGGACGGCGTCTGCGTCCCTACACCGACACCCTGCCCAAGGCCCTGGTGCCGGTCGGGCCCGAGGGTGACGAGGAGAGCCTGACCGTCCTCGACCTCACCCTCGGCAACTTCGCCGAGATCGGCCTGGAGGAGGTCGGCGTCATCGTCGGCTACCGCAAGGAGGCCGTCTACGACCGCAAGGCCGCGCTGGAGGCCAAGTACGGCCTGAAGATCACGCTGATCGACAACGACAAGGCCGAGGAGTGGAACAACGCCTACTCCCTGTGGTGCGGGCGTGAGGCCCTCAAGGACGGCGTGATCCTCGCCAACGGCGACACCGTCCACCCGGTCTCCGTCGAGAAGACGCTGCTCGCCGCCCGCGGCAACGGCCAGAAGATCATCCTCGCCCTCGACACGGTGAAGAACCTCGCCGACGAGGAGATGAAGGTCGTCGTCGACCCCGACAAGGGCGTCCAGCGCATCACCAAGCTGATGGAGCCCTCCGAGGCCACCGGCGAGTACATCGGCGTCACCCTCATCGAGGGCGAGGCGGCCGAGGAGCTGGCCGACGCGCTGCGCACCACCTTCGAGCGCGACCCGCAGCTGTACTACGAGGACGGCTACCAGGAGCTCGTCAACCGCGGCTTCAAGATCGACGTGGCGCCCATCGGCGAGGTCAGCTGGGTCGAGATCGACAACCACGACGACCTCGCCAAGGGCAGGGAGATCGCGTGCCGGTACTGACACGCCTGATCCCCTCGCCCCTCGTCGTCGACATCCGGCGCGGCGCGCTCAACGATCTCGCCTCGGTCCTCGCCGACCAGCGGATCTCCTCCTCCGGCAAGCTCGCGATAGCGATCAGCGGCGGATCGGGCGCCCGGCTGCGGGAGCGGCTCTCCCCGGCCCTGCCCGGGGCGAGCTGGTACGAGGTCGGCGGCGGCACGCTGGACGACGCGATCAAGCTGGCCGACGCCATGAAGTCGGGCCGCTACGACGCGGTCGTCGGCCTCGGCGGCGGCAAGATCATCGACTGCGCCAAGTTCGCCGCGGCCCGGATCGGCCTGCCGCTGGTCGCCGTCGCGACCAACCTGTCGCACGACGGCCTCTGCTCGCCGGTCGCCACCCTCGACAACGACGCGGGCCGGGGATCGTACGGGGTGCCCAACCCCATCGGCGTCGTCATCGACCTGGACATCATCCGAGAGGCCCCGGCGCGGTTCGTGCGCTCGGGCATCGGGGACGCCCTGTCGAACATCTCCGCCGTCGCGGACTGGGAGCTCTCGGCCCGGGTCCGCGGCGAGGACATCGACGGCCTGGCGGCCGCCATGGCCCGCCAGGCCGGCGAGGCGGTGCTCCGCCACCCGGGGGACGTCGGCGACGACGGCTTCCTCCAGGTACTGGCCGAAGGACTGGTGCTCACCGGCATCTCCATGTCGGTGGCGGGCGACAGCCGCCCCGCCTCCGGCGCCTGCCACGAGATCAACCACGCCTTCGACCTGCTCTTCCCCAAGCGCGCCGCCAGCCACGGCGAGCAGTGCGGGATGGGGGCGGCCTTCGCGATGCACCTGCGCGGAGCGCTCGCGGAGTCGGCGCAGATGGCCGAGGTCCTGCGGCGGCACGGGCTGCCCGTGGTGCCGGCGGACATCGGTTTCACCGTGGACGAGTTCGTCCAGGTCGTGGAGTTCGCTCCGCAGACCCGGCCGGGCCGGTACACGATCCTGGAGCACCTCAACCTCTCCACCGACCAGATCAAGGACGCTTACGCCGACTATGCCAAGGCCATCGGTAGCTGAACTCCGCCCGGTCGTGCACCCCGCCGGGGTGAAGGACCGGCGCAGCGGTGAGCACTGGGCGGGACGCCTGTACATGCGGGAGATCTCGCTGCGGGTCGACCGGTACGTGGTGCCCACCCGGATCACGCCCAACCAGTTGACCTACCTGATGACGGTCTTCGGCGTGCTGGCCTGCCCGGCGCTGCTGGTGCCGGGCATCTGGGGCGCCGTGCTCGGCGCCCTGATGGTCCAGCTCTACCTGCTGCTGGACTGTGTGGACGGCGAGGTCGCCCGCTGGAAGAAGCAGTTCTCCCTCGGCGGTGTCTACCTGGACCGCGTCGGCGCCTACCTGTGCGACGCCGCGGTCCTGGTCGGCCTCGGCCTGCGCGGCGCCGACCTGTGGGGCGACGGGCGGATCGACTGGCTCTGGGCCTTCCTCGGCACCCTGGCGGCACTCGGCGCGATCCTGATCAAGGCCGAGACGGACCTGGTCGGGGTCGCCCGGCACCAGGGCGGGCTGCCGCCGGTCAAGGAGGCGGCCTCCGAGCCGCGCTCCTCGAAGGTGGCCTTCGCCCGCAAGGCCGCGGCCGCGCTCAAGTTCCACCGCCTGGTCCTCGGCATCGAGGCCTCGCTGCTGATCATCGTCCTGGCGGTGGCCGACCAGCTCCGCGGCGACCTCTTCTTCACCCGCCTGGGCATCGCCGTCCTGGCCGGCATCGCCCTGCTGCAGACCCTGCTGCACCTGGTGTCCATCCTCGTGTCGAGCAGGCTGAGGTGACCGCCGTGAACAACACCTCCCCGACGGTCGGCGCCGTCATCATCACCATGGGCAACCGCCCCGAGGAACTGCGCGCGCTCATCGACTCGGTCGCCAAGCAGGACGGCGACCCGGTCCAGATCGCCGTGGTCGGCAACGGCTCGCCGGTGCCGGAGGTCCCCGAGGGCGTCCGCACCACCGAGCTGCCCGAGAACCTCGGCATCCCCGGCGGGCGGAACGTCGGCATCGAGATGTTCGGCCCCGCCGGACGCGACGTCGACATCCTGCTCTTCCTCGACGACGACGGGCTCCTCGCCCGCACCGACACCGCCGAGCTGTGCCGGGAGGCGTTCACCGCCGACCCGGCGCTGGGCATCGTCTCCTTCCGCATCGCCGACCCCGACACGGGGGAGACCCAGCGGCGCCACGTCCCCAGGCTCCGCGCCGCCGACCCGATGCGCTCCTCGCGGGTGACGACCTTCCTCGGCGGTGCCAACGCGGTCCGCACCCGCGTCTTCGCCGACGCGGGCCTGTTGCCCGCCGACTTCTTCTACGCCCACGAGGAGACCGACCTGGCCTGGCGGGCGCTGAACGCCGGGTGGCAGATCGACTACCGCTCCGACATGGTGCTGTACCACCCGACGACGGCCCCCTCCCGGCACGCGGTCTACCACCGCATGGTGGCCCGCAACCGGGTCTGGCTGGCCCGCCGCAACCTGCCTCTCCCGCTGGTCCCGGTCTACCTCGGGGTCTGGCTGCTGCTCACCCTGCTGCGGCGGCCCTCCGGGCCCGCGCTGAAGGCGTGGTTCGGCGGCTTCAAGGAGGGCTGGACCTCCTCCGCGGGGCCCCGGCGACCCATGAGGTGGCGCACCGTGTGGCGGCTCACCCGGCTGGGCCGACCTCCCGTCATCTGACAAGCTCGGGTCTGAGACCATTCGGCCCGTACCGGTCCCCGACCGCGGACCGCCCCCGTGCCGCCCGGTGCTGCCAGGGGGTCCGCCGGTGTATCCCGAAGACGAAAGTTTCCCCTTGTGAGTGAGACAACGCAGGACGGTGGTGTCGCCGTGAGTGCTGCTCCGCCCTCCCCCGACGACGGGCTCTCCCCGGCCCAGCTCGCGGAGAAGTACGGTCTGTCGGTCAGCGGGGCACGGCCCGGCCTGCTCGCCTACGTCAAGCAGCTCTGGGGCCGGCGCCACTTCATCGTCGCCTTCTCGCAGGCCAAGCTCACCGCCCAGTACAGCCAGGCGAAGCTCGGCCAGCTCTGGCAGGTCGTGACGCCGCTGCTCAACGCGGCGGTCTACTTCTTCATCTTCGGCGTGCTGCTCGGGGCCAGGAAGGGCATTGAGGAGCACGTGTACGTGCCCTTCCTGGTGACCGGCGTCTTCGTCTTCACCTTCACGCAGAGCTCGGTCATGTCGGGGGTGCGCTCCATCTCGGGCAACCTCGGCCTGGTCCGGGCCCTGCACTTCCCCCGGGCCTCGCTGCCGATCTCCTTCTCCCTCCAGCAGCTCCAGCAGCTCCTCTTCTCGATGATCGTGCTGTTCGCGATCGTCATGGGCTTCGGTTCGTACCCCACCTGGTCGTGGCTGCTGATCCTGCCGGCGCTGGCGCTCCAGTTCGTCTTCAACACCGGTCTCGCGCTGATCTTCGCCCGCCTGGGCAGCAAGACCCCGGACCTCGCCCAGCTCATGCCGTTCGTCATGCGCACCTGGATGTACGCCTCGGGCGTGATGTTCTCCATCCCGGCGATGCTGGCCGACAAGGACCTGCCGATGTGGCTGACGGACCTCCTCCAGTGGAACCCCGCCGCGATCTACATGGACCTGGTCCGGTTCGCCCTGATCGACGACTACACCAGGAAGTACCTGCCCGAGCACGTCTGGGCCCTCGCCCTCGGCTGGGCGCTCGTCGCGGGCATCGCCGGATTCGTCTACTTCTGGAAGTCGGAGGAGCGCTATGGCCGAGGCTGACGTGGACCAGGGCGCCCGGGGCGGCGCCCGCACCCCCACGGTGATCGCGGACGACCTGCACATCGTCTACCGGGTCAACGGCACCAAGGGCGGCAAGGGCAGCGCCACCGCCGCGCTCAGCCGCATCCTCAAGCGCGGCGAGGAGCGCGGCGTGCGCAAGGTGCACGCCGTCAAGGGCGTCAGCTTCACCGCGTACCGGGGTGAGGCGATCGGGCTGATCGGCTCCAACGGTTCGGGCAAGTCGACCCTGCTCAAGGCGGTCGCGGGCCTGCTGCCCGCGGAGAGCGGCAAGGTCTACACCGACGGCCAGCCCTCGCTGCTCGGCGTCAACGCGGCCCTGATGAACGACCTGACCGGCGAGCGCAACGTCATGCTCGGCGGCCTCGCGATGGGCATGACCCGCGAGCAGATCAGGGAGCGCTACCAGAGCATCGTCGACTTCTCCGGGATCAACGAGAAGGGCGACTTCATCACCCTGCCGATGCGCACCTACTCCTCGGGCATGTCGGCCCGGCTGCGGTTCTCCATCGCCGCCGCCAAGGACCACGACGTCCTCATGATCGACGAGGCGCTGGCCACCGGTGACAAGAAGTTCCAGAAGCGCTCCGAGGCGCGCATCCGGGAGCTGCGCAAGGAGGCCGGCACGGTCTTCCTGGTCAGCCACAACAACAAGTCCATCCGGGACACCTGCGACCGGGTGATCTGGCTGGAACACGGTGAGCTGCGGATGGACGGCCCGACGGCCGACGTCCTCAAGGAGTACGACAAGTTCACCAGCAAGTAGCGGACCGCCCGCGCGGGCGGGCACGGCGTTCACCGGGGCCCCGGCCCCGCCTCCTTCGTCGGGGCGGGCCGGGGCCCCGGCCCGCGGAGCGACCGGTTCCGCGGAACGGGAACTCGGCGGGCGGGCCGGGAGTTGCCCTGATCGGGGCGCGCTGTGACCTGCCGAACACCCCGGCGCACCACGGGCGCGCGTGCCGCGTAAGCTGTACCGGTGCTGATTCGCGGCAGTTGCGGCGATATGGCGCGGTGTCCTGAGTCGAACAGGTGGCGATCACCGCCATGGCGGGCGGCGTGTCCGAAAAGGGATGTTTTGGGTCGGCAGTGTAGAACGGGAGATGTGACGGCAATGGCTACGGGTGATCTCCGGCTCCACGAGGCTTGTGCCGTTCCCGCGCGGGGCAGCCGGCGATGACCGCACCGGGCAGGGCGCAGCACGGCGCCCCGGCACGCGCCACCCTCGACAAGGCCGCGGCGGAGAACTTCCCCGTGGCGCCCTTCTTCGTCCCCCGTGCCTGGCGCCGCGGCCTGATGGCCGTTTACGGCTACGCCCGCCTCGTCGACGACATCGGCGACGGCGACCTCGCCCCCGGCGGCGCCGACGCCCGCCTGCTCGGCGTCGAGGGGAGCGCCGCCGACGACCGGCTCACCCTCCTGGACGCGCTGGAGGCCGACCTCGACCGGGTCTTCGCCACCACCGGCCCCGGCCCGGCCCACCCGCTGGTCGCCGCCCTGCGCCCGGTCGTCCGCGAACACGGCCTCACCCCGGAGCCCTTCCGCGCCCTGATCCAGGCCAACCGCCAGGACCAGCTGGTCACGCGGTACGAGACCTGGGACGACCTGACGGCCTACTGCGAGCTCTCCGCCAACCCGGTCGGCCACCTCGTCCTCGGCCTCACCGGAACCCTGAGCCCCGAGCGCGTCCGCCGCTCCGACGCCGTTTGCACCGGCCTGCAGATCGTGGAGCACCTCCAGGACGTCGCCGAGGACCTCGGCCGCGACCGGATCTACCTGCCCGCCGAGGACCTCAAGCGGTTCCGCGTACAGGAGGCCGACCTCGCCGCCCCCACCGCCTCCGCCTCCGTGCGCGCCCTGATCGCCTACGAGGCGGCGCGCGCCGGGGAGCTGCTGGCCGAGGGCGGCCCCCTGATCGCGAGCGTGCACGGCCGGCTACGGCTGCTGCTCGCCGGTTTCGTCGGCGGCGGCCGGGCCGCCCTGGCCGCGGTCACCGACGCCGGACACGACGTACTGCCCGGCCCGCCGAGGCCCACCAAGCCCAGGCTCCTGCGCGAGGTGGGAGCGGCCCTGCGAGGAGAGAGGTGAGCCCGACCGTGGAGGACAGCATCTCCCTGCCCGCACCGGTCCTCGCCGCGTACAGCTACTGCGAGACCGTCACCGGGTCCGAGGCCCGCAATTTCGCGTACGGCATCCGGCTGTTGCCGGTCGCCGAGCGCCGCGCCATGTCCGCGCTCTACGCGTTCTCGCGGCGGGTGGACGACATCGGCGACGGCACGCTGGCGCCCGAGGTGAAGGCCGACCGGCTCGGCGCCACCCGCGACATCCTCGACCGCGTCCGCGACGGCAAGGTCGACGAGGACGACACCGACCCCGTCGCGGTGGCCCTCGCCGACGCCGCCCGCCGCTTCCCGATCCCGCTCGGCGGACTGGACGAGCTCATCGACGGCGTCCTGATGGACGTCAAGGGCGCCACCTACGAGACCTGGGACGACCTCAAGCTCTACTGCCGCTGCGTCGCCGGGGCCATCGGCCGGCTCTCGCTCGGCATCTTCGGCACCGCTCCCGGCGCCCCGCAGGCCGAACGCGCCCCCGAGCACGCCGACACCCTGGGCCTCGCCCTCCAGCTCACCAACATCCTCCGCGACCTCCGCGAGGACGCCGCCAACGGCCGCACCTACCTGCCCGCCGACGACCTCGCCAAGTTCGGCTGCTCCGACGGCTTCGACGGGCCCCGCCCGCCAGCCGGGTCGGACTTCGCCGGGCTGGTCCACTTCGAGGTCCGCCGGGCCCGCGCCCTGTTCGCCGAGGGGTACCGGCTGCTGCCCCTGCTCGACCGCCGCAGCGGCGCCTGCGTCGCCGCCATGGCCGGCATCTACCGCCGCCTCCTCGACCGGATCGAACGCGACCCGCTCGCGGTCCTGCGCGGCCGCGTCTCCCTCCCCGGCCATGAGAAGGCGTACGTCGCCGTGCGCGGCCTCTCCGGGTTCGACGCCCGCCAGATCGGCCGCCAGGCGGGGCGGAGGCGCTCATGAACCCCACCGCCCCCAGCACCGGAGCCGACCGTGAGGCAACCCGCGCCGCCCGGGCGCCGTCTTGCGCACCGGACCGGAACCGCCCCCCGGCCGCGCCCCGAGGGGAGGACCGATGACCACCGAACACGAGCGGACCGCCGCCCGTGAGGCGGTCGTCGTCGGCGGCGGCCTCGCCGGCACCACCGCCGCCCTCGCCCTCGCCGACGCCGGACTGCGCGTCACCCTCCTCGAAGGGCGTCCCCGCCTCGGCGGCCTCGCCTTCTCCTTCCAGCGCGGCGACCTCACCGTCGACAACGGCCAGCACGTCTACCTGCGCTGCTGCACCGCGTACCGCTGGTTCCTCGACCGCGTCGACGGCGCCGCCCTCGCCCCCGTGCAGGAACGTCTCGACGTGCCCGTCCTCGACGCGGGCCGCGGGCGCCTGGGCCGGCTGCGGCGCAACGCCCTGCCCGTCCCGCTCCACCTCGGCGCGAGCCTCGCCCGCTATCCGCACCTGAGCCTCGCCGAGAAGGCCGCCGTCGGCCGCGCCGCGCTGGCCCTGCGCCGCCTCGACCCGGCCGACCCGGCGCTCGACCGGCAGGACTTCGGCAGCTGGCTGCGGCGCCACGGGCAGAGCCCGCGGGCCGTCGCCGCCCTCTGGGACCTGGTCGGCGTCGCCACCCTCAACGCCGTCGCCGACGACGCCTCCCTCGCCCTGGCCGCCAAGGTCTTCCGCACCGGGCTGCTCTCCGACCCCGGCGCCGCCGACATCGGCTGGGCCCACGTCCCCCTCGGCGAGCTCCACCACGACAAGGCGCTCACCGCCCTCGACAAGGCGGGCGTCCGCACCGTGCTGCGCGCCCGGGTGCGCGGCGTCGCCGCGGGCGACGGCGAGAGCGGCCGCTGGCGGGTGGAGACCGGCGACGAGACGCTCACCGCCGACACCGTCGTCCTCGCCGTCCCCCCGGCCGAGACGCACGGTCTGCTCCCGGACGGCGCCCTCGACGCCCCCGAGCGGCTCACCCGGATCGGCACCGCCCCCATCCTCAACATCCACGTCCTCTACGACCGCAAGGTCGTCCGGCGCCCCTTCTTCACCGCCCTCGACGGGCCCGTGCAGTGGGTGTTCGACCGCACCGAGGCCTCCGGGCTCCGCCGCGGCCAGTACCTCGCGCTCTCCCAGTCGACCGCCCAGGCGGAGATCGACACCCCGGTCGCCGAGCTGCGCGCCCGCTACCTCCCGGAGCTGGAGCGGCTGCTGCCCGCCGCCCGCACCGCCCGCGTCGAGGACTTCTTCGTCACCCGCGAACGCACCGCGACGTTCGCCCCGAGCCCCGGCGTGGGCGCCCTGCGGCCCGGCCCCGGCACCCGCCTGCCCGGCCTGCACCTGGCCGGGGCATGGACGGCCACCGGTTGGCCCGCCACCATGGAGAGCGCCGTGCGCAGTGGGCTGAACGCCGCCACCCACGCCCTCGGCGCGCTCGGCCGGCCCCGGCCCGCCCCCGTCTTCGAGGAGGCCGCGTGAGCCGAGACCTTCGGGCCGACCCGCGGCGCCCTCGACAACCAGCCCCCCGTCCTGGAAACAAAGGAGCAACTGTGCCGACTGTGCCCACGGCCGACGCGGACCGTGACACCACGGACGTGGCCGCCCTGCTGGAGCGTGGCCGTACCCTCGCCATGCCCGTGCTGAAGGCCGCCATCGAGCGTCTCGCCCCGCCCATGGACACCGTCGCCGCCTACCACTTCGGCTGGATCGACGCGGCGGGCCACCCTGCCGAGGGCGACGGCGGCAAGGCCGTCCGGCCCGCCCTCGCCCTGCTCTCCGCCGAGGCGGCCGGCGCGGCGCCCGAGGCCGGGGTCCCCGGTGCGGTCGCCGTGGAGCTGGTGCACAACTTCTCGCTCCTCCACGACGACCTCATGGACGGCGACGAGCAGCGCCGCCACCGCGACACCGTCTGGAAGGTGCACGGCCCGGCCCAGGCCATCCTCGTCGGCGACGCCCTCTTCGCGCTCGCAGGCGAGATCCTGCTGGAGCTCGGCACCCTTGAGGCCGGACGCGCGGCCCGCCGCCTGACCGCCGCCAGCCGCGCCCTCATCGACGGCCAGGCCCAGGACATCTCCTACGAGCACCGCGAGCGCGTCAGCGTCGAGGAGTGCCTGGAGATGGAGGGCAACAAGACCGGCGCCCTGCTCGCCTGCGCCGTCTCCATCGGCGCCGTCCTCGGCGGTGCCGACGACCGCACCGCCGACGCCCTGGAGCGGTACGGCTACCACCTCGGCCTCGCCTTCCAGGCCGTCGACGACCTCCTCGGCATCTGGGGCGACCCGGAGGCCACCGGCAAGCAGACCTGGAGCGACCTGAGGCAGCGCAAGAAGTCCCTGCCGGTGGTCGCCGCCCTCGCCGCCGAAGGCCCCGCCGCCGAGCGTCTCGGCTCCCTGCTCGCCGCCGACGCCAAGGCCAACGACTTCGAGAACTTCTCGGAGGACGAGTTCGCCGCCCGCGCCGCCCTGATCGAGGAGGCCGGCGGCCGTGCCTGGACCGAGGCGGAGGCCCGCCGCCAGCACACCGTCGCCATCGAGGCGCTCTCCGGCATCGACATGCCCCGCCACGTCCGCGAACAGCTCACCGCCCTCGCCGACTTCGTCGTCGTACGGAAGAGATGATCACCATCACCACGGAACACGCGACGCGCGACGCCTGCCCGGCCCCGCGCGCCCTTCCCCTGCCCCCGGTCACCGGCAGTAACGGCGCGTCCCGCCGTATATGACGCGCTGTCGGCGGCCCGCGTCCTGAGCGACGCGGGCCGACGGCACACCCCTAGGGGATGTCAGGACAGTCCCGCACGGCGCCCGCGGCGCCCGGCACGCACTCTCACCGCACCGCCCGAAGGCCCCCGCAGCTCCTTCCCCCACTCCCGGCCTCGCCCGAGCAGGGAAGATCCGAGCGCGGACCTCCGTCCCGGCGGGCCGAGAGCAGACCGGGCACTCCGGGAGACCGGCAGGACTTCCCCGGCACCCCCAGCACACGCAGACCGACCACTGCACCAAGGGGACGCCATGACAGCGACGACCAACGGACCGGCCGGGGCCGCGCCCTCCCGCCCCGCCCCGGCCCGGCCCACCACCACGACCACCGGCACCATCACCGCCCTCCACACCACCGCCCTCCACACCACCGCCCTCGACACCGCCTCCGTCGACGCCGCCGCGGAACGGGCCAGGGCCCGGGCCGCCGACCACCTCCTGGCCCTCCAGGACCCCGCGGGCTGGTGGAAGGGGGACCTCGACACCAACGTCACGATGGACGCCGAGGACCTGCTGCTCCGCCAGTTCCTCGGCATCCGCGACGAGGCCACCACCCGCGCCGCCGCCCTCTTCATCCGCGGTGAGCAGCGCGAGGACGGCACCTGGGCCACCTTCCACGGCGGCCCGCCCGACCTCTCCACCACCATCGAGGCGTACGTCGCGCTGCGGCTCGCCGGGGACAGCCCGGACGCCCCGCACATGACCCGTGCCGCCCACTGGGTGCGCTCGCAGGGCGGCATCGCCGAGGCCCGGGTCTTCACCCGGATCTGGCTCGCCCTCTTCGGCTGGTGGCCCTGGGACCGGCTGCCCGAACTCCCGCCCGAGCTGATCTTCCTGCCGCCCTGGGTGCCGCTGAACATCTACGACTTCGGCTGCTGGGCCCGGCAGACCATCGTGCCGCTCACCATCGTCTCCGCCAAGCGCCCCGTACGGCCCGCCCCCTTCCCCCTGGACGAGCTGCACACCGACCCGGCGAACCCTGCGCCCCGCACCCGGTTCGCACCGCTGGTCAGCTGGAACGGCGCCTTCCAGCGGCTGGACCGCGCCCTGCACACGTACCGCAAGGTCGCCCCCCGCGCCCTGCGCAAGGCCGCCATGGCCGCCGCCGGACGGTGGATCGTGGAACGCCAGGAGAACGACGGCTGCTGGGGCGGCATCCAGCCACCGGCCGTCTACTCGCTGATCGCCCTGCACCTGCTCGGCTACGACCTCGGCCACCCCGTGATGCGGGCCGGCCTGGAGTCGCTGGAACGCTTCACGCTGACCCGCGAGGACGGCTCCCGGATGGTCGAGGCCTGCCAGTCACCCGTCTGGGACACCTGCCTGGCCACCATCGCCCTCGCCGACGCGGGCGTCCCCGCCGACCACCCGCAGCTCGTCCGCGCCGCCGACTGGATGCTCGACGAGCAGATCGAACGCCCCGGCGACTGGTCGGTGCGCCGCCCGAACCTGGCCCCCGGCGGCTGGGCCTTCGAGTTCCACAACGACAACTACCCCGACATCGACGACACCGCCGAGGTGGTGCTCGCCCTGCGCCGGGTCCGCCACCCCGACACGGCCAGGATGGAGCGCGCCATCTCCCTCGGCGTCCGCTGGAACCTCGGCATGCAGTCGAAGAACGGCGCCTGGGGCGCCTTCGACGTCGACAACACCAGCTCGCTGCCGAACCGGCTGCCCTTCTGCGACTTCGGCGAGGTGGTCGACCCGCCCTCGGCCGACGTCACCGCCCACGTGGTGGAGATGCTCGCCGCCGAAGGGCTCGCCGCCGACCCCCGCACCCGCCGCGCCGTCGACTGGCTCCTCGCCGAGCAGGAGCCCAGTGGCGCCTGGTTCGGCCGCTGGGGCGTCAACTACCTCTACGGCACCGGCTCCGCCGTCCCCGCCCTGGTCGACGCCGGGCTCCCCACCACCCACCCGGCGATCCGCCGTGCCGTGGCCTGGCTGGAGTCGGTGCAGAACGACGACGGCGGCTGGGGCGAGGACCTGCGCTCCTACCGCGAACAGGGCCGGATGGCCCGGGGCGCCTCCACCGCCTCGCAGACCGGCTGGGCCCTGATGGCGCTCATCGCCGCCGGTGAGCGGGACAGCAGGGCCGCCCGGCGCGGCGTCACCTTCCTCGCCGACACCCAGCACGAGGACGGCTCCTGGGACGAGCCCTACTACACCGGCACCGGCTTCCCCTGGGACTTCTCCATCAACTACCACCTGTACCGGCAGGTCTTCCCGCTGACGGCACTGGGCCGGTACACCCGCGGAGCAGCACCCGAGGGCGTCTGATGACGCGCCCCGAGGCCGCCGGACCCCCGCCGGGTCCGGCGGCCGACCCGGCGCCCCTGGTCATCGCCTGCGCCCTCACCATCGAGCGGTTCGCCCTGCGCACCGGCACCCGTGCCCCCGCCGGGACGCCGACCACCGTGCTCCGCACCGGCATGGGACCCGCCGCGGCGGACCGGGCCGTCGCCGCGGCCCTGCGGGACCCGGCGCTGGCCCGGGCCGGGGTCCTCGCCACCGGGTTCTGCGCGGGGCTCGGCTCCGGCATGCACCCGGGCGACCTGGTCGTCGCCGACGAGGTCCGCGACCCGCGCGGCGTCACCCGTTGCGCCGACGCCGACGTACTGGCCGCCGCGGTGGCCCGCGCGGTGCCCGGCCGCACCGTCCACACCGGCCCGCTCACCGGCTGCGACCACGTGGTGCGCGGCACCGAGCGGGCCCGGCTGCGGGCACAGGGCGCGGTCGCCGTCGACATGGAGTCCGCCGCCACCCTGTACACCGCCCTGCGCGCCGGACCGCGCCCGGTTGCGGCCGTCCGGGTGGTCGTGGACGCTCCAGAGCACGAGCTGGTCCGGATCGGAACGGTACGCGGTGGAATATCGGCTTTCCGTGTACTCCGTGCCGTGATCCCCGCTTTCTACGAATGGCACCGTTCCTCGCTGCTCCCCCGGAGGTGAGCCAGATGGCCATGCCGCTCCGCCAGACCATCAAGGTGGCGACGTATCTCGCCGAACAGAAGCTGCGCAGGCGGGAGAAGTTCCCGCTGATCGTCGAATTGGAGCCCCTGTTCGCCTGCAACCTCGCCTGTGAGGGGTGCGGAAAGATCCAGCACCCCGCCGGAGTCCTCAAGCAGCGCATGCCGGTGGCCCAGGCCGTCGGCGCGGTCCTGGAATCAGGCGCGCCGATGGTCTCCATCGCCGGCGGTGAACCCCTGATGCACCCGCAGATCGACGAGATCGTGGGCCAGCTCGTCGCCAAACGCAAGTACGTCTTCCTCTGCACCAACGCCATGCTGATGCGCAAGAAGATGGACAAGTTCACCCCCTCCCCGTACTTCGCGTTCGCCGTGCACATCGACGGGCTGCGCGAGCGGCACGACGAGTCGGTGGCGAAGGAGGGCGTCTTCGACGAGGCCGTGGCGGCGATCAAGGAGGCCAAGCGCCGCGGCTTCCGGGTGACCACCAACTCGACCTTCTTCAACACCGACACGCCGCAGACCATCATCGAGGTGCTCAACTACCTCAACGACGACCTCAAGGTCGACGAGATGATGATCTCGCCCGCCTACGCCTACGAGAAGGCACCCGACCAGGAGCACTTCCTCGGCGTCGAGCAGACCCGCGAGCTGTTCCGCAAGACCTTCGCCGACGGCAACCGCCGGCGCTGGCGCCTCAACCACTCCCCGCTCTTCCTCGACTTCCTGGAGGGCAAGGCGGACTTCGCCTGCACCGCCTGGGCCATCCCCAACTACTCCCTCTTCGGCTGGCAGCGGCCCTGCTACCTGATGAGCGACGGCTACGTCCCCACGTACCGCCAGCTCATCGAGGAGACCGACTGGGACAAGTACGGCCGGGGGAAGGACCCCCGCTGCGCCAACTGCATGGCGCACTGCGGCTATGAACCGACGGCCGTCCTCGCCACCATGGGCTCCCTCAAGGAGTCGCTGCGCGCCGCCCGCGAGACCGTCACCAGCAACCGCGCCTGACGCCCGCCGGGGCCGGGCGGTACCCGCCGCCCGGCCCCGCTCGCGTTCCACCGAGAGGGGGACCACCCATGACCACCGTCGACGGCAGCACACCGGCGACCGGCGCCGACACCGCGCCCGGCTTCGACCTGCGGCGGCTCCTCGCCGAGCGCGGCGGCGAGCGGTACGCGCTGCACACCCGCCACCTCAACCCGCAGTTGCCCCGCATGCTCCGCACCCTGGGCTTCGACAAGGTCTACGAGCGCGCCGAGGGCGCCCACTTCTGGGACACCGAGGGCAACGACCACCTCGACATGCTCGCCGGGTTCGGCGTGATGGGCCTCGGCCGCCACCACCCGGTCGTCCGGCAGGCCCTGCACGACGTCCTCGACCTCTCCCTCGCCGATCTCACCCGCTTCGACTGCCCGCCGCTGCCCGGCCTGCTCGCCGAGCGGCTCCTCGCCCAGACCCCGCACCTGCACCGGGCCTTCTTCTGCAGCAGCGGCACCGAGGCGGTGGAGACCGCGCTGAAGTTCGCCCGCCGCGCCACCGGCCGCCCGCGCGTGCTGCACTGCGCGCACTCCTTCCACGGCCTGACCACCGGCGCGCTCTCGGTCAACGGGGAGCGCTCCTTCCGCGACGGCTTCGGCCCGCTGCTGCCCGACACCGCCGTCCCTCTCGGCGACCTCGACGCGCTCCGCCGCGAACTGCGGGCGGGCGACGTGGCCGCTCTCATCGTCGAGCCCATCCAGGGCAAGGGCGTCCACGCCGCCCCGCCCGGCTACCTGCGCGCCGCCCAGGAACTCCTCCACCGCCACAAGGCGCTGCTCATCGCCGACGAGGTGCAGACCGGCCTCGGCCGTACCGGCGACTTCCACGCCCACCAGCACGAACCCGGCGTCGAACCCGACCTGGTCTGCCTGGCGAAGGCGCTCTCCGGGGGCTACGTCCCGGTCGGTGCCACCCTCGGCACCGACGAGGTCTTCGCCAAGGTGTACTCCTCGATGGACCGGGTCCTCGTCCACTCGGCGAGCTTCGGCGCCAACGCGCAGGCGATGGCCGCCGGGCTGGCCGTCCTCGCCGTCATGGAACGCGACTGCACGGTGGCGCACGTCCGCCGGGTGGGGGAGCGGCTCCGCTCCCGCCTCGCCGCCCTCGTGCCGCGCTACGAGCTGCTGCACGAGGTGCGCGGGCGCGGCCTCATGATCGGCATCGAGTTCGGCCGCCCCGAGTCGCTGCGGCTGCGCAGCCGGTGGGCGATGCTCCAGGCGGCCCGCAAGGGGCTCTTCGCGCAGATGGTGGTGGCGCCGCTGCTGCACCGGCACCGCATCCTCACCCAGGTCTCCGGCGACCACCTCGAAGTGATCAAGCTGATCCCGCCGCTCGTGGTGGACGAGGCGGACGTGGACCGCTTCGTGGACGCCTTCACCCAGGTCATGGACGAGGCACACGAGGGCGGGCTGCTCTGGGAGTTCGGACGGACCCTGGTGAAGCAGGCGGTGGCCCACCGCTGACCCGCGTCCGGGCGGCCGGGGCGCCCGGCAGCGTACGGCGGAGGCGGTTTGCCTCAGAGGCAAGGAAGTTGCCTCTGAGGCACAGCTCTGGCTCAATCAAGGTATGAGCCCCGACGACCCGGACGGCCCCGGCGAACTCCCCGCCGTCGCCCCCCACCTGCGCGAACTGCGCCGCCGCGCGGGCCACACCCTGGAGACTGCGGCCCGCGGCGCCGGCCTGTCCGCCGCCCACCTCTCCCGGCTGGAGACCGGGCAGCGCCAGCCCTCGCTGCCGATGCTGCTCGCGCTGGCCCGTACCTACGGTACGACCGTCTCGGCGCTGCTCGGCGAGACGGGCGGCGACCGGGACGCCGTCATCCGGGGCGCCGAGGCCGCACCCGCCCCCGCCGGCGGCTGGACCTACTGGCCGGCCGGCGGATCGGGCCGCGCCATGCAGGCGCTGCGGGTCCGGGTGCCGTACGGCGCGCAGGGCGACATGGTGCGGGTCCACCCGGGCGAGGAGTGGCTGCACGTGCTCCGCGGGCGGCTGCGGCTGCGCCTCGGCGACAGTGAGCACCTGCTGCGCCCCGGCGACGGGGCCCACTTCGACTCGCTCACCCCGCACCGGATCGGCGCCGCCGACGCCGACGGGGCCGAGCTGCTCTTCGTCCACACCCTGCTCCAGAGCCCGGGCGCCCCCTGCCTCGGCCCGGGGCACCCGAACCCGAAAGGCCCCGCATGAGCGAGCGACCCGCCCCCGAACCCGCCGCGCCCGCCGAACCGGCTCCCGCCCGGGGCCGCCGGGACATGGAGGAGCGGCTGCCGCCCAGCCTGTGGATCCGACTGCTGGTCTACGTGGTGGTGGGCCACCTCCTGGCCGGCTTCATCTACCTGCTCTTCGAGGTCGGCACCCGGGCCCAGTGAGCCCCCGGCTCAGTCCAGCAGGCGGCCGTGCAGCCGGTCCCGCAGCTCGGGGGTGAGCCGCAGCCCCTCGGTCAGGTACCGCTCGGTGCCGCCCCAGGTGGCGTCGATGGTCTCGAAGGCCGCCGCGAGGTATTCGGCGCGAGCCTCGAAGAGCGGGCTGAGCAGCTCCATCACCTCGGGCGAGAGTGCGTCAGGGGAGTCGGAGGCCCTGCGTATCCGGTAGCGGCGGTGGTGGGCGTTGGACTCCAGGTAGTCCGCCTCGATGGTCTCGCGGTCGACGCCGAGCGCCAGCAGGGTGACGGCGACGGAGAGCCCGGCGCGGTCCTTGCCCGCCGCGCAGTGCATCAGCGCCGGGACGCTCTCCTCGGCGAGGGCGCGCAGCACGCGGCTGTGCTCAGTGGTCCGCCCGGTGACCATCTCACGGTAGGAGGTGGTCATCCGCAGCGCGGCCTTGCCGTCGCCGAGCAGCGAGCGGAGCTGCGGCAGGTCGCCCTCGCGGACCATCTTCCAGAAGCCGGCGCCGTCCGCCGGGTCGCTCAGCGGGATGTTCACGTTCCGCACGCCGGGCAGCTCGACGTCGAGGCCGTCCAGGGCCCGGTCCGCGCTGTTGCGGAAGTCGAAGACGGTGTGCAGTCCGAGCCCGCTCAGGTATCCCGTGTCGGCCTCGGTGGCGTGGGCCAGATGGCCGCTGCGGAAGAGCTGCCCGGCGCGCACCCGGCGCCCATCCGCCGTGGGCATCCCGCCGACGTCACGGAAGTTCCGCACCCCGGTCAGCTCCGGCTCCGGCATCGACTCCGACCTCGTCGACGAGGACTGCTGCGTCACGTGGGCTCCTCCCGGTCGGCCGCCGCTCGGGTGCGGGCGGGCGCGCCTCGACGATACGACAGGTGTTCGCACCAGGGGCCGACGCGGACGTGCCCGGATCTGCGCGGATTCGCGCACGAGGGGCGTACGGGCAGCACTCGTGGGCGCGCGGCGGACCCCGCCGGACCCGCCTGGGTGCCCTCTGCACCTATTCCGCCTTTGGGGGAACTTTGACCGGTGGTGTTTGTCACCCGCGTCAACCCCTTCCTACGGTGGCGTAACTCACTTCATGAGGTGAATGATGTGCGGCGTGACAGCAGAGACGACTTCCCTTCCTCCAGATTTCACCTCGTACGCGGCAGTCGGCGACAGCTTCACCGAAGGGGTCGGGGACCCTGGTCCCGACGGCCTCTTCGTGGGCTGGGCGGACCGGCTGGCCGTCCTGCTGGCCGACCGGCAGCCCGAACACTCTTTCCGGTACGCCAATCTCGCGGTGCGCGGCAAGCTGCTCGACCAGATCGTCGCCGACCAGGTGCCCCGGGCCCGGGAGCTCGCGCCCGACCTGGTGACCTTCTGCGCGGGCGGCAACGACGTGATCCGCCCGGGCACGGACCCCGACGACCTGGCCGAGCGGTTCGAGAAGGCGGTCACCGCCCTCACCTCGGACGTCGGCACCGTGGTCCTGACCACCGGATTCGACACCCGGGGCATCCCGGTCCTCAAGCACCTGCGCGGCAAGGTCGCCACCTACAACGGCCATGTACGGGCCATCGCCGACCGGTACGGCTGCCCGGTCCTCGACCTCTGGTCGCTGCGCTCGGTCCAGGACCGCCGCGCCTGGGACGCCGACCGGCTCCACCTCTCCGCCGAGGGCCACACCCGGGTGGCGTTGCGCGCCGCACAGATCCTCGGGATCGAGGTGCCCGCCGATCCCGAGCAGGAGTGGCCTGCCCAGCGGCCGCGTACCCCGTTCGACGGGCGGCGCGACGACATCCAGTGGGCTCGCGAGTATCTGGTGCCGTGGATCGGCCGACGGCTCCGCGGGGTCTCCTCCGGAGATCACGTCAGCGCCAAGCGCCCAGACCTCCTCCCACTCTGAACCGGGCCTCAATCGCCGGCCGGGCTCGCTGTGGCCTCAAGCGCCGGCCGGGCTTCATTGGCCTCAGGCGCCGGCCGGGCTTCATTGGCCTCAGGCGCCGGCCGGGCTTCATTGGCCTCAGGCGCCGGCCGGGCTGAAATGGAG